>CAYYHG010000012.1:0-28894 GCA_964471665.1 uncultured Halobacteriales archaeon | reverse complement strand
TGTCGGTCGCCTCGTCGAGCATGCTCGCAATCTCTTCGGTGCTCGCGGCCTGGTCGTCGGTGGCGTCAGAGACCTGTCTGATCCCCTCGGCGGTGTGCTCGACGGCCTCGGTGATCTGGTGGCTGCGCTCGGTGACGTCCTCGGCGGCCGACTGGAGGGTCTGGGCGCTGACAGCGACGTCGTCGACGACCCCCTCGAGGTGGCCGACCATCCCGTTGAGCGAGTCGGTGACGTCGAGCAACTCCCCGTCGATGTACTCGGTCTCCTCGACCGAGACGCGTGCCGAGAGGTTTCCCTGCTCGACCTCGGCCATCGTCCCCTGGAGTTCTCCGACCAGCCCCTGGAGTTGCTGCTGGCGGAGTGCGTCCTCGGTGCGGTCCCAGACCATCTCTACGACGCCGACGAACGCACCGTCGTCGTACAGCGGCGCGGCACTGAACGAGATGTGCCGGTCCTCGCCGGAGGCGTCTTTCATCACGCTCTCGTCGGCGTACAGCGTGTAGTCGACGCCCTCGACGCGCGGGACGCCGAACTCCGCGTCTGCGCGCTCTGGCGCCTCCGCCACTTTCTCTGCGAGAGTCTTCGACCGGCGCCCGTCGTGGTAGAACGCGGGGCCGACGAGGCCGTGTTCCTCGTCTTTCCGTTTCGCCTCCCGGGCCGAATCGCCGGTCAGCTGCTGGACTGCCCTGTTCCAGTGCAACAGGTTGCCCTCCGCGTCGGTCACGAACAGCGGCGTGTCGATGTGATCCAGGATGTCGTGGTAGTCGAACGGAACGCCGGAGTCGTCCGGTTCGGACGCCTGAGCGACTCGTCCGTCATCCGCTTCCGTGTCGGTCGGCGATCCGACTGTGCCGGGATTCCGATCCCGACGACTGCGATTGGTGTCACCCATCACTCGCGGCATGACCGCTCGAAGTTATAAATCTAAGCTTCCAATTTCAAATAATAATAGAATACTGGCAAAAAAAGCCCGGCGGATCGTCGTTCGACGCGGCTGACCAGTTGCCGGACACGCTGTCTCCGGTCGTCGACAGAGGCGTGATCGACCGGGTCGACCGAACGACAGCCACCCGCACAGCGGCGTCCGGGATAGCGGGGCTTAACAGCCCGACGCTCCAAGGAGAGGTATGCGGTCCGCACGGTTGCCCGGCGTGCCCGAAGACGACGACCGGGTGATCTGTCACGTCGACGTGGACTGTTTCTATGCGGCCTGCGAGCGCCTCCGTGAGCCGCTGCTCCGTGGTGAACCCGTCGTGGTGGGGATGGGATACGAGCCCGGCGAGACACACGGCGCCGTCGCAACGGCCAGCTACGAGGCCCGCGAGTACGGCGTCGAGTCCGCACAGGCAATCTCGGAGGCACTGGAACTGTTGCCCCGGACGGTCGACGCCGCCGCGGATCCAGACCTGGGCCTCTCGGGGGCTGGCTACTACCGCCCGGTCGACATGGCGTACTACGAGTCGGTCGCCGCGGATCTGAAGCAGATTCTCAGGGAACTGTCCGACACCGTCAGGGAGGTGAGCGTCGACGAGGCGTACGTGGACGCCACCGACCGGGTGGGCTGGGAGGGCGACCCGGCGGAGTTTGCACGGGAGCTGAAATCGCGGATCGAAACGGAGGTGGGGGTCACGGCGAGTGTCGGGGTCGCACCGACAATGAGCGCCGCGAAAGTCGCGAGCGACCACGAGAAACCCGACGGGCTCGTCGTGGTCCAGCCGGGATCTGTTCGGGAGTTCTTCGAGCCGCTCCCCGTCGAGTCGGTCCACGGCGTCGGGCCGGTGACGGCCAGCCAGTTGCGCGGGTCCGGCGTCGAGACGGCGGGCGACCTCGCGGCAGCCGATCCGACGGCGATCGAACGGCAGTTCGGCGAGCGCGGGCTGGAGGTGTGGCGGTTCGCCCGCGGCGAGGACGACCGCCCGGTCGAACCCAGGGGCGATCCCAAGAGCCTCTCGCGGGAGTCGGCGTTCACCGAGGCGACCGCCGATTCGGGGGAGAAGCGCGAGCGGGTTCGCTCGCTGGCCACGGCGGTTGCCGAGCGGGCGACCAGCCAGGACGCGCTCTACCGGACAATCGGGATCAAGGTCGTGACGCCGCCGTTCGACGTCCACACGCGGGCCGAATCGCTCCCGGGGCCGGTCGACGACGGCGACCTCGTCCGGGAGGTTGCCCTCGATCTCCTCGGTGAGTTCGAGGACGTGGCGGTCCGGAAACTCGGCGTCCGCGTCTCGAATCTCTCGTTCGGGACCGGCCAGCAGGCCGCGCTCGATAGCTGGGACGACCCGGCAACGGCAGACGAGTCGGACGCTGTCCCGACCGAGAGACGCACACGGGAGGGTGACCGACAGGTATCTCGCCAGTGTACACTCGAGGAGTTCCGCTAGTCGACGCCGCTCTCCAGGTTCTCCAGGAGTTTGCCGACGAACAGCCCCAGGCGCGGCGAGACGTCGTCACCGGCCGTCGGTTCGGCGGGCTGTGCGGCCAGCGTCTCGACGAACCGCTCGGAGTGTGTCATCGCCTGCATCATGTCCACCACGTCGACCGTCAGACCCTCGTCGGCGGTGGCCGCGTCGGGATGGCGTTTCCTGTACTCCGTCGAGTACGTGATCGTCCAGGAGGGCCCGCCGACAATCTCCAGGGCGGTCCCGACGGATCCCACCGCTAACCGGCCGTCGTCGGTGCCGACGTAGATAGTCCCGTCCTCGATCTGTGTTCCGTACCGCATATCCGGCTGTCACTCTTCGAACAGGGCGGCGAGGACCTTCTTTTCGGCGGCCCGGAGGTGCTGGTGGTACGTCGATGGCGAGATGTCCATCGACTCGGCGAGATCCTCCCCGGAGATCGACCGGGGCCAGTCGAAAAAGCCCCCGAGGTAGGCCTTCTGGATAGCCAGTTGCTGCCGGGAGGTCAGCCGGCCCTCGATGTCGGCGACCAGTTCCTGTTTGGTCTGCTCGGTCCGCTCGCGCTCGTGGCGGGCCAGCAGGTCCGTCGAGGGGTAGCGGTCGGTGAGCTGTTCGATGACCGACCGTGGGTCGGAGCTGGCCGGCAGTTCGAGCGTGACGCGGATCTGCCCGCCGTCGGCGACGATGCTCGTCGTCTCGACGCCGCGTTCGGCCAACTCCGAGATCACTGGCGGGTCGGCGATCGTGAACTCGACGACGCCCCGCTCGTCGCCGCCGCTGACCAGCGTCACGGCCCTGACGTTCGCTCGGTCACGGGCCGACTCCACGACGGCCTCTGGATCGGCACCCTCCACGACGAAGAGCATCACGACCGAGCCGTCGTCCTCGTACAGTGACCCCTCGTAGGTGAGCGTGCAGTCGAACTCTGTGGAGAGATCGCCGAAGAAGAGTCCCTCGTTGGAGACGCCCACCTCGACCTCGACGACGCTGTCGGTCGTCAGGATGCGCCGGCCCTCGACGGCGTTGATCGCAGTCGAGACGGCGCGCGCGAGGACGTTCAACACCGCGAGTTCGCGCTCGTCGAATGCGTTCCGTTCGGTCGCGGCGACGGTCAACACCCCGTAGTCCGTCTCCCCGTAGACCAGCGGGAAAGCGGCGATTGCGCCCGGCTCGTCGAGCAGTGTCGTCCGGTGGACGTCTGCGAGTCCCGCTTCGGCCGTGTCCTGGATGACCTGTGGCTCGCCGGTCTCTGCGGCTCTGACGACGGGGTCGTCAGTACCCAGCGCGAGCTCGGCCTCTTCCGGAAAGGTTTCGCAGGCCGTCGCCGTCGGCGAGAGGGTCTCGGTTCGCAGGTCGACCTGCGACACCCAGGCACAGACGTACGGTTCGACGCTGTACAGGCGCTCACAGACGGTTCGTTCGACCTCCTCGCGGGTGTCAGCCTGGAGTACCGACTCCATGACTTCCTGGACCAGGCCGTCGATGCGGTCCATCAGGTGCTCGAGTTCGCGGCGCTTGTCGCGGGCGCGCAGTTCTGCGAGTTTGCGCTGCGTGATGTCGATGTGCGCGACGACGACGCTCCCCTCGTCGTGTCCGGGGAGGGGTGCCGCGCGCATCAGGAACCACCGCTTCTCGTCCGGCGAGTGACAGGGATACTCCAGCGTGAATATCTCACGCTCTCCCTCCATGACGGAGTACAAGCCGTCCAGCGCCTGAGCGGCGTACTCGTCGGCCTCGGTGTCGGTCTGGTCGAAGTAGTTGATCCCGACCAGTTCGTCGCGCTGCTGTGGCCCCACCCCGGCGAACTCGTTCCAGGCCCGGTTGGTGAACAGGATCCTCCCCTCGTCGTCCAGGACCGCGATGTTGAAGGGGAGCGTATCCAGCGTCAGCCGGGCGAGCGAGTCACGCTGTATCATATAAAACTGCCGTTCACCTCGACAAACGTGGGTCTGGCGCTTAAGTTTGCCGGGCCGAGGCGCTCACCTGAGCGGTCCAGGGCAAGCCCTGTTCTCAACGACCGAGCGCCGCAGGCGCGAGGGAGTCGGGCGGGGTAGTTTACGTCTCCCTGTTTCGCAGCTTCCGGCGCTGAATCTTCCCGGTCGTGGTCGTCGGCAGTGCGTCGACGAACGCAATTTCGCGGGGATACTCGTGGGCTGCGAGGCTCTCGCGCACCAGTTCCTGTATCTCCTCGCGCAACGCGTCGTTCCCTGTCGTGTCCGCGACGGGCTCGACGAACGCCTTGATTATCTCGTTGCGTGTCGCGTCTGGGACGCCGACGACACCGACCTGTTCGACGCCGGGATGTTCGAGGATCGCACTCTCGACCTCGCCCGGCCCGACCCGGTATCCCGAGGTGATGATGAGGTCGTCGTCCCTGGCCTTGAACCAGACGTACCCCTCCTCGCTACGGGAGCCGAGGTCACCGGTGAGGTGCCACTCGACGCCCTCGGGACCTGTCACGCTCGCGTGCGCGGTCTTCTCCGGTGCCTTCCAGTACTCCTGGAAAACCACGGGGTCGTTCTCGCGCGCGACAGCGATCATCCCGACCTCGTCGGTGCCGAGCCGCTCGCCTGTCTCCCTGTCGACGACGGCGACCTCGTGGCCGGGGACGGGCTTGCCCATACTCCCGGCCCGCGCCGGGAACCACTCCCGGCAGTTGGTCACGAGCAGATTCGCCTCTGTCTGCCCGTAGAGTTCGTTGATCGCCACGCCCGCGAGTTCGTCCCGGGCCCAGTCGAGGATTTCGGGGGTGAGCGGCTCGCCGCCCGAACAGATCGCCCGGAGCGCGAGGTCGTACCGCTCTGTCGGGTCCTCGACGGACATCATCATGCGGATGGCCGTCGGCGGGAGAAACGCGTGGGTGACGTCGAACTCCGCGAGCAACTCGAACGCAGTCGTTTCGTCGAACCCGCCCATCGGATATCCGACGACCGGCCGGCCGTAGTGCCAGGCAGGAAAGACCAGATCGCCCAGCGCGCCGATCCACGCCCAGTCGGCCGGCGTCCAGAACGTCCCGTCGAACACGTCACGCTCGAAGTACATATAAAACGCCGGACAGTGTCCGATCCAGACGCCGTGGCCGTGCAGGACACCCTTCGGCGGCCCCGTCGATCCGCTCGTGTAGAGGACGGTCGCGGGCGTGTCCGCGTCGGTTTCGGCGAGGTCGATGTCGGTCGGCTGGTCCGCGGTGAGGGCTTCGAACTGGTCGACGTCCCCGGGTGGGTCTCCGGTGTCCACTGCCACGACGTGGGCCAGGTCCGGGCAGTCACCCCGGATCGACGCGACGTCGTCGAGGATCTGCTCGTCGGCGACCACGAGCTGTGCACCGCTGTCCTCGATGCGGTACTGGAGCGCGTCGGGACCGAAAAGCACTGACAGCGGCAGGGAAACCGCGCCCAGTTTCCAGCACGCGAGGTGTGTCAGCGGATTGGCTGGCTTCTGCGGGACGACCACAGCCACGCGGTCGCCGCGGCCGATTCCCCGCTCGGCTAGCCCGTGGGCCACCTGCGAGGACCGCTCGTCTAACTCCCGGAACGTGTAGGCTTCACGCCGTCCGTCCGGAGACGCCTGGTAGAGCGCCGGCCGGTCGCGTTCCTCGTGTTTGCGAAGGCAGTCTGCCGCGATGTTGTACCCGTCGGGGAACTCCCAGGCGAACGTCTCCCGTGCCTCCTCGTGCGTGTCCTGGTCGAGTGTGACGTGCCAGGCCATACCACGCGGTACTCGCCGGACGGTAATGAAGACGGGGTTCGGTTGCGGACCGGATCGCTCGGGCGGACGGCCATCGGCTGTTGACGCGAGATTTCACCACCCAACCGGGCCGTCCTCGGGATAATCCACTTAATGAAAAACACTTCGAGAGTGAAAATATCGCCATTTCATCACCGTCGGTCGCGTAGTGGCGCCAGACGAATGTACAATCCGGTCCCGCTGCAGGTTTCCGTTCCTGTCCCCGGAATCGTTGCCCTTCTGGTACTGGTGCTGGCAGTGATAACGGTCTGGAAGAGTGTCCGACTGGTCGACGCGTACGACAAAGAGGCCCTGACAGTCTTCGGGGAGTACCGCGGCCTGCTCGAACCGGGCCTGAACGTCATTCCGCCGTTCATCTCGCGGACGTACCGGTTCGACATGCGCACCCAGACGATGGACGTCCCGCGCCAGGAGGCGATCACGCGGGACAACTCGCCCGTGACGGCCGACGCCGTCGTCTACATGCGGGTGATGGACCCAGAGCGGGCGTTTCTTCAGGTTGACGACTACAAAACGGCCGTCTCGAACCTCGCCCAGACCACACTCCGGGCAGTCCTGGGTGACATGGAACTCGACGAGACACTCAACAAGCGCCAGGTCATCAACGCCCGCATTCAGACGGAACTGGACGAGCCCACCGACGAGTGGGGGATCCGCGTCGAGTCGGTCGAGGTCCGGGAGGTCAATCCCAGCTCGGTCGTCCAGGAGGCGATGGAAAAACAGACCGGCGCGGAGCGGCGGCGCCGTGCGATGATCCTCGAGGCGCAGGGCGAACGCCGGAGTGCAGTCGAGACCGCCCAGGGGGACAAGCAGTCCAACATCATCAGAGCACAGGGCGAAAAGCAGAGCCAGATCCTCGAAGCGCAAGGGGACGCGATCTCGACAGTGCTGCGAGCCAAGTCGGCCGAGTCGATGGGCGAACGGGCCATCATCGAAAAGGGGATGGAGACCCTCGAGGCGATCGGTCAGGGCGAGAGTACCACCTTCGTCCTGCCCCAGGAATTGACGTCGCTGGTGGGGCGGTACGGGAAACACATCTCGGGGAGCGACGTGTCGACGAACGGTCAGCAGTTGGACAGTCTGGCGTTCGACGCAGAGACCCGTGAACTCCTCGGCCTGGACGAAATCAAGGAAATCCTGGGAGACATCGACATGGCCGCCGAGGTCGACGTCGAGGAGATGGAACAGCAGGCAGAGGCGATCAAGTCCAGCGGCGGCGACGGCAGCGGTGCCAGCGGAGACGGTACGGGAGCCGAGAGCGGCGACCTCGAAGGTGAAGTGGAATCCGAGTAGTCGACCGGGGGCCGTTCGACCGCAATTGTTACCAACGGGGGCGCGGGACCGGCCCGCTGTCCCGCGTTGGAATCCTCGCGCTTCAGCGCGGGGAGGATGTCAATCCCAGTTGTGCAGGGCGTCGCGGTAGACGTCGGCGACATCCGCTTTCGTGACTGGTCGGGGATTGGGACGGAGCAGTCGTTCCTGCGTCTCGATTGTTCGTTCGGCCAGCCAGTCGACGTCCTCCTCGGTGACGCCAGCGAGTTCGTGGAGACCGCTCGGGAGGACGTTCAGGTCCCGCTGGAGGCGGACGAACGTCTCGCGGGCCAGGTCCGCGGCGTCGCGGGTCCCCACTCCGTCGGTGTTCGCACCGAGCATCGCCGCCACCTCGGCGAAGCGCGGCGGGTCGCTGGCGACGTTGTATCCCAGCGTGCTCGCCGGGGTGAGGACGGCGATTGTCTCCCCGTGGTGGGTGTGATAGCGGTTGCCCACAGGGTAGGCCATCGCGTGACAGAGGTGCGCGCCGGCTGTCAATCCGGCGATGGCGCCGTACAGTGCCCCTTTCAACAGCGCTTCCCGCGCCGCGAGGTTCTCGCCGTTGTTGACGGCCTTCCGGACGTTGCCAGCGAGCAGTTCGATGGCTGCCTCGCTGAACAGCTCGGTGAAGTCGGTTCGGCCGGCGTAGACGGGGCGGTTCCCGGCGTCCCGGGGTCGCAGCAGTTCGTCGTAGGCCTGTGTCGTGTACCCCTCGATGGCGTGGCCGAGCGCGTCCATCGCGGTGGTTGCCGTCATCTCGGGGGGGAGCGTGGTCGTCAGTGTCGGATCCAGTACCGCGGCGTCGGCCCGGACCGACGGGTCCGAGATGCCCTCCTTGATGTTTTGCTCCTCGACAGAGAGGACCGCGACGGCGGACACCTCCGATCCCGTCCCGGCGGTCGTCGGGATCAACACCAGCGGCGGGCCACGCTCGGTCAGTTCCTCGCCCGCCCCAGTGGGTTCGGCGACGTAATCCAGGACGCTGCCGCCGTTGGCGAGGACCGCGCGGGTCGTCTTCGCGGTGTCCATGCAGCTCCCGCCCCCCAGGCCGACGTAGAAGTCGTAGCCGTCGTCGGTCTCCTCGCGGACGAAGTCGATACACGCTTCGACACTCGTGATCGAGGGTTCGCGCTCGGATTCGTCGTAGATGTCGACGTCGTAGCCGGCGTCCTCGACGTGGTCGGCGACGCGGTCGGCGTGGCCCAGCGACGCGAGCGTCTCGTCGGTGACGAGCAACCCCCGGCCGTCCCCGTCGACGCCGAGCCGCGAGAGCTGATACCCCAGTTCTCCGATTGCCCCCGACCCGACCCTGATCGGCGGGAGGTCGATCGACCAGACGGACTCCGGCGTCAGGTCGTGTGGCTGGGCGGAGACGGACCGTTCGTAACTCACGGGTGCCACCCACCTGGAACCGCGGACTGCTGTCTGACGGATCGACTGACCGGACCTGTGAACATCTCGTCCATTCCTCGAGCCTCGTGTACCGTCCCACGCGGCGGGATAATCAGACTGTCGGCTGTAACTTCGTGCAGATGCTCGACCCCAGGGGTCGAAATTACTCACGGGCTTGTGACCGGCAGTATCACGCGCTCACAGTACGATCGGACGACCCACAGACCGACTCTAGCTCGGAGCCACGGTCGAAACACAGGGCTAATAACAGCCAAGACAGCAGTGTCGGTATGGATCACAGGGTCCTCGCCACGGCAGTCCTCGCAGTACTCCTCGTCCTCGCGGGGTGTGCCGGGTTCGCGTCGGACGGTGACGCGACCCCGGAACCGACGGCTACGCCGGCACCGACGGACACGCCGACGCCGACGCTGACGCCGACGGACACGCCGACTTCGACGGCCACGTCCGGGGCGGGATCGTACCCGGTCGGGTGGACCGAGACCGGTCCCGAGAACGCGTCTGCCGCACTCCGTGCCCACTACAGGGCTGTTCTGACCGGCCCCACGACGACAGTCGCGTACCGTGCCGTGGTGGCCGAATCCGGCGACAGCGGGGTCGGGAACAGCAGCCTCGACATGCAACTCGACGCGGGCGCACGACGGCTGTACGCCTCGCTCGACGGTGTCGCCGGCAATCAGGAGATATTCTTCGCCGACGGAACGTTCTCACAGTGGAATACGACCGACGAGACGCTCATCGATCAGTCGGACGCTCGGTTCCTGGTCGTGGCCCGGTCGATAGACAGGGGTCCCCTCAAGTCCCAGCTCCTGTTGTACAGGTTCGAACCGAACGGAACCGTCAGGCTGGGCGGAACCACGGCCACCGTCTACGATGTGACGGGCGTGTACGGGAACACCATCTCGCAGTCGTTCGGGACACCCGAATCCGGAACCGGACGGATTGTCGTCGCTGAAAACGGGCGAATTCTCCAGGTCGAGACGACGGTGGTGTACACCGAGGCGACAGTCGAGTACCGGTACGTCCACACGGCGGTCGGCCAGACACAGGTGGACACGCCCGACTGGCTCCCCGAAACCTAGGACCGTCCCTATCGAAGCGGTTTCGCCGACAGCCTCCCGCGGTTGTGGGGTTCGTCCAGTTTCAGATCCACCTCGCCGAGTTCGTACGGATCGAACCCGTCGGGCGATCCGGGGCTGCCGTAGTGTTCGGCGATGTGGTCCAGGTGGACAGTCTCGGCAACGCCGTCAGTCTGGTACAGGTCCCGGAGATAGGCGTGTAAGTGCTCGTACTCGGTGAGTCGCTTCCAGTCGTCTTCCCGGTAGTCGTCGAACGGCACGTCCAGTCCACGCAGGGTAGTGGGAGTAGTGTGGTAGACCTGGTCGAAGCGCACGAGCGTCGTGAACATACAGATATCGGCTTCCGTCAGGCGGTCACCGGCCAGGTAGCGCTGATCTGCCAGGACCGAGTCCCAGCGATCCAGCGCCGAGAACAGGGTCTCGACCGCGCGGTCGTAGGCCGCCTGACTCTCGGCGAACGCGGCCCGGTAGACGCCGTTGTTGATGGGTTCGTAGATCTCTTCGATGATACGGTCGACGTCGTCCTGGTAACTCTCGGGGTAGAGGTCGACGTCGCGTTCGGCCACCTCGCCCATCTCGGTGTCGAGCATCCGGAGGATCTCTTCGGACTCGTTGTTGACGATGGTCTCCTCTTTCCTGTCCCACAGGACCGGCACCGTGACGCGACAGGTTACGTCGTCGTCGGCCGTCTGATAGACCTCCCGGAGGTAGTCGCTGCCGTTTACCGTGTCGGGCGTACATCCGGCCTTCTCTGGGGTGAACCGCCAGCCGCCAGCCTCGCGGTCGGGATCAACGACGTCGACCGAGATGGCCCCTTCCAGTCCCGTGAGCGACCGGACAAGCAACGTCCGGTGGGCCCACGGGCACGCGTACGAGACGTAGAGGTGGTACCGTCCGGCCTCGGGCTGGAAGCGGGCGTCCGGGTCGTCCCGGATGGCGTTCCGGAAGACGGTCTCCCCGCGTTCGAATTCGCCGTCCTCGTTTGTCGCCTGGAAGGTGCGTGTTCGCCACTCGCCGTCGACGAGCATGTTCATGTCGTCTCTATCGAGGGTTCCCAGAGAGAAAAACCCGGCGTAATGTCGACGTCACCGGGAACACACCGCGGATGTCAAACCGCTTCAAAGGCTTTATCTGCGGCGTTGGCTTCCTGTAGGGCAAGACCATGTCCGACAAGCCAGCCTCGATGTACCGGGACATCGACAAGCCAGCCTACACCCGGCGCGAGTACATCACGGGGATTCCCGGATCGAAGATCGCACAGCACAAGATGGGCGACAGAGACGTCGACACGGACGACTACCCCGTCCAGATCTCGCTGGTTGTCGAGGAGACCGTCCAGCTCCGCCACGGGTCGCTGGAGTCCGCCCGCCTCTCGGCGAACCGCCACCTGATCAAGGAACTCGGCGAGGGCAACTACACGATGATCCTCCGGAAGTTCCCCCACCAGGTCCTCCGGGAGAACAAGCAGGCGACCGGTGCCGGTGCCGACCGCGTCTCCGACGGGATGCGCCAGTCGTTCGGGAAAATCGTCGGCACCGCTGCCCGTATACAGGCCGGCGAACAGCTCTTTACCGCCTGGTGTGAGGTCGACCAGGCCGAGGAGATCAAGGAGGCGTTCCGCCGGGCCTACAACAAGATCACGCCGCCCTGTCGGGTCGTCGTCGAGCGCGGCGAGAACGAACTGATCGCGTAGACAGGAGCCACGCCGAACCCTTTTGAACCCGCGGTCGTACCACTCGGTCATGCACCGCCTGGCGGTGGCGACCGACGCCGAGACCTACGAGCGGATGCAGGCACCCCTCGCCGAACGGGGGATCGACGCCGAGCACGTCCCCACTGCCGAGCGGACCATCCCGCTCGATTCCGTCCCGGGCGAGTTCGACGCCGGCTTCGTGTTCCCTCCGCGTCTCGCGGAGGGCGGCGTGGCGAGCGAACTCCTCGGGGTGCCGTGGGTCAACGGCCGCGAGGCAATCTTGCGGTCGCGCCACAAGGGTGAGACGCTCGCCCGTCTCTCGCGCGCCGGGCTACCCACGCCCGAAACGGTCGTCGTGTCGGATCCCGTCGACGAAGACGATCTGGTCGGTGCCTTCGAGCGGTTCGACCCGCCAGTCGTCGTCAAACCCAACGCCGTCACGCGCGGGGTCGGCGTCGCGAAGGCACACGACCTCGACTCGTTTCTCGGGCTCTGTGACTACCTCGACCTCGTCCACGACTACCGTGCGGTCGGCGACGCCTCCTTTCTCGTCCAGGAGTACCTGCCGGGCGCCCGGGACTATCGCGCGATGCTCGTCGGCGGCGAGTACGTCGGCGCCGTCGAACGTCGCCTGCCCGGCGAGGCGCTGGCGGCAGGCCAGTGGAAACACAACGTCCACCGGGGCGCGGAGGCGACGGGCGTGGCGCTGCCTGACGACCTGCGCACCCTCGCCAAGCGCGCCGCCGACGCGATGGCCATCCCCTTCCTCGGTGTCGACCTGCTCGTGACCGACGACCGCGCCGTGGTCAACGAGACCAACGCCCGACCGACCATCGACGACGCCACCAAGTACGAACCTGGCTTCTGGGACGACCTGGCGGCGCTGATCCGGCAGACAACAGAGACGTGACACGCCACGGAGGTGCGACAGGCAAGCGCGGGGACGGTCGCGGCGAGGACAGGTAGCGACGCCGTCCCGGGAGTCGGCGATCAGATGTCGATGCTCGTCGAGTCCCCGGCCTTCTCGAGTGTCACCTCGAGGACGCCGTTGTTGTAGGTGGCGTCCGCGGAGTGTTCGTCGACGCGAGCAGGAAGGGAGACGTGCTCGCTGTACTCGCGGCCGTTCCCGCCGGCCTGGACGTACAGCGTCGATCCGTCGCACTTGAGGTCGATGTCGCTTTTCTCGACGCCGGGGACGTCCGCGACGACGCGGACCGACTCGTCGGTTTCGTGGACGTCGTAGTGGACGTCCGTCCGGTCCTCGCCCGCGGTGGCCGGGGTGCCAGTGTTCCCCTCGAAGTGGAACTCAGCGTTCCCGCCCATCATCTCGTTCATCATCCGTTCGATCTCCTCGAAGAACTCGTCGAAGGGATCCTCGCGGTCGTCGTCTCTCATGCCCGGAAATAGGGCCAAGCGCCTCAAAAGCTTTCGGCATCACCGGGTGGTCCCGGGCCAGACGGCGTCACTCCACAATCTCGACGCTGTCCCCGACACGGAGTGTCCCGCCCCGGTCCGTGTCGGGAATCCGGGCGATCAGCACGAGGGTGTAGTAGTGATCGAACGCCGCCGGATCGGCCCACTCGGGAAACGCCGCCCGGCGCTTCTCGACGAACCGGTCCCGAAATCCGGGGCGAGCCTCGCCGGTGTCGGGGTCGCGCGCCGGAACGACACACCGGCCACACGGCGTGGCGCCCTCGAACCGGACGTCGCCAGCCAGGAAGGACGGCGCGTCCTCGCCGACGAACCGGTCCTCCCAGAACGCCGGCACTCCCGCGACCTCGACGTTCGCACGGAGCCGTCGCCTGACACTCTCGACGGTCAGGTTGTCGAACCACGACGCGACGGTCTCGAGCGTGGCCGTGCTGACGACCGACGGGCCCATCCCCTGCCTGTCGACGAACCCGGTTTCGCCGTCCCGTGCGAGCCGCAGCTCCGTTCCGAAGAACTCTCGGAACCACGCCTCCGCGCGCGCTCGCTCGGCGTCGAGGTCGAACTCCCGGCGCTGGCCGTCTCGCGTCTCGACGGTGATCCGACCCGGGAGGGCCTCGAACGTGGTCGTGATGTCGTGGACGCGGGCGGTCCGCTTTCCGTTGACGACCTCGTCCTCGGCGTCGAACATGGCGTACTCCCTGTCGCCGGACAGCGTCCCCCCCTCGCGGATCCTCGCCGCCTCGATGTCGGTGCCGTCGAGTGCTTTCACCGGATAGACCCTGAGCCGCTCGATGTGTGCCACGTGTCTGTCGCCTCCGGGGACCCGTGGTCGACCTACTTTCGGACTGGTCTTACCTCTTGTGTCGTCTCGCTTCACCGTCGAACCGGACCCCGGGGCGCGCCGGCGGGTTCGCTGTGGGTCGCGCGGACGGGAAAGCCGCGAGCGAGCGCGACGAGCGGCTACAGTTCGCCGAGTTTGCGGAGCAGTTGGCCGCGGTACTCCTCGTCGGCCTGGACGCCCTTGAGTTCGAGCACGTTGCGCTCGAGTTTGTCGAGTGCGACACCGAACGCAGCGTCGGCCCCGTACCCCTCGCCGGAGCCGGCGGTCTGGCCCTTGTTCGTCCGGAGGCGGATCTGGCACTGGATCAGGGGCGTCCCGCGGAGTTTCTCCTTGTGTTCGCTGAAACGGACGTGGGCGTGCTGGACCTGCATCTTCCCGTACTTGTCCGCCACCTGTTGGATTCGCTGGCGGATCTCCTCGCGGGCGATCGTCTCCAGCAGGGCGATGTTGGTGATCTGGACGTCCATGTGTTCGTCCTCGGTGAACGTCAGCGCCCGCAGGACGTCGGTCTTGGTGATGACACCGGCCACGACGCGGTCGTCGTCTGACGGCGTGACGACGAGGCCGTCGTGGTCGTGCTCGAACATCCGTTCGACTGCCTCCCGGACCGTCTCGTCGTGAGTCGTCGTCGTGACGGGAGTGGTCATCTCGTTGGAAACCGGGATATCGAGAATGCGGTCGGTGTCCCCGGCACGATCCCCGCGGGTCGTCTTCTCCATGCCGCGGACGACCACGTCCACGATGTCGTGTGTCGTGACCATGCCCGAGAGGTGGCCGGCGTCGTCGAGCACGGGCAGCCGGGAGACGCCGTTCTCCCGGAAGAGGTTGATCGCCTGGCCGATGTGGGTGTCTTCGGTGACTGTGACGACGTTCGCGGTGTAGATCTCGTCGACGTCGAGGGCGTTCAGGTGTTCGAGGACCGCCTCGAGGATGACGTCACCCGTGACGATACCCCACAGTCGGTCGGCCTCGAAGACCGGTGCCACCTTCGATCCGCCCTCGACGAGGACGCGCGCCACCTCGCGCACGTCGTCGGTCCGCTCGACCTTGGGCGCCGAGTGTGTCAGCGCCCGCGCCTTCGCGTCAGCCTCGACGTGTGATTGCACCAGTTGTCGCTGTGAGATGATGCCTGCGTACTCGCCGTCCTCGGTGACGACGATGCCTTTCGGGTTCTTCCGTCCGAAGAGCGAGCGGATTTTCCCGAGTCGCTCGTCGGCGTCGACCTCGACGTAGTCGCTGGTGGCTATGTCGGCAATATCCATCGTACGCTCCGTTTTTTCCTTCGGTGTGGGCCGTAATCAATGTTGGTCTCGCCTCCCACAGTCCGCGCCGGTCGTGGTGGGAAGAGCAGTTCGTCCGGCGTGTCGGTGTCCTCCAGCGCGACCTGGAAGCTTCCTGGCGTGTCGTCCGTGTCGGCCCACTGGAGCGAATTCGCCCGCTCGACCGCCGGCGCTGGTTCGGGTGTCGTTTATGCCTGTCGAGGCCGTATCGAGGAGCAATGGGAGATACGGTGCCGACGAGCGAGGAGTCGCCGGAGCACGCCGCCAGCGAGCACCAGTCGGCGCGCTCTCGAAACGGCGAGACTGCCGGTTCTCTCGGCCGGACACCGGAGAGTGACGCGACCGAACCGGCGCTCGTCGTCGACGGCGTCTCCAAGCAGTTCGGCGACGGGGACGACGCCGTCCTCGCCGTCGACGACGTGAGCTTCGCGGTCGAACAGGGCACTGTCGTCGGACTACTCGGGCCGAACGGTGCCGGGAAGACGACGCTGATCAAATCCATCCTCGGGATGGTGCTTCCCGACGCAGGATCGGTACGGATCTTCGGAACCGACGCGACCGGTGGCCGGCACGGAGCCTACGGCGACGTCGACGCGATGCTCGAGGGGGCACGGAACGACTACTGGCGGCTCACCGTCCGGGAGAACCTCCGGTACTTCGCGACGATCAGCGGGATCGACCCGGATTCGATAACCGACCGGCACGACCGGTTGCTCGACCGACTGGACCTGGCCGAACACGCCGACACGGCTGTACGGGACCTCTCCCGCGGAATGAAACAGAAGGTGTCGCTGGCGAGTGTCCTCGCGGGCGGCGCGAAGCTCGTCTTTCTCGACGAACCGACACTGGGGTTGGACGTCGAGAGTTCCAGAACACTCCGGGTAGAGCTGAACCGGCTTGCCCGCGAAGAGGGGCTGACGATTTTCGTCAGCAGCCACAACATGAGTGTCATCGAAGACGTCTGTGACCGGGTAATCGTGCTGTCAGACGGCCGGATAGTCGCGGACGGAACGGTCGAAGAACTGTTACGCGGTGCCGACCGCAACGCCGTCCGGATCACGAGCAGCGACCTCGACGACCGGGTGGTGAGTCGCCTCGAGTCCCAGTTCGAGCTCCTCGCGGTCGAACACGCCGGCGGCCGCCGACGCGTCGAGGTACGGGCGGGCGGTGACGAACTGTACGCGCTCCTGGACGCTCTGCGCAAAGCGGGTGTCACAGTCGAGCACCTGCACACGGTGGAGCCGGATCTGGAGGACGTGTTCGTCGGGTTGACCGGCGAAACGCAGGGCGTCCGGGCGACGACAGCACGCGAGGGCTCGCAGTGACAGATAGCGTCACCCGGGGTGAGCACCGTGACGGACGCTGTTGATTCCGAACCGCTGGCGGAGCCTCGTCGGGCAACGTACTACCACCTGGCACGGGCAGTTCTCTACCGCGAATTCCTGATTTTCCTCCGGTACCCGGCCAACGCCATCGGTGGCGTCGTCGTCGCAGTTTTCTTCTTCGGTGTGCTGTTTTACGGCGGCCGGCTGTTGGCCGGACAGGCACTCGCCGAGTCGCTCGAAGGCGTCATCGTCGGATACTTCCTGTGGACGCTCTCGGTCGGTGCGTACTCCTCGGTATCGAACGACATCGGCAGCGAGGTGCAGTGGGGAACGCTGGAACGACACATCACGACGCCGTTCGGCTTCGCGCCCGTTGCACTGTTGAAAGGCGTCGCGAAGATCGTTCGGACCTTCCTCACGTCGGCAGTTGTGCTGGCTGTGGTGCTCCTGATGACGGGCACGTCGCTCCGGATCGAGCCAGTGACCGTTGTGAGTATCGCGGGACTCGCGATCACGTCCGTGCTGGGACTCGGGTTTGCCGCCGGGGGTCTGACGGTGCTGTACAAACGGATCGGAAACTGGCTCAACCTCCTCCAGTTTGGCTTCATCGTGCTGGTCTCTGCCCCGGTGTTCGACGCACCCTGGACCCGGCTGCTCCCTCTCGCACACGGGAGCGCTCTGCTCCAGCGGGCGATGGTCGATGGCACCCGGCTGTGGCAGTTTTCCCTGGTCGAACTCGCTTTGCTCGTCGGCGTTGCGGCCGGCTATCTCGCCGGCGGCTATCTGGTCTTTCACCTCTCGACCCGGCGGGCACGACGACTGGGTGTACTCGGCGACTACTAGTGCTGTCGGCTGTACCGACGTGAAGCGATTCGACCCTCCGGGGTGCCGACAGTGCTCACGGGCTTATGACCGGCAGTATTACACCCCACAGTCTCGGACAACAGGATTTCGAAGGTGCTTTTACTTTTGCCTGTAGACTTGGTTGTATGCCTCGGGTACTGTTCTCCGTGATTGCACGCACGGACGAACCGGGAACAGAACGGATACTGGACTACCACACCTCATGACTATATTCAAAGAGAAGGTCGACGAAGAACATCTCACGGTCGCCGAGACCAAGGAGATACTGGCAGATATCGAGACCGAGCGCGCCGCCGACGAGGACCGCGAGATGCGGTACGAACTCGCGCGGGCGCTGGAACACGTCAACCGGTTCGCGGCGCTGGATTCCGGGGATTCCCGGGAGTTCGTCGCCGCGTTGCTCGAACACGAGAAGGTCGACGAGCCCACGGCGTACAAGATCGTCGACCTCAAGCCGGCCGACAGGGACGAGCTCCGGGCCATCTACGCACAGGAGCGGTTCTCGCTGTCCGGCGACGAACTCGACGAGATCCTCAACCTCGTCAGGAAGTACGCCTGAGCGCTGCAGAGGTTTAAGTGAGCGGTCCCCGTACGGTACCAACATGACTGATACAGAGCGCGAGCGGGAGGCGATAGTGCTCGATTTCCTCCCGCACGGGCGCAGCGGGGACGACCGCCCGCAGTACGAGAAAGAGCCGCTGGCGTACGTCCTCGGCGTGGAGACGTTCCAGCTCTCGGAGGTGGTCGTCGACGAGGACGCTGGGGTGTCGATCGGCGACCGGATCTCTCTTCTGGAGAATTCTGCTGTCGAACGCGTCCGGAAAGTCGACTACGACGACCTTCCCGGTGGGGCCCAGTCCGAACTGGAGTACGCCGTTTCGGATCTCGTCGAGACCGAGGAGGGGCGTTTCGTCGACTTCTACAACGACGCCCAGCCCATCACGCTGCGTCTCCACCAGCTCGATCTCCTGCCCGGCATCGGAAAAAAGATCCGCAACGGCGTCCTCGACGGTCGCAAGCGCCAGCCGTTCGAGAGTTTCGACGACCTGGAGGCACGCGTCGACGGCCTCCACAACCCACAGGACGTGCTCGTCGAGCGCGTTCTCGAGGAACTCCGCGAGGACGACCTCAAGTACCGGACGTTCGTCCGCCCCGAGGAGTGATGGGCGAGGACTCGCCCGACCCGTCCACCGACAGGACAGGGGACCGCGATCCCGACGCGCTCTGTCGCCGGGCCGGCGTCCGCGGTGATCCCGACCGCGACCAGCACTTCCTCGTCGACGACCGCGTTCTCGACCGGCTCCCCGGATACGCGACCGACATCGCCGATCCCGGCCACGTCCTCGAGATTGGCGCGGGGACCGGCGCGCTCACGGACCGTCTGCTCGCGGTCGCCGACCACGTGACCGCCGTCGAGCGCGATCCCGAACTCGCCTCGTTTCTGCGCGGAGAGTTCCACCGGGAACGCGACCAGGATCTGCTCACCGTCGTCGAGGGCGACGCACTCGAGGTCTCGATCCCCGCGTTCTCGGTGTCGGTGTCGAATTTGCCCTACGGGGTCTCCAGCGAGATCGCGTTCCGTCTGTTGCCCCGCGGGCGACCGCTGGTGCTCACCTTCCAGCGCGAGTTCGCCGAGCGGATGACCGCCGATCCCGGCACCGGCGAGTACGGCCGGCTCTCCGTGACAGCGGGTCACTACGCCGACGTCGAAATCGTCGAACACATTCCGCGGGAGGCGTTCGATCCCCAGCCTCGCGTCGACAGTGCCGTGGTCCGGGCGCGACCGCGCGACCCCGGCTACGACGTTCCCGACGAGGCGTTTTTCCTGCGGTTCCTGAAGGCAGTGTTCACCCAGCGGCGCAAGACGGTGCGAAACGCGATCAGGAACACGGCACACATCTCCCGCCTCGGCGACCCCGGAGCAGTCGTGGATTCGCTCCCCGAGGACCGCCTGGGAAAGCGACCAGAGGATCTCACCCCCGAAGCGTTCGCCTCGCTCGCGACGCGTGCCTGGACGGTCGGTGACCCCGAGCATGACTGACGACCGGCCCCCACTCGCAGCCCAGCGCGACATCGACCGGGTCTACCAGCCGGCCGAGGACTCGCGGCTGATCGCCGATACTGCAGTCGGATACGTGCAGGCGGGCGACCTGATTCTGGACGTGGGCACCGGATCGGGATACGTCGCGCGCCGGCTCGCAGACGAGACAGACGCTCGCGTCGTCGCCACGGACGTGAATCCCCACGCCTGCAGACAGGCACGTGCGGCAGGCCTGTCCGCGGTCCGGGCTGACCTCCTCGCCCCGTTCCGGGCGGGGGCGTTCGACACGGTGGTGTTCAACCCGCCGTACCTCCCGACCGATCCCGACCGCGAGTGGAACGACTGGATGGAACGGGCGCTCTCGGGGGGCGAGACCGGCCGGCAGGTCGTCGACCCCTTCCTCGAGGACCTGCGCCGCGTGCTCGTGCCCGGCGGCGGGGCGTTTCTCCTGGTCTCGTCGCTCACGGGGGTCGACTCGGTCCGCGACCGCGCCCGCGCAAACGGGCTGACGACGATGGAAGTCGCCGCCGAGTCACACTCCTTCGAGAAACTGATCGTGTTGCACCTGCGGCCGAGCGACCCCCGATAAAAGTATCAGGGCCTACGCCGACCGGTACAGGCGTCGGGAGCTGCCTACTTCCAGGTGACGACCAGCAGGATCGCGATGGCGACGAACTGGAGCGCACGGAGGACGGCCACGACGGTGTGTACCGCCGGGGTGGCCGCGTAGAGCATACTGGTGGTGAACGCGAAGTAGATGGCCACGAGGTTCTCGATTAGCAGGACGACGGCGAAGGCGACCAACCCGAGGACGAGCGGCGTCCGGAAGGTGCGGTAGTTGCGCAGCCAGATGAGCGTGAGGACAGCGAGAAGGGCGGCGTTGACGAGCGACAGTGCGCCTGCAGCCAGTATCTGGGTAGTCATTGCCATGGTTACTCTAGGTGTTCGGTTATCTCCTCGAAGGTCTCCTCGTGGTGTTCGAACCGGTCGGTGACGAAGTACAGTGCCCCGTAGTCGTCGCCGCTGGGTTCGACGACGTCGTGGTCTTCGAGCATATCCAGGTGGTGTTTGACCGTGTTGTAATCGAGGTCCAGCTCCTCTGCGAGCTGGTTTGGATTGCGCGGGCGCTCCAGGAGATGCCTGATGACGCGGGCGCGGTTCTCACCCCCACGCGTCCCCGCGATGAGGTACCACAGCGCTTTCTCCATGAAGGCCAATACCAGACATCTCGGTGTTGTGTGACCTAACCGTTGTGGTATTGCTATCACCGGCGACGGCGTGTCTGTGCCGGTCCCAGTCTGCTGTCAGACCCGCCAGTACCACGCCACAACCAGCACCGCCAGGACGAACGCGCCGCCGAGAAAGAAGGCACTGCCGGCGACGACGGCCGGGTCGATCCCACCGGCAGTCGAGGCGGCGGCGTCGACCAGTTCCGGATCCGGCGTCGGCGTGCCCTCGATTGCCGTGTCCGTCGCCTCGCCTGGGGGATCCGGCGTTGCTGTCGCGTCGGGAGTCGCTGTCTCCGGGTCACTCGCCGTCCCGTTCGACCGCGCCGTGGCGTTGTCGGCCACGCTTTGCTCTCCGGTGGCCGTCGGCGTGTCGGTGGCCGACCCTGTGTCGCTCCCTCCCGATCCGCCACTGTCGAGGGCCTCCGCGTCACCGCCCCCGTCGCCCTCCTCGACGACCGCAGCGTCGTCGCCACCGCCGTCGGCGGCCTGGTCCTCGAACGACTCCTCCTCTGGTGTGGCTCCAGTGGACTCGGATGTGACTGCTCCGTCCCCGCCAGCGGCGTCACCGTCCCCGGCGACGGATTCCTGCCCGCGACCGGCGAAACGGTCGGCCAGGTAGCCGACGACCGCACTCCCCGGGAGCAGGACCGCCAGGACGCCCACGACGCGCTTGAGGAGGGTCCGCAGTGTCCCTTCGGTGTCCCGGCCGGCAAAGAGCACCAGCGCCTCGTCGGTCGGCGCGTACACCTTCATCTCGGTGCCGCGCTCGGAGTACCAGGTGTCGACCACCTCGACGAGGTCGGCGGCGACCAGTTTCTCCAGGTGGTACTGGGCGTTCTGGACGGACGTGTCGGTCACCTCCGCGAGGTCGGAAGCGGTCTGTGGGCTGTCGTGGAGTGCGCCGAATATCTCGCGTGTCGTCCGCGAGGACAGCGCGTCGAACACCTCGTCGGCGACTTCCTCGTCCAGGTTGACCAGCCGGGGACCGCGGTCCTCCCCCAGAGTGACCGTCTCCCGCAACGGAAAGATCCCGCTCATGGTTCCCGGGACTGACTACAGTGGCCACTTTAATGAGGCTACGCCTGACGAAAAGAGTCGTTTTAGCCACTGCGTCGCGCCGTGGAGAAACAGTTACGACCGTCACGACCGCGCCACGACGGCTGGGAGCGCCGGACTGTCAGTCAGGCGTCCGACACCGACACCAAACTTATGCCGGCCAGGATCCTTCCCGGGCGTATGAACCCGGAGATAGACGCGTCCGTCGCAGTCGAGGTTGACCTGCCTGCGCCCTTGCTCGCCGATATCGACGCCTACGCGGCCCGACACGGCTACGCGAATCCGGACGCCGTCGTCCGCGAGGCACTCGACCGGCTGGAGTGAGATCGGGGCTTGCGTCCGTCGGTCCACTGTCCGCTGTAGAGCCGACGTGCTTCGGAGGCCAACGGCGGGCAGTACGACCGGTCCCTTTCCGCCACGTTCAAGCCACCCCGACGCGAGCGTGCCCACATGACACGTGCCGTCTGGCTCAAAGCCGACGACGAGGTCGGCGACTGGGAGGACCGCAAACGCCGGATCACCGCCGGACTGGAGGCCGGCGTCGACTGGGTGCTCGTCGACGAGGCCGACGTCGACCGCGTCCGTGAACTCGGGTCGGTCAACGTTGCCGCGTTCGCCGGCGACGACGTCCACGTTCTGGAGGCCGAACGCGACGGCCCGGACGCCGACGCGACCATCGTGGGGAAAGACGGTGAGGGTGACGGGACAGTCTCGCTCCCCTCCGACTTCTCCGGGTCGGCCGACCTCTCTGCACTCCGACAGGACGGATCGGGTCCCAAGGGCGGGTACGTCCGTATCCTCGAGGAAGGCTACGAGGAATTCGCCACAGCGGTCGCCCAGGAGGCCGAGTACACCGTCGTCGTGGGCGAGGACTGGCAGATCATTCCGCTCGAGAACCTGATCGCGCGCATCGGCGAGGAGACGACCCTGATAGCGGGCGTCCAGTCCGCCGAGGAGGCCCAGACCGCCTTCGAGACGCTGGAGATCGGCGCGGACGCCGTCCTGCTCGATACGGACGACCCCGGCGAGATCCGCGGGACTGTCGACGTGCGTGACGCCGTCGACCGCGAGACCCTCGAACTGGAGTACGCGGAAGTGACGACGGTCGAACGGACCGGCACGGCCGACCGTGTCTGTATCGACACCGGGAATATGATGGACCACGACGAGGGGATGCTCGTCGGATCGATGAGCCGCGGACTCTTCTTCGTGCACGCCGAGACCGCCGAGTCACCCTACGTCGCGTCCCGACCGTTCCGGGTCAACGCCGGTGCCGTCCACGCCTACGTCCGCGTGCCGGGCGGCGAGACAAAGTACCTCTCGGAAGTGGGGAGCGGGACCGACGTCCAGATCGTCGATACCGAGGGCAACACCCGCGAGGGCGTGGCCGGACGCGCCAAGATCGAACGGCGGCCGATGTTCCGCGTGGGCGCCGAGACGGGGGGCGGCGACCGCGTCGAGACCCTCCTCCAGAACGCCGAGACGATCAAGGTCCACACCCGCGACGGCCGCACTGCCGTGACCGACCTCGAACCGGGCGACGAGGTACTCCTCTACTACGAGGAGACTGCCCGTCACTTCGGCGAGGCCGTCGACGAGAGCATCATCGAAAAGTAGTCACCCCACAGTCCGGCCGTCGTCGTCTTCCTCGGGTTCGACCAGCCGCTCGGTACACCACGGACAGAAATCGAGGTCCTCGTCGAGTTCCTTCCCACAGTTCGGACAGTCTGCAGTCCCGGTCCCGTCCCTGTCGGCGACGGGGGAGCGTGCCATCTCGTTTGCACGGTTCGCCAGCCAGTAGGCGTCCAGCACGCTCAGGAGCGACAGGATCAGGAGGGCCAGACTCACCTCGAGGGGCATCGCCTCGGCGGCAGTCGTCAGGGCGTCCAGGGACACCGACTCCGGGATCGCCCCGTCGGGGATCAGGAACGACGTCGAGGCGATGATCACCACGAACCACAGCAGCGCCCGTCCCCACTTGCGGAGGTAGACGTGGCCGAGTCCGGGGTAGATGATCGCCAGCAGCACCGCTAACCAGGGTCGTTTGCGCCGCGTCTCCGGGGATTGCCCGTCGCTCACAGTTCGTAGGTGCGTACGCGGGCCGTCTAAAACGTTCCGCCCGCACTCTCCCGTGGAGACCGTGTCGATTTTCTCAGGCGACCGGGATGTCCTGTTCGGCCTCGAGGAGTTCGTGATAGCGGTTGCGGATGGTGACCTCCGAGATGTCGGCCACCTCGCTGACTGCGGCCTGTGTGGTCTTCTCGTTGGTCAACAGCGCGGCAGCGTACACCGCAGCCGCTGCGAGGCCGACCGGCGACTTGCCCGAGTGGACGCCCTGTTCTTTGGCGTTGCTCAGGAGGTGGCGGGCCCGCCGTTCGGATTCCTCGGAGAGGTCCAGATCCGAGACGAACCGGGGCACGTAGCTCTCGGGGTCGGCGGGCTTGACCTCCAGACCCAGCTCCCGGACGACGTAGCGGTAGGTGCGCGCAATCTCGCTTTTTTCCACCCGGGAGACGTCCGTGATCTCGTCGAGCGACCGGGGTACTCCCGCCTGGCGGGCGGCAGCGTACACCGACGCCGTCGAGACGCCCTCGATCGAGCGGCCCGGCAGGAGGTTCTCGTCGAGGGCACGCCTGTAGATAACCGACGCGGTCTCGCGGACGTTCTCGGGCAGTCCGAGCGCCGACGCCATCCGGTCGATTTCGCCCAGGGCCTGTTTGAGATTGCGCTCTTTCGAGTCGCGGGTGCGGAACCGCTCGTTCCACTTGCGCAGCCGCTGCATCTTCTTGCGCTGTTTCGCGCCCAAAGCGTTGCCGTAGGCGTCCTTGTCGCGCCAGTCGATGTTCGTCGAGAGGCCCTTGTCGTGCATCATGTTCGTCGTGGGGGCGCCGACGCGGGATTTCTCGTCTTTCTCGCGGGCGTCGAAGGCGCGCCACTCCGGGCCGCGGTCGACCGAGCCCTCTTCGACGACCAGTCCACAGTCCTCACAGACTGTCTCGCCGTGTTCGTCGTCGGTGAGGAGCCGGCCGTCACACTCCGGACACGTGTGCGTGTGCGTGTCCGTCTTCTCGGTTTCGTCGTCCTGTACGCTCTCTCCGGTACGCGTTCGCGTGTTTGAATCGCTCATTGGTGAAACTGGAGGGTGCCGGGCAGGATTAAAATTCCCGGGGTCGGTTGGTGACTATATGTGAGTCCGAAAATTACTTAAATTTTTCGCTATCGGAACACACGACCGCCGTCTGACGCCCCAGAACGCCCGATTTTAATCATCGTTCACTGGGTATTCAATTGAGCGGTAGCACGGAGTCGCCTTCCCCAACGAGCGGGGTCTTCGTCCCCATCAGTCGTGTGGGTCGGGTTCGACGTCGCGGCTGCGTTCGACGGCGGTCGTCAGGGAGACGTTCAGCCAGGCCATGGAGGCGACGCCGCCGACAATCGTGACGGCGTTCTTGACGGCGTGGTCGACGATGGCCGCAGACAGGGCAGTGACCGGTCCGATTGGGGTCAGCCCGACCACGAGCACGGTGAACGCACCCTCGTAGAGGCCGATTCCGCCCGGCGAGAGCGGGAGCACCTTCGCCAGGTTGCCGACGCTGACCGCGAAGAACCCGACCGCGAGCAGCGCCGGGACCGACAGCGAGACGTCGAACGCGAGCAACACGACGATGGCGGTCACGACGTCGAGCGTCCAGATGAGGAGGCTGGTGGCGCCGACGCGTGCGAACGCCGTGCTGTCCCGGGCGACAGTCTGGATGTCACCGCCGAACTGTTCGAACTTGCCAGCCACGTACCCGGCGTAGGCGTCGGAACTCAGTCGATCCAGGACCGACCGGGCGTACTGCCGCTCGGACTGGGCGCTCGCGACGATGGCCGTGACTGCGAGTATCGCCGCGACGCCGACACCGGCCGCGACCCCGATGGCCGTCCGACCGCTGGCCGCCTCTTCGCCGCTGACGCCACCGCCCAACAGCGCCGCCTGCAACTCCCCGACCGATCCCGTGGCGACGAGGCCGACGAGCACCCCCCCTGCGAGGACGGTGATCGTCAGCAGGTCGACCACGCGTTCGATCGCCAGCGACGCGAACCCCGAGGTGTAGGGAATCCCCCGCCGGGCTTTCACCACGTAGGCGCGGACTGCGTCGCCGGCCCGTGCCGGGAACACGAGGTTGCCTGTCTGGCTGATGAACACCGCCCCGGTCAGGAACTCCCACCGTTCGTGGTAGCCGATGGTCGCGAGGATGTCGCGGTAGCGGAGCCCCCGAATCGGCCAGGAGAGCACGTACACGACCGCGCTCGCCGCGACCAGCAGGAGGTCCGCCTCGGACATCCGGGCCAGCACCTCCGAGGGGTCCAGATACAGCGTCATCAGCAACACCGCGACCACGACGAGCAGGCTGCCCGCCGCGAGACTCACCCGCCGCGTGATCCGGGGATTCACTGACAGTTGCCACCACGTCCGGATGATCTGGCTCCCCATCCCGAAGACGTCCCGGACGATGTCGACCTTCGAGTCGCCCTTGGGCGTCCAGTCGACCGGGAACTCCCTGACGCGGTAGCCCGCCCGCTGTGCGCGGACCAGGATCTCGGTGTCCCAGAACCAGTGGTCGTCCTCGACGTCCGCGAGTACTTCCAGCAACACCTCGCGGTCGAAGGCCTTGAACCCACACTGGTGGTCGTGCACGTCCGAGCGCAAGAACAGACGCACGAGCCTGTTGTACCCGAGACTCGGAACCCCCCGTTTCGCCGGGCGGTCGGCGTCGCTGTCCGGCAGCCACCGCGACCCCGTCGCCACGTCGTACTCGCCCGAACGAACGCTCTCGATCAGGTCTTCGAGGTGTCGCATGTCCGTCGCGAGGTCCGTATCGAAGTAGACCAGCGTCTCCCCGCCGGCCTCGCGGAAGGCGCGTTCGAGCGCCCCGCCACGGCCCAGGCGCTCCTCCGAGTGGCTGTGTCTGACGGTGTCGAACTCGTCTGCGAGGTCGTCCGCAATCTCGGGCGTCCGGTCCTCGCAGCCGTCCTCTGCGATGACGACCTCGAACGACTCCTCCGGCAGGAACGACGCCAGCGTCTCCACGGTCACCTCGACGGTGTCCCGGAGGGTGTCCGCCTCGTTGTACGCGGGGAGGACCACGCTGACCTCGACCTGTCGAGGCATTGTCGGTCACTGTGCGAGCACCGAGTAAGTACCTTCTGGAACGCTCCCCCTGGGTCGTTCGCGTTCCACTATCGATGGGCCACCGGGCGTGCTGAAGTGATGGTCGAAACTTTTCTATTCGTTCGAACGGCCCGGCAGTATCAATCGGCTGACCCGGCCGGACCCGCGGTCGCGAAGTCGGCCAGCGCCTCGACGTCGGGAACGCTGTCGTGTGGTCGGCCGACGAGGATGTTGCCCGCTCGCTGTTTCCCGAGGCCAGGAATCGCCGCGAGTTCGTCCATCGACGCGCTGTTCACGTCCAGCGGGTAGGGCACGCCGGTCACCGAGCGGTAGCCGTGGTCGGTGATGGCCACGTCGACCGTCGTGTCGAGGTCTCGCTCGCCTGGAATCCCCACCAGCAACGGATAGGTGCCCAGTTGCCGGCCGAAGGTCGTGCCGTTCTCGTGGTACTCGAGGTGGACGTCCTCGAGAACGGTCCCCGGCGGCCCGACCCGCTCTAACATCGGGTTGTCGATCTCCTCGCGGACCTCGCGCTTGTAGCGTTTGAACTGGTTCTTGTGGTCGTGGGCGATCTCGGCACCCGTCTCGGACATCTCGGTCCCCGAGAAGGCCATGACCTGTCGAATGTTGATCCGGCGGAGCGCCAGACCGGCGTCGTAGACCCGCTGCAGGAACCGCTTGTTGTGCGCGAAGGTCTCGGCGCGTTCGCCCTTGAGGCCGTGGACGAGGTTGATCCCCGGAAGCAGTTTGGGCAGGCGGCGGGAGTCGCTCGCGCTGCCGGACGACTGTGGGTCGTCTGGCCCGCCCGGCCGCCAGCCCGCCTCCTCGTTTACGATTTTCACGGCCCGGAAACACTCCTCGGCGCTCACGTTGAGATTGTTCTCCTCCTGAACGACCGGGTCTGCGGATTCGAGGCCGAAGGCAGCGGTGTCGCCGGGGGTGTTGTGTTCGGCGATGATCCGGATACCCTCGCGTGACTTCTCGGGCCACCTGACGATGGTGATCGGGTTCATGTTGTCGAGGTGCAAGGTCCCGAGGTCCGGTACCGCCTCGCGGACGCCGCCGTACAGCGCCTGCAGCGCGTCGGGGTTGGGTGCCTCGCCGTCGCCGCCGTACGCGAGGATGTCGGCCTGCCGGCCCAGCCGGAAATTGCGGACGCCGTGCTCCGCGAGCGCGGCCACCTCGCCGACGACCGAGTCCGGTTCCCGGAAGCTCGGATCGGCTCCGTACAGCGGTTCCGTGCAGAACGAACACCGGTAGGGACACCCGCGGGAGGTTTCCATCTCGCAGATGAGATAGTCGGGGTGGTTGGGGTGGTCCTCGACGACGAACGCGCCCGTCCGTGCCCACCGCGTTATCTCGCTGTTGTCGCGCATCCGGTCGCCAAAGCCCTCCATCCCGCCGTGGACGAGGTCGTAGGCCGCGGCCTCGACGTCCCCCTTCGCGACGAAATCGTAGTCGAGGTCGTCGCGCTCGGTCTCGGTGGCACCGGCGTTCTCCTCGCCGACGCCGAACCTGACGGGCCCACCCATCAGCGTCGTGCCCTCGGCGGCCCAGGCCAGCCGGCGGACCTCTTCCGGTTCGGCGGGCGTGCCGCCCACGTACTTCCCGGGGACGGTCATTCCCCCGACGTATATCAGGAGGTCGGCGGCCTCGACGTCACGCCAGCGCCCGCGCTCCTCACGGAGTGTGTCGATGGTGTGGTAGGTGACGGCACCGCGGGGGACGCCCGCGTCCACGAGCGCGCCAGCGACGTACCGCGGGTACGTGGAGATGTACGGCGGGACGCCAAAGTGGGCCGGCTCGTCGACGTAGCCGTCCACGATTGTCACGTCCAGTTCCGCGGGATCGGTCATGTCCCCCCGTACCGCCTCGAGGCGTAAAACCGTGTCTGACCGGCTGCGAGCGGTCGCGAGCGCGGTCAGTCGGGGCTTTCAATACGTCTCCCTCCCTACGACGATACATGCCTGCCACCGAGGAGATCAGGTGCACGAGCGACACCTGCGAACTCGATATGTTCGAGAACCACTACA
>CAYYHG010000011.1:0-34335 GCA_964471665.1 uncultured Halobacteriales archaeon | reverse complement strand
TCGTCGACGTTTATTTTCTCGAACTCCACGTCGGGGTGCTCTTCTTCGACTTCTTCGAGGATTGGGTCCTGCGTCTTGCAGGGGCCACACCAGTCCGCGTAGAAGTCTTTCAACGTGACGGTCATGCGTTCTTCCGAAGATACTCCGGCAAACCAAATAAGGGTTTTCCACTCCCAGGACACGGCACACGAGCGGGGCGAAAGGCTTACGCTGGGTCCCCGCCCAGGGGTCTGTATGAGCAGTTCCGATGACTCCGGCCTGATGTCGAGTGCCGGGCTCGTCCGCTATTTCGACGCCGAAGGGAACAACGCCGTCCGCTTCGATCCCAAGACTGTCGTCGCTTTCGGCGTCCTCACGGGCGTGTTCATCCTCGTCCTCAACCTCGTCGCATAACCCTACCCTGTCACGCGGTGTTCGTGTCCGCGAGACCGCACGGTCGTACTGTCGGCCGTCCGACAGCGTCGGTCACCCTCGTGGCGAACCCACAACCTTTCACGGACGGCCCACCACCCACAGTCGATGAGCGTCCGCATTCGCGGCGTCTACGCGACGGCACTGACGAAACTCCTGGAGGACGTCGTCCAGGCGTCACCGCCGATCCGCGAGCGGTTCGACGCCGACTTTTCCCGCCAGCCCGCCACGGCCACCGTCGAGACCACCGGCGACCGCCAGGGTGTCGGCGTCGTCGGTGACTCCGACCGCGTCGAGGCGGTGACCGACCGGCTTCGGGGTGTGGCCCGGGACGCGCTGGCCTGGCGTGGCGACCTCCCGCGTGGGGCCGTCTACGCCGGCGAGATCACCGACACGCTCGGGGGCGGCGCGGTCGTCGACGTGGGCGACGGCGAGGGGTTCCTGCCGTACTCGAAGACCAGCCGCCACGTCGAGGAGGGCGACCGGCTGCGCGTGCAGGTGGCAGAGCCACGGCCACCCTGGACCGACAGTCGGCCGGTGCTGGACACGACACTCCGGGTCCACGGCACGCTCGTCGAACTCGTTCGCGGCGCGGGGACGCGGGCGGCGGGCCCAGAACTCGCCGACCTCGTCGGGACCGACCCGCCGGAAGGGTGGGCACCCAACTGGGGACCGGACAGCGACGACGCGGGTCTGGACGTCCTGGAGGCGGCCCTCTCCCGGGCCGCCGGGCGCGCCCGTGCACTCGACGACGACTTCGTCGACGCGCCAGCACCCGCGGACGCCGCGCCGTACCGGTACTACGAGGGTGACACGACCCTGTGGGTGTGGTTCGGGCGCGAATCGCGGTTCGCGCTGGACGACCACCGCCGTGCCGTCGTCGACACGATGGCCGGCCACCACCGCGTCAAGGCCGCAACCGAGGCAGCGAGCGCCGCGGTGGACTTCGTCGAGGCCGTCTGTGAGGACACCCGTGACGCTGGCGAGGGTCAGGACTTCCCGTTCGAGGCGACGACACGGCAGTTCGGCCCCCGCGAGGGCGACCGGGTGACGATCGCTCACGGCAAACCCGACGGGCGGTGTTACGCCCTCGGCCGCGCCGAGGTGACGTCTATCGACGCGGACGGGTCGGTGACGGTCCGCCGGGACATCTCGGGCGGCGGAACCTACGACGGCCTCGGCGTCGAGCGACAGAACGGCGACGAGGCCATCACGAAGTTCGAGGAGGGCCGGTGGTGGTATCCGACGATCTACCGCGGCGCCGACGGAACGAAGCGCGGCACGTACCTCAACGTCTGTACGCCGGTCGAAGTGTTTCCCGACGCGGTCCGGTACGTCGACCTCCACGTCGACGTCGTCGCGACTCCCGAGGGGCCGGTCCGGCGGGTCGACGACGACGAACTCGACGCGGCCGTCGAGGCCGGGAGGGTTCCCGACGGACTCGCCGGAAAGGCCCGAGACGTCGCTTCGGCGCTGGAAACCGCCCTCTGAGCGTCGCACACGACCGCCGGGCCCGGACGGGCCGGACGGACAGAGCCGCTACGAACCCTGCCATACCTTTTAATTCAGGCGCCTCAATGGCGCGTATGGAGCTCAGAGAGGCTCGACCTGACGACCGGGCTGCGGTCAGAGAGATAACGAGACGGTCGCTGGAGACCTCGTATTCGCTGAGTCCGACGACGATCGAGGGCGCAGTCGAGGAATGGTACGGCGACGAACAGTTCGAGGCGAAACTCGATCGCGACGACACACTCCTCGTCGTCTGCGAGGTCGAGGCGATCGTGGGCTTCTCGGAGGCGGTCCTCGTTGCCGAGGGCGGCCAGGCAGACCTGCTGTGGTTGCACGTCCATCCGGACCATCGCGGGCAAGGCATCGGCCAGGCGCTGTACGAACACACCGAAGAGCACCTCACCGGGATGGGTGCCGAGTACATCCGCGGTCGCGTGCTGGCGGACAACCAGATGGGTGCCTCGTTCTACGAAGAGCGCGGGTTCGAACAGGTCGACGAGGAACGGCTCGCGATAGACGACGACAATTACGTCGAGTATATCTACTCGAACGCGGTCTCCCGGCAGTTACAGAGTCTCGTCACCGACGACGGCAGTGTCGTCTACATCGACCGGACCGACGAGGAGGTCGGCTCCGACGCACCGTTCAACATTGTCCTCGAAGACCCCGACGGCGAGAGCCACTACGGCTACTTCTGTACCAGCTGCGACGAACTGGCCAACGCGATGAGCGCCAACGGCCGCATCAGGTGTGCGACCTGCGGGAACACCCGCAAGCCCACGCGGTGGGACGCCAGTTACCTCTGAGAATCCATGACCGACAAAACCGTCAGTTCCGTGATGACAGCACCGTTCGTGAGCATCAACCCGGACGATCCGATCACCCATGCCGCCAAGACGATGCGCGACGCCGCCATCGGATCGCTCCTTGTCGTCGACGGTGACAACCGGCCCCGGGGCATCCTCACCCGCTCCGATTTCGTCGAGTTCGTCGCCGACAGGGAGACTCTCTCCGGCGAGGTCCCGCCCGCCGCGTCGCTGATGACGACCGACATCGTCTCTGTGACGCCGGAGACGTCCCTGGAGGAGGCCACCGCCCTGATGCAGGAAAACGCCATCCACCACCTGCCCGTCGTCACCGAGGCCAACCGGGTCGTCGGCGTCGTCACGACGTCTGACCTGGCCGACACCGCGACAGAGGGGTTCGACACCCCGGGATGACACCGCGTACGGACTGGTGTCGTTCTGTTCCGGATCGACCGCGGGACAGTGTGCGGTTGTTCCCGAAAACAGCTACAACCGTCAGTATCAGTCCTCGTTCTCGAGGGCCCGTCGTTCGGCGACGACCGGACAGTCGACGACGCGGACGGTCTCCATGTCCAGGAACGCGAGGATCTCGGTGCCCGGGTTGGAACAGGACACTTCCGGCGGTGCCGAGAAGTACTGGCACTGCTCGCAGTAGGTGTGTTTCGACACTTCCGCGCAGGTCTTGCCCTCTGTGTCTGCTGCGGGCGGGGCCTCGCCGAGCTGTTCCCACACGGTGTCGGGGTCGACCCCCTCGGTGTCCATCTCCTGGAAGACGTTCTCTGCCTCCTCGAGGAGCTCTTCCTCGCCGGACGGGCCCGCGAAGGGATCGTTCGCGTCGGCGGGCTCTCCCTCGAAGACACCGCTTTCCGGTCCGTCGGTCGCGTCCCCGGCGTCGGCGGTGTCAGTGCGCGTGTTGCCCTCGAACCACCCGTCGTCGGGGCTCGTCGACTCCTCCCCGGAGCCGTCCGCTCCGTCGCCGTCCGGATCGAGGTGATCGAAGGGGTCGCCTTCGCGGTCGGAGGCGTCGCCGAGGCGGTCGAAGGGATCGTCGTCGCTCACGCGTTGTCACCCGATTCCAGCCGTGATGCCACCAGCAACCGCGGCTTGCTGAAGAAACCGGCGGCCCGCTCGACGTCCGTGACCGTCGCCTTGCAGTGTGGGCACTCGGGGTCGGTCAGCAACGCGATGTCGACGCCGCTCGCGCAGTTCTGGCACCTGGCGCGACCGATATCGGCCTCCGCGGCGGCGCGTTTGATCCGGTCGACCGCGTCGGTCTGGGCCGAGTCCCGCGCCTCCCTGAGGTCGCTGACCGTCCACGCGAGGGTCTCGAGGCGATCCTCGGCCTCGGCGAGGCGCCCGCCGATGTCCTCGACTGCAGCCCCGGACTCGTCTGCCGGGGGCTCGGACCCCCCGACCGACGTCTCGGCGGACGCCTCGAGTTCTTCGAGGCGGGCCGCGATGTCGTCGATCCGGTCGAGTTCGTCGTGGCCGTGATCGCGGGGTGCCTTCGCGTCGGTCTCTTTTTTGACCTGGACGACGCGCTCGCGGACGTCCTCGAGGTGCTCCCTGTGCGTTCCCTCGAGGGCGTCGACGCGCTCCTCCAGTTGCTCCCGGAGCGTGTCCATCGCCTCGGAGACGCGTTCGGAGACGACCGCCTCGAGAGCCTCGGTCTCGGCCGCCGGGACCTGCCCATCCACGTCGACGTCGCCGTCGAGTTCGGCCGCAGCCCTGTAGGACGCGAGCAGTTGTACCAGCACGGTCTCCCGGTCGACGCCGAGTCGGCTGGCCTGTTCGTCGAGCCAGCCGTCGAGGTCGTCCGGGAGAGACACGGTCAGTGTCCCGTCTTCGGTCGACTCGCTGGCCATTACCGGACGACTACTCGCTGGATAGTTAAGGGTTTGCTGGCAGAGACCCGGCCTCATAGTGATTGCTGTAAGCCATTCCCGGATCGACCGCAAGACGCGACGCGGTCGAAACGGTAATTCGTTACAGCAATCACTATCAGCGGATCTTGCGCACGTCGCTGATATCGAACCCGGCCTCGCCGAGTTCGGTCTCGAACTGGACGATGTCGTCGTCCTCGATCTGCGAGAGGACGCCCCGGAACTGCTTGACCACGAGCGTCCGGGCGCGCTCGCTGCCGCCGGTCTCCCACTCGAAGCGCATCGTGCCGCTGCAGGCGTCGACGAGCTGGCCGTGCCGTGTCGCCGACAGCGTCTCGTGGGTGACGTGGAGGACGATCAGCCCGTTCCAGTCGTGGGCTGCCTTCTGGAGCCCCTTGACGAGGTAGGTGATGTCGGACCAGGCAATCTCCTCCCCGAGCGTGGCCACGAGGTCGGACAGCGAGTCGATTATCACGAGGTTCCCGGGGGCGTGCTGGCTCAGTTGCTCGCCGAGCGCGCTCAACAGCCCCTGGCGGTCCTCGTGGCGCTTGCGGAGGTTCTTGATCTCGGGCGTCTCGTCGGTGTACCAGTCCCGCGGTACCGGGCTGACGTGGAAGAAGTGCCGTGACAGCGAGTGGAAGGCCACCTCGTCTAACCCCCGCTGGGCGATGTCCTCGTCCATCGTCATGCCTACCTCGCTTCGGATCTGGTCCTCCTCGGCGGAAAAAGAAATGTAGTGGATTTCCTCGGGCAGCACCGCGTCCGGGTGCAGGTCGCCGTAGTAGAGGTCGAACAGGTCCGCCTCGTCGTCGGCCCGGGCGAGGCCGTTCATCGCCGCGGTCGTGTAGACGAACTCCCGGGAACCGGCGCCCGCTTCCCCGGACATCAGGACGACGCTCCCGGCCGGCGCGCCGCCGCCGATGATTCCGTCTAGCCTGTCGACGCCGAACGGCACACGGTCCATACGGCTACATACATATCGTGCCGTTTAAATCTTCGAGTGGGGGAACGACACTCACCGGCCGCCGTCCTCGACGCGGTCGACTGCCTCGCGGATGTCGGCCTCGTCCTCGATGGCCTCCTTGACGCTCTCGCGGCGGCGCACGTCGGCGGCGGTGGCGTCGTAGGTGCGGACGTACTCCGCGCGGGAGTGCTCGTCGAAGGCGTGGCGGATCGCGAAGTACCCGTCGGGCACGACCGCGCCACAGACCCTGCACTCGACGCGGTCGTGCTCGGTGGCCTGGTGGACGATGAGATCCTCCACCCGCTCGAACGCCGCGTCGTCGCCGTCGATGGCACACTCCCAGCGGGCCATGTCACTCCCAGAGAGACTGTCCGGGAATAAAAGCGTTCCTCCAGGCGAATGGAAATCTCTAAACGGGATCAGGAAGACCAACGTCACAGTGACGGAGACGCGCGTCGACCTGCACGTGAAGACGCTGGACGAGGGGGTCGTGCGGCGTGCCAAGGAGCGCGGCCTGGACGCGCTCGTCTACGCCCCCCACTTCACGCGGTGGCCGGACATCCGCGAGCGCGCGGCCGCGCTCTCGGACGCGGAGTTGCTGGTCGTGCCCGGCCGGGAACTGTTCACCGGCGACTGGCGCACCCGCCGGCACGTTCTCGCGCTCGATCTCGCGGCCCCGATCCCCGACTTCCTGACGCTGGGCGGGACGATGGACGAACTCGCCCGCCAGGACGCGGTCGTCCTCGCACCCCACCCTGGCTTTCTGACGATCAGCCTCGGGCGCGACCACGTCGACCGCTACCGCGACCAGTTCGACGCCGTCGAGGTCTACAACCCCAAACACCTCCCGCAGGACAACCGCCGTGCCCGGGAGTTCGCCGCCGAGTTCGACCTTCCGCCGTTCACGTCCTCGTACGCGCACCTCCGGGGGACGGTCGGCGAGGCGTGGACGCGGTTCGAGCGGGAACTGACAGACGCAGTCGACCTGCACTCGGCGCTCGCGGACGGCATCGAACGGGGCGTCCACCATCGACAGGACCTCTCACACCACGTCCGGCGCGCCCTGGAGTTCGCACACATCGGCTGGGAGAACTCCTGGAAGAAACTCGAACGCCTGTATCTCTCCGGGACCGAACCGACCCACCCCACGCACGTCGCCTACGAGGGGCGGTTCGACGACGTCCGGGTCTACTGATACTGTCGGCTATAACTTCGTGAAGATATTCGGCACCCCGGGGTACCGATACTGCTCACGGGCTTATAGCCGACAGTATGATACTGCTCACGCGTTCGTATACCGGCCGAGGTAGCCCTTTCGAGTTACCCGGCGTTCGACGCCTCGCTGGCGTCCGTTTTGGCCCGGTCCGGCACCGAGAACTCGTACGTTCTGACGCCGCCTCCGGCCTCGCGTGCGAGCGCCATCAGTCTGTCCGGCGTCTCGACGACGACGGCCTCACCGCCCTCCCGGTTCTTGTTGTTCCGGATGGTGTTCGCACAGAGGACGTTCCCCTTCAGCCGCGGCCGTTCCTGGCGGGTGTGGCCGACCACCTGCGGCTGTGCAACCTCGGGCATGTGCGACAGGTCGAGCCACGCGACCCCCGCACCGGGCCCCCGGCCGTTCACCCCGCCGAGCCCGAGCACCTCCGGATAGGTCTCGATGATCTCCGTCTGTGTCTCTGTGGCCACGGCGGTGTCGACAGCCGGTTTCAGGCGCCCGGCGGCGGCGACGAGGTCCTCGTTGAGCGGTCTCGCCTCGTAGGGACCGGGCCGTCCGGCGTGAGCGTAGGTGACGTTGTACCCCTCGTAGGCGGCCACGACGAGTCCCTCGCGGACGCACTCGAGAAAGCCCTCCCGTCGCTGGTCGTCGAGGTCGGCCGAGTACCAGCCGTCCCACCCGAACAGGTCCGGCGTGAGAATCCCCATCTCGTGGTTGCCGAGCGTGACGCGGACGTGCCCGTCCGGGGCCTGTCGCGCGAGGCGCGCGACCAGCGCGGCGACTTCGTCGTTGTCGGGTCCGCGGTCGAACAGGTCGCCGTTGAACACGAGGACGTAGTCCTCGCCACCCACCCACTGGAGACCTGCCGCAGGATCGACGGTCACGACCGGTGACACCTCCGGGTGGTCCGAGAGCGTCAACAGCGCGCTCCGGGCCGGCTGCATGTACCCGTGGATGTCGCTGATGCTGACGATGGTCGGCGGATCGTCGACGTCGAGTCCGCCGACCCCGTCCCGTTCGGGCGGCGTAATTGACCGTGTTGGAGAGTCGAACATCGTCTGGTACCCCACCAGGTCGCGTTCGGGGCGTAGACCGGTATTATTCTCCAGGGTACAAAAACGTCCCCCACGACACAGCTCCCGAGCCACCCGTCACAACTCGAGGCCACGGACGGCGACGACGCCCTCCTCGGTGTCCGTGGCTTCGACCGTTCCGATCCGGCGGCCGCTGTCGGTCGCGTCCACCAGGGCTGTGGCGTCGGCGGGTGCCAGCGCGGCCACGAACCCGGTTCCCACGTTGAACGTCCGGTGCATCTCCTCGTCGCTCACGCCGCCCTCGGACTGGACGAACCCGAAGACAGGCTGTGGATCGAACGGATCGGTGACCTCGTAGCAGTGTGGCCCCATCCGGGTCAGGTTGGTCCACCCGCCGCCGGTAACGTGTGCGGCCGCAGTCGCGTCGTGAGCGCGCAGCGGTTCGAGCAGATCCGCGTAGATCCGCGTCGGTTCCAGCAGCTCCGTGGCGATCGTCCGCTCGGGATTCGGCGGAAAGGGATCGGTGTAGGCGTACTCGCGGGTGACGGCCTCCCGGGCCAGCGTGAGTCCGTTGGAGTGGATCCCGCTCGAGGACCATCCCACCAGCGCGTCGCCGACCTGTGCCTCGCCGTCGAGGAGTCCGTCGGCCGGTGCCAGCCCCGCACAGGCCCCCGCGATGTCCAGGCCGCTGACGATATCCGGCAGGACCGCCGTCTCGCCGCCGACCAGCGCGACGCCGGCCCGCTCGGCGCCGCGCCGGAGCCCCTCGCCGATCTCCTCGGCCGTCGCCTCGTCGGGCGTCTCGACGGCGAGGTAGTCGACGAACGCGACCGGGTCGACCCCCTGGGCGACGAGGTCGTTGACGTTCATCGCGACACAGTCGATTCCGACCGTCGAGTAGTCGCCGACCGCCTCCGCGACCAGCAGCTTGGTCCCCACGCCGTCGGCGGCCAGCGCCAGGTAGCTGTCGCCGACCGCCACCAACCCGGCGTAGTCGCCCTCGAACTCGCCGGCTGCGCCGACGAGCGCCGCGGTGGCCGCCTCGCTCGCGTCGATGTCGACCCCCGCCTGCGCGTACGTGAGTCCGTCCGCCTCGGAATGGTCGGTCATACCAGTGGCGGGAGTGGAACTGACAAAAACACACCGTTCTCCGGACCGACGGTCGCGGCCGCTCCGGTCAGGTCAGGGATCCGGAACGGGCGCGACGCCGACGTCGTCCGGATCGGCCACGGCGAATCCGCCGCCCGGGGCCGACGAGGATCCCGCCTCGAAGATGGTTTCGGTGTCGCCCCCGATTGTGACGACCGCAGCGTCGCCGTCGTATTCTGCCTCGAAGGTGTCCAGTCCGGGGTTCTCCTCGACGGCCTGCTCGGAGGTGAGGTCGACGAGTTCGACGACCCCGGATTCCTCGGCGGTCCCGGCGTCCTCGTAGAGGAGCACGACCTCCATCGTGGTCGTCTCGCCGTCGACAGTCATGCCGAACCCGCCGGCGCGGACTCCGTTGATGAACTGTGTCTGTGTCCCGCCCTGGCTCTGTTGCATCGCCGCCTCGACCAGCCCCGGATCGATCTGGCCTCCGACCATCATCGTCGACTCCCCGAACCGCTCGCCCAGCTGCTGGGCGCGCTCGCTGTTTGGCTCGAGGCGATCCGCGTCCCCGTTGCCCGCGTCGATCATGGTCCGTGCGGCCTGTTCGCTGCTGACATCGGTGGCTGCCTCCCCCTCGGTTCCGGCGACACCGACGATCAGGACGCCCTCCCGGACCGCCGCCACCGCCGTCGTGCTGTCGTCCTCCGAGAAGCCGCTGTCGGTGGCCTCTCCCGCGTTCTCGTAGAGGGTGAACCCCTCGTACTCGCCGATCTGCTCGGCACCGTCGTCCTGGATGTCGGACTCGACGGTGCTCTGCTCGAACGATCCCAGTACGACGACCGACCCGAACACCGACGTGGACGACCCCTCCGCGATCGAGATCTGGGCGCCCCCGACGCCGGTCACGCTGTCGATGTCCCCGGGATCGACCGGCGAGTCCTCCGAGGATTCGAACGACTCCTGGCTCGACTCGGGGAAGTTCTCCCGCTGCTCGTACAGTCCCGCGTAGTCCAGGGTTCCGAAGAACTTGTTCTCGGTTTCGGCCAGCACCGAGGGATCGTACTGGTAGTCCGCCGGTCCGGGGTCGGAGCCACCGCCCCCTATGAGTCCGCTACAGCCTGCGAGACCAGTTACGCCGAGCGCTGCGACTACCCCACCTGTCTTCAGGACGGACCGTCTATCGGTTGGCATGTGTCCAGTCTTTGGCTGCTGTTTTTATTAATCTGATGACCCATCGGCGGCCACCCGGACATATCCGTCCACCTGCAGTCAGGCCGACCCGAGGAGCGTCTCGACCGCGGACCCGTCCAGCAACTGCCGGGTTTCCCCCGCGATGGTCACGACGAGCGCCGATCCCTCGTAGGTCGCGTCGACACTCTCGAAGAGCGTCAGTCCCCGGTAGTCCCGTTCTGTCTCCGGATTGCCCTCCGTCCGTACCAGTTCTTCGACAGCGCCGCGCTCGAAGGAGCCGAGCGCAGTTACCGACCCGAAGGTGACCGACGACCCCGACCCGTAGTCGCCGAACTGGACGCCGCCGACGCCGGCCATGGACGCGACGCTGCCGGCGTCCAGCGGCGTGTACGCGGCGGAGGCGACTGCCTCCCGTCTCGACGCGGGCAGGTGCTCGCGGTTCTCGTAGAGCCGGGCGTGGTCGACGCTCCCGAAGAACCTGTTTGGCGTCTCCGAGAGCGCTTCGGTGTCGGCCTGCCAGTCCCGGGGATCCCCGGACGCGCCCCCGAAGAGGCCGGTCGACCCCGCGAGGGAGGTCGCTCCGAAAAGTGCCCCCAGGCCGCCAGCCCGGAGCACGGCTCGTCTGGTGGACCGCATATTCGCGTGTCGGTCCCCGGAACATAAACACCATTCCGGATGTGTGCCCCGGGTGCCCCACCCCCGGCGTCGGTCCGCGATATCGGTCCGCGGTGTCGGCCCGCGGCGTCGGTCCGCGATATCGGTCCGCGGTGTCGGCCCGCGATATCGGTCCGCAGCTACCGGACCTCGAGCCAGGGGACTGTGACGAGCGGGGGGATCGGCGTCTCGATGTGGTGTTCCCAGACGCCGTCCTCGCCGAACGCCTCGCCGTGGTCGGCGGTCACCACGACCGACCCGTCGAGTTCCGGGAGCAGGTCGGCGATGGACTCCAGTGCGACGCGGAGATTCTCCTCGTGGTACCGCATTGCGGCCCCGCGGGTGCCGTCGCGCACGACGTTCGTGAGCCCCAGTTCCATCCACAGCCCCGCCTTCATCGCGAAGGAACTCTGCCCCAGCAGACTCTCGACGTAGGGACGGAGGTTGTTCCCGACCGTCGAGAGCGCTCCGTCGCCGGTCCCGTTTTCCTCCTGGCTGGCGATGCCCTCCTTGATCCGCGTGAGCTTCCCGCCCCGCTCGCGGGTGAGATACGGGGCGTGTGGCTGCATGTAGTGGAGGACCGTCCGGTCGCGTCGCTGGACGGCGTCGTCGTGGTCGCGCATCGACTCTGCTATCGCCCCGGGTGGGACGGTCCCGAACTCGTCGTTCCACCCCTCCCTCCAGACGTCGACGACGTCGCCGAGGTGGTCGGTTGCCACCCACTCGTAGTCGCAACTGGCACCCCACTGGAGTTCGTTCAGGGGGATGCCCGTGCTGTTGATGAAGGGGTTCCCCGAGAAGTACGCGATGTCGTGGTCGCCGGTGAACGTCCGGTAGGCCCACTCCGGCGTCGAGGAACCGGGACTCCGGCGCTTCTCGAGGCTGCCGTCGAGGTACTCGTCGTAGACGTCCTCGAAGACGTCGTACCGACAGGCGTCGAGAACGACACAGTAGTCCCACTCCGACTCGAGAAACCGCTGATCTGTCACCTGTGCCAGGGCCATTCACCACCCGATTGTCTCCCCCGATGTTTCAAATCACCGTTCCAGTCCCGGGGCCGGCGCGGTCGACGGCGCGTCATACTGCCGGCCATAAGCCGGTGAGTAATTTCGACCCCCCGTGGGGTCGAATATCTCCACGTAGTTATGGCCGGCAGTATCAGAAGACGTCGATGGGGACGACCCCGAACAGGAGTGTGGCTGCGACCGCCCCGGTGGAGACAGCGACGACGGCGAACACGGGGGTGTTCCAGGCCAGGACCTTCCGGCCGTCCAGCGGACCGAACGGGATCATGTTGAACGCCGCCAGGAGGACGTTGACGAACACGCCCATGCGACCGACGGCACCCAGAAAGCCCGGCGCGAACGCGAGCGGGACGAACACTCCGGCGAGCGCGACGTTGGTCAGCGGCCCGGCGAGTGAGATCAGGCCGTTCTCCCGGTCGGTGGCGCGGCCGCGGTGGTAGACTGCTCCCGGGGCGGCAAACAGGAACCCGGCGAGCGCCGCCAGTATCGCCAGTCCCAGCATGCTGTAGTCGGCGCGGAACTCCGCAATCTGGCCGAAACGGATCGCGACGACCTTGTGTGCGAGTTCGTGCAACAGGAAGCCGGTGCCGACGGTGAGCATACTCAGGACGAACCGCCTGGCGACGGCACGGAACGCGACCCCGCCGGCCAGCAGTTCCGTGAGCACTCGCGGGTTCAGGAAGATGGTGAACGCGACGCCGAGTGCGACCCACGCGATCAGCAGGTCGCCGAGTTCCCGGCGGCTGAAACGGATCTTTCGGGACTGGCGCGCCCGGGCACGGGCGCTCATCGGAGGACCGACCACAGCAACTCTGCGCTGCGGCGTGCACCCTCGAGCATCTGGTCGGCCAGTGCCGCGACGCCCCCGATCTCTCCCGACAGGTGGGGCAACAGGACCGTCGCGAACAGGACGCTCGCGACGAAGCTCCCGATGTTGGTCATCCCGACGATGAGGATCAGCCGGAACATGGGCACCTCGCGCATCCGCTTCAGGAGGTCGGGAACCGGCAGTTCCTCGTTCGAGAGGAGGTTGTTGAGACGGGAGATGTCGCCGATGTTGACGTCGAGATAGCGCAACTCGACGTAGCCGGCGAACCAGCCCGGCGCGAGCAACGGATTGACGCTCGTCAGCCAGGCGACGGCGCCGCCGACGCCCGCGCTCGTCCAGTGGGCGCCCGCGAGTTTCGCCAGCCCCGCCGCGATGATCCCGTTGATCAGGAACCACACCGCGAAGACGACGAGCAGCCACCGCTGGCGGACGCCCGCCATCGCGAGCAGGAAGAAAAACGCCAGGAACCCGAGTGTGAACGTGTAGCCGACGACCTTGTACGCGAGTCGACCCCACCGGCGTCCCTCGGGGGCACCCACGAGCGTCTCCCCGGAGGGCAACGTCTCGGGTGCCTCGAGATAGCGTTCGACGCCCTCCCGGTGGCCGGCACCGACGACCGCCACGACGTCGTAGCCCGCGTCCCGCAACGCGACGAGCCGGTGGGCGATGAAAGCGTCGCGCTCGTCGATGAGCGCCTCTGCACCCCCCGGCGAGAAGTGTCTGAACTCCTCGATCATCGCCGTCACCACGTCCGTGTCGGTCAGGTCTGCGGGGTCGAACTCCTCGTACTCATCGTCTTCCTCGTCTCCCTCCAGTCGACCCAGCCCGGCTGCCAGGGGGACGCCCACGACGGCCGCGACGGCGGTGGCCACGAGCGCGCCGTCGACGAGCGTCACCACACTCCCGACGACGCCACTCACCAGGGGCAGCGCCGCGTCGCCTGCCAGCCCCGCTGGAACGAGGTAGGGACCGCCCACCCCCTCGGCGACGACGGCGACCACGAACCCGAGGGTGTATCCCACCCCGAGCGCGGCGGTGAGGGGGCCGACCATCACCACGAGCAACGAGCCGAACAGTCCGAGTTTCTCGCGGGCGCGCAGGCGCTGCCAGAACCGCTTGATCGTCGTCTGGATGTCCCGGTCGACCAGCGCGAGACCGACTCCTATCTGTTCGGCGGTGTCGACTGCCGCCTGCATGTCAGCGCCGGGCGTGACGTCGAACCGCTCGCCGAGCCGCGTCTGGACGTACGAGAGCAGCCAGTAGGCGATGAACTGGAAGACCATCTGTCCCCGGATGAGGTCCCGTGCCTCGATGTCGTCGGGGGTTTCGCCCTTGAGACGCCGGTACCGGCTCTCGTCGAGTTCGACCGCGACCACGTCCGGGCGCTCGCGCTCGATTGTCTCCTCGACCTCCTCGACGCTGTCCTGGGAGACGTGTGCGGTCCCGACGACCTGCACCGATCCCTCGCCGGACGGTCCCTCTCGCGGCGGCCGCGCTGTGGCTGTCGCGTCGAGGGGTTCGTCCGGGCGGTCTGTCATCGGTCGCCTTACACAGCCGACCCGTTTACGATTGTCGGGACGCACTGACACTGTCGGCTGTCCCTTCGTGGGGATGTTTCCACCCGGGGTGGCGATACTGCTCACCCGCCTGTACCCGACGGTATCACGCGCTTGTACCCGACGGTATCACGCGCCTGTACTCGACAGTACGAGACACTCGACCGGGACGACCCCGAATCCGGCAGGATGCCAGTCTCGACCCGACCGGAACAGACCGGTTCGGCTCGGTTCGGTTCGGACTTTCAATATGTAACCAGGTTGCTCAAACGAAAGTTAGAATAATAAGAGGTGGCTCCGTTGGGTCGGACGATGCACGATCTGACAGGGTTCCAGCGTGACTTGCTGGTCGTGATAGCAGGCCTAGACGAACCGCACGGACTCGCAATCAAAGACGAGCTGGAGGATTACTACGAGAGCGAGGTGAACCACGGGCGCCTGTACCCCAACCTGGACGAACTCGTCGCGAAGGGGCTCGTCGAGAAAGGTCAGAAAGACAGGCGGACGAACGTTTACCACCTGACACAGCGCGGCGAGCGCGAACTCAGCGCCCGCCAGGAGTGGGAGTCCCAGTACGTCACGGCCTGACGACCGCGACGGAACCCTCTTTCGGCCCCGGCGGGTAGAGAGGGTCGTCGTCCTGGTGGGAGGTGTCGACGTTCGCCTGTCGGCTCCGGCAGCGGCGACCGTCCGCTGCCGACAGTCGTGGCTTTTTGACCGACCGGAACGTAGGCGTGGTATGGGACTGGACGTCGACACGCCGGAGCCGCCCGAACTGCGGGAGATCGACCCCAACGACTACGACGACACGGAGGTCGCCGACGACAGCGACTACCGGCGAGAGGAGATCGAGGAGTTCCTCCGCGACGGAGCGTGGGACCGGGCCTTCGAGGACTGGACCGGCCACACCGACATGGATCGAAGAGAGTTCGGGATCGTCACCGACCTCGGGTTGCTCCGGGAGTTCGACTTCTTCTGGGACTCGTACGCGAACCGCGTCGGCTACCACGCGCCGGGCATCCCCGAAGACTGGCAGGAACGGAGCTACCACCCCGGCCTGGACTCGTGGGGGACCGTCTCTGGAATCAACGCGGGGCTGACCGAACTCGGACAGGTGGTCTGTGACGTGCTCAAACGGGAGTACATCGACTGGGAGACCGAGTACGACGCCCCGGACGACCTTCCCGACTTCTGACTATTCGCGGGGGACTGCGAGGTTCTTGACCACCCCGTCACACTCCCTGCACGTGCCGAGGCGCTCCTCGGTCCACGTGCGGGCCCCACACTCCTGGCACTCGTAGAGGTATCCCGAGGGTGGATCGTACGGATCGCTCCTATTCATGATCTACTAGCGTGCTCCGGATCCAAACCAATAGTCGTTTCGGAGAGTCCGTTCTAGGAATATTAACATCCCGGTCTCTCGTCTGAGAGTGGACGAATGTAACGTTATCGGGTGAGTTCCGTGTAACCCGGTGTCTCGCCCTCCGAGAGTCGAAAGCCGTATTCGCCCACCCGGCCTGGGACCGGACATGAGCCTGGAAGAACTGACAGACGACGTGGAAGACCAGTACGGCGCCCTCGGCGATGAACTCGCCGTCGGTCTGGACAGGGAGACGCGCAACGAACTGGCGATGCTCTCGGCCGCGTTCGAACCCGACGAGACGGACGAGCTGGTCCGCCGTGCGGTGCACATGCTCTTCCAGACGGCCGTCGAGACGGGCAACCTCGATTTCCACCTCCGGAGCGGGTACGACCTGACCTACGACGAGTACCTGTCCGGTATGACCTTCGAGGAGATGACTGGCGGTGGACAGTTCCCCCAGCCACAGCAAAACGACGACCGCCGCTACCAGTTCTGAGCCGGAGGTCACGCAGCGCCCGCGTCCTTGTCGGCGGGGACTGGATCGCCCTGGTCGTCAGTGACTGTTCGCACGTCGTTCCCGGCAGTGACGTTGTCGACGGAGGTGAGCGTGCTACTCTCGCTGACGAAGAAAATCTCCTGATCGCCGTCCCTGTCGAGGTCAGCAGCTCCCAGGGACGCTTTGGCTGCTGGATTGCTGCTGGTCACACTCTCTGTCGCGCCGGTACTGTCGACCAGCTGGACGTTGTTGCTCCCATCCACAATCGGGACGCGGACCGTCCCGTCGCCGTCGAAATCAGCGGGTTCGCCGACTCCGATCCCGTTGTCCGTTCCGTATCCCACTTCGGTGCCGACGATCGTGCCGTCGTCGTCGATGTAGTTGACAGAGTTGCTGTTGCCGTCCGGACCGTTGCCACCGTATATCAGTTCGTCACGTCCGTCGCCGTCGAAGTCGCGTATCCCGACGATTCCCTCTGCTTCAGTCGTACTGATGACCGTTGTACTGCCGTTAGCCGTGACGCGGACGATGTCCTGTGTGCCCGAGTCGACGAAGAAAACCGACGGACCACTGCCCTGCCACCGCCCCGCAGCGAGTCTGGAGGCGCTTGCCCGCGCGTTGCTGGCCAGTTCCGTCCGGTCGCCCGTCTCGGTCGCGACGACGACGTTGCCAGTGCTATCGACTGTCGGGAGTTCGGCAACGTCGTTGCTCACGAAGTTCGTCACCGGAGGCCCGATCACCTGCCCGGTTTCGTTGTACGACGTGACCGAGTCAGCAGGACCGACGGACTGAAACTCGTCGGTATCGGTGAACCCGATCTCGGTCGTCAGCCTGAATATGTCGACCTCGGCGAACGCCGCGACCCCGTGTTCGGTTACGACCTTCACCCGATCCGGCAGCTGACTGTCGACGCTGATCTCGATTGTCTCTCCCTGCGCCCACAGATCGGTTGTCGAAGCGCCCGCCACCGTCGTCGTTCTCGCTCCCGCGGTGACGTACTCGCCGTCGACGAGAACATCCGTGTCTCGAACCGACAACCGCGTCCCTCCGGTGTTCTCGACGGACACAGTGAATGTGTCGGTGGCGAAATTGTAGTCAGACCCGACAATCGAGATGTCCGTCCCGGCCACGTTCTCGGACCGCTCGAACTGGTCCTGTACTGCGCCGCTCGCTTCCTCTCCAGTGTTTGATACCGCTGGTATCATCACTCCGAGAGCGATAAAAACAGCAATAGCGACGACCGCATAGCTCCCACTTACGCTCAATCCCATCGCTACTGATACACTATCGGCTGTCCTCTCATATAAAGTCTGTTGCCCCCGTTTCGTGTTCACGTTCCCGGAAAGAAGTTCACGAGGGGAGTCGGCCATCGGCGGTCTTTTTGTTCTAGGCGCCGAAGCAGTGGTGTGCTCTCGGTGGAGTTACACGCGCACTCGGCGCTGTCCTACGACGGCCGGGACCCGGTCGATCGTCTCCTCGAGGAGGCCAAAGCGGCCGGACTCGACGGGCTGGCGGTCACAGACCACGACGAGATCACCGCCAGCCTCGACGCCGCCGAACTGGCCCCCGAGTACGGACTCGTGGGTATCCCCGGCATGGAGGTCACCAGCGCGGCCGGGCACGTCCTCGGCCTCGGCGTCAGGGAACTCGTCCCCGCGGGGTTGTCGTTCCAGGAGACCATCGACGCCATCCACGAGCGGGGCGGTGTCGCGGTCGTTCCCCACCCGTTCCAGAAGTCCCGCAGCGGCGTCCTCGCGGAGATCTCCGAGGAGGAACTGACCGCGGCCGACGCCATCGAGATATTCAATTCGAGGCTGCTGACCGGACGGGCCAACCGGCGCGCCGAGCGGTTCGCGCTCCAGCACAACATCCCCGTGACGGCCGGCAGCGACGCCCACATCAGCGAGATGATCGGCCGCGGCGTGACCCACGTCGACGCCGAGGAGCGGACGCTCGAGGCTCTCCTCGCGGGTATCTGCGAGGGGCAAACCTCCGTCGAGGGGCGGCGCACCCCCTGGCACATCAGCTTCCGACAGGCAGCCGGCGGCGTGAAACGTCGCGTCACCACCAGGGTGCGGCGGATGCTCGGTCGGGGCGCGGACTAGAACCCGCCGTACCGAACGAGACCAGCACGACGGGAACAGTTATTCGATCGCACGCCCTGGAATCGACCATGACAGCGGTCACGGCCACGACCGTGGAGCTACCCACCGGCGAGACGATTCACTACCGCCGCCGCGAGGGCGGCGAGATTCCGGTCCTCCTCCTGCACGGGAACACGAGTTCCTCGAAATACTGGGACGTGGTCTTCGAACGCATGGACGAGCGATTCGATCTCGTCGCGATGGACATGCGCGGGTTCGGCGACTCCACGTACGAACAGCCGGTTGACTCGGTCGGGGACCTGGCCACGGACGTTCCCCACCTCGCCGACGCCGTCGGTCTCGAACGGTTCCACCTCTGGGGGTGGTCGCTGGGGGCTGGGGTGGCGATGCAGGTAGCAGCTGACGTCCCCGAGCGGATCGGCCGGCTCGTCCTGCTGGCCCCGCCGGGCACGCAGGGCCTCCCGGTCTACCGGAAGGACGCCGACCTCCGGCCGACCGACACCGTCCTGGAGACCCGCGAGGAACTGGCCGAGGATCCCGTCTCGGTCGCGCCTGTCCTCCGGGCCCTGGACGAGAACGACGAGGCGTTGATGAAAGACATCTGGGAGCGGGCCATCTACGTCCACGGGCCGCCCGAGGAGGAACGGTTCGACGCCTACGCCGACGCGTCGCTCAAACAGCGGAATCTCCTGGACGTCGACTACGCGCTCGTCCACTTCAACATCTCGGACGAACACAACGGGATCGAACCGGGGACCGGCGACGTCGAGAACATCGACGCCAAGACGCTCGTGGTCCGCGGGGAGGACGACCTCGTGGTCACCCGCGAGATGTCGCGGGACGTCGTCGCCGGCATCGGGGACGCACGCTTCGTCGAACTGGAGACCTGTGGCCACGCACCGATGATCGACGCTCCAGGGCGGCTGCTGGAAGCCGTCGAACCGTTTCTGGACGTGCCGGCTTGATATATACGGATTGCTGTGAGTCGTACCGTCGCTATCCGATGTCCCTTTCCGGGTTGACGGCGTCCAGTAGTGTATGAGCGCGAATTCGCCGACAGTTCCTGCGCGGAACATGTCACGGAATGTGGTGAGGGACGCATGACAGGCCGGGACAAGTACTACAACATGGCCAAACAGGAGGGCTACCGCGCCCGCTCGGCGTACAAACTCCAGCAACTCGACGAGACGGCAGGGCTGTTCGGCGAGGGGCGGACCGCCGTCGACCTCGGCGCGGCGCCAGGTGGGTGGCTCCAGGTCGCGGCCGAACGAGTCGGTTCCGACGGGACTGTCGTCGGCGTCGACCGCCAGCGGATCGATCCGCTCGAGGATCCCGGAGCGACCGTCGAGTTGGTCCGCGGGGACGTGACCGAGGCGGAGACGAGGGAGGCGATCCGCGGGGCAGTCGCCGGCGCGACGGGCGAGGACAGCGACCGCCCTGCCGACGTCGTCCTCTCGGATATGGCCCCGGAGATGACCGGCGAGTACGGACTCGACCACGCCCGGTCGGTCCACCTGGCCCGACAGGCCTTCCAGGTCGCTCTCGACGTGCTCGACACTGGCGGTGACCTCGCGGTGAAGGTCTTCGACGGCCGCGACCTGGCGACTCTGGAGGCCGACATCGAGGAGGAGTTCGAGTACGTCCGGCAGATCCGGCCCGAGGCGTCCCGTGATTCGTCCTCGGAGCTGTACCTCGTCGCGAAGGGCCGGCTCACCGCCCCCGTGCGCGTCGGCGACGAACTCGACGTCGAGATTGTGGACACCGGCCGCGAGGGCGACGGCGTCGCCAGAATCGAGGGATTCACGCTGTTCGTCGACGGCGTCGGGGAAGGCGAGACCGCGACCGTCGAAGTGACGGACGTCAAACCCCGGTTCGGGTTCGCAGAACCGCTGTGACAGGGACGGCTGTCGCCGTTTTCCGGGTCGGTCGCGGCGAGGTGGGTGATCTGGGTCGGGCAGCACGGAGCGAGCGCACCTGACAGTTGCCAACCGTCGATTCTTAAGCCAGGCCCCCGAATCCGGTGTATGGAGAGTCTCAACCGGATGGCGACGGAACTCGTCGACGAGGCAATCGACTTCGCCGACGAACTCACCGTGGCCGTCCACCCGCTGGACGGGGACGCCGCAGTCCTCGATTTCGGCGTCGAGGTGCCCGGGGCCCTCGAGGCCGGCCTCCTGCTGGTCGAGATACAGACCGCCGGGCTGACGACAGTCGGGACCCGACTCCACGACGTCGCGGGCGCTCCTTTCACGCACGTCGAACTGTCGACGGATCACCCGGCACTGGGGCTGTTGTGTGCCGGCAAGGCCGGCTGGGAACTCAGTGCCGAGGGCTTCGAGGGACTGGGCAGCGGTCCCGCCCGTGCGCTCGTCGCCGAGGAGGAGGTCTTCGCCCGCGTGGACTATCAGGACGAGTTCGACCTTGCGGTCCTGGCTGTCGAATCGGAGACGCTACCCGACGAGGCCGTCGCCGCGACCGTCGCCGAACGGGCCGGCGTCCCCGAGAGCGGCGTCTTCCTCCCGACGTTCGCGACCGCCTCGATCACGGGCAGCGTCGTCGCCGCCTCGCGGGCCGCCGAACTCGCCACGTTCCGCCTCTCGGAACTGGGGTACGACCCACTCGACGTGCTCTCGGCGACCGGATCGGCACCCGTCGCTCCAGTCGCCGACAGCGAAGCCACGGCGATGGCCCGAACCACCGACGCCCTCGCTTACGGCGGACGGGTCCACCTGACCGTCGAGGAGCCGTTCGACAGCTTCTCGGAGATAGTCTCGACCGCCTCCGAGACACACGGCGAGCCGTTCGAGGCGATTTTCGAGGGAGCAGACTGGGGCTTTGCCGACCTGCCCGTGGACCTGTTCGGGCCGGCACAGGTGACCGTCGACGTGATCGGCGGCGGTACCCACGTCGTCGGCGACACACACGAGGACGTCATGCGGGAGAGTTTCGGACTGTGACGCGCTACAAGGTCGCACCTGGTCCGGTCGGCGAGGACCGCCTGTACGCGGCCCGGGACGCGCTCCCGCTGGTGCCGGGCAGCGTCGAGGACTGCTGTACCCGCCTCCGGGACCGGACGGACCTCCCCTCGCGCGACGACGCCCGCGAGTGGCTCACCTTTCTGCAGGCGCTGGGGCTGGCCGCCGAAACCGACAGGGGATTCTACCGCGTCCGCGGGAACCCCGACCGGGAGGCCCTCGCCGACGCACTCCTGACGAACGTCTTCGCCGTCCGCGAGATCCGGGACACGCTCGCAGCGGCCGAGCGGCCCCTGAGGACGCGGGCAGTCTTCCGAGAGATCCGGGAAACCGTCCCACAGTGGGAGCGAAACCGCGAGCCAGCCTGGGAGTCAGTGTGGCAAGGCCGCGTCGAACGGCTGCTGGAGTGGGGTGTGGTCTTCGGACTCGTCGACTCGCGGGAGGACGGGTACGCAGTCCGGTAGAACCGGCGGTCTTTTGATCGTCCAGACCGACGTACTCGGGGATGGGACCAGCAGTTGGAGCCGTCCTGTTCGACGTCGACGACACGCTCTGTGAGTACCGGCGGTCGACGGCTGAACTGCTGTCGCTGGCGTTCGATCGCGCCGGAGTCGAGCAGTTTTTCACCACCCCGGAGTACGTCGCCCGCTACAACGACTTCGCCGACGAGAGCGACGGCGTGGGCGACCTTCGCGAGCGGTGTTTCGCGGCGATTGCTCGCGACCGTGGCAGGGATCCCGAGGTCGGCAGACGGGTCGCCCGGACGTACGCCGACGCACGCGAGCACACGAACGTGCGCCCCCTGCCGGGTGCTCGCGAGGCGCTGGACCGGCTCCACGGGACCGTCCCACTCGCGGCGGTCACGAACGGCGCCCCGGAGATGCAGTCGGCCAAACTCCGGACACTCGACTTCGCGAACTACTTCGAGACGGTCGTCCACGGGGGCTACGACGCGCCGGCGAAACCGGCACCCGACCCCTTCCACGCCGCCCTCGAGACGCTCGACGTGTCGCCCGAGCGGGCACTCCACGTCGGCAACTCCCTGTCCTCAGACATGGCCGGCGCGAAAAACGCCGGCGTGACTGCGGTCTGGCTGGAAAACGAGACGGCGGCCGCGAACGAGACCGGCCCCGATCCCGACACCGTGCTGGCGTCGATGGCTGACCTACCGGAGGTCTGTGCCAGGCTGTGATACGGACTCCTGTCGCCGTGTCCCGGTACTCGCCGACACCGCGGCGACATACCGAACTGGACGACAGTCCCCGTATGAACGTGGCACGCTTGAAACGGCACTCGGCTCGTATACTGCCGGCAAGTCTCTGCCGCGCGGCCACTCGTGTCCTCTCTGTCAGAGTGTATACCGGTCGACGTAAGCCCTGATACTTTCAGGCGGGAACGTCCGGCTGAGAAGTATCAAAAGTTACGTCGACCGGTATACGTACCAACCGCCGACTCATACTGCCGGCCATAACGACGTGGAGATATTCGACTCCACGGGGGGTCGAAATTACTCACGGGCTTATGGCCGGCAGTATCAACAGGAAGGGGGGCTTGGGGAGGGCAGGGGAAAGCGGAGGTGGGCAGCGGGTGACGGCGGCATATGCTCGTTGCGGGAGAAGAGAGAAAAACCGATTGCGCTGTTGCAAAGAGAGCAACAGTCCGAGAAACGCTTAATAATCCACTCTCCATCAGAGTCGTCGACGTCGGCGAGCGCCACAACCGGAATCGCTCGTGCTGTCGGTCGGCTCCGGAGACGAGTCTCTACTTGAACTGGCTTTCGAGGGTGGTCTGCTCCTGTTGGCCGCTCGTATCAGTGTCAATTGACTCGGACTCGTTGTACGGTGAGTGAGTCACCGCGTACCCGTTCTCCATCTGCTCAATGCTGTCGATAGTGTAAAACTGGAGTTGTTTTTCTTGTTTCGTCGTCACGGGAAAGTCGTAGTTCTCCGCGTCGTAGTTGAACTCTGTCCCGTTCTCAAGACGCTGTTCGACAAAGTTCTCGTGGCGACGAATCCGCTTCTCGACGGTCTTGTAAGCGAGTTCCTTCACCTCCGAAATCCCGGCGTCGAAGACATTTGTGAACTCCTCCTGAATCTCGCACCCGACTGAATTCCTGGCTGTGGCCATCGCCGCAAGTGACGTCGTGCCTGTCCCCCAGAATGGGTCGAGCACTGTGTCACCGTACACACTGTACATGTTGATCAGGCGGTACGGGAGTTCGAGCGGGTATGCCGCCGAACGGTCACGCAATTTCTCATCAGCGTTCTCTAACTCCTGGAAAGTACCCTTGATACCGTCCCAAATATCCGAAAACCACTCGTTGCGCTCCTCCCAGAAGTACGCAGATTCGTACCGCACATCTGTACCAGACTGGAAATCCCGGCTATCTTTCCCATTCCTGAAAATAAGCAGATATTCGTGTTCGAGCGTGGCGTAGGCATTCGGTGGAAGCATCCCACTCCCCATGAACTTCGCCGCCGAGTTCGTCGGCTTCCGCCATAGAATATCAGGGAGGGGCTCGAACCCCATCTCGTCGAAATATTCAGTTATATGAGCGTGATTCTGATAGACACGAAAACTGTCGTCAACTTTCCGCGTTGCGTCTCCGATATTGACGCATGCGATCCCGCCGTCCACGAGGACACGCTCGATCTCATCCCATGTTTTGTCGAGTTCTTCGTGCATCAACTCGAAGGCTTCTCGACTTTCTCCGCTATCGAGAGCGGTTTGAATATCGGGATTGAGAGAGGAAAACAGGTCATCCCACATCTCGATCATCGGGTACGGCGGAGAGGTGACGACGAGTTCCACTGCATCATCGTCGATTCGAGAGAGATTATTCGAATTGCCGATATAAACTCTGTGCTCGGTCTTCACACGGACAAGCCATCCGTGGAGGTGTTTGTAGTTATTGATTCGTGGCCCAACCTAATATGTCAGCCAAGCATAACGAAGGCCGTGATCTCTGATAGTGATTGCTGTACCGAATTACCGTTTCGACCGCGTCGAGTCCTGCGGTCGATCCGGGAATGGTTTACAGCAATCAGTATGAGTGGCCGAAGACGGAGTCGGACGTGGCTCTGGATGGCGAGAACTCTTACTCCGGGATCCGTGACTGGAGAAGAGACGTGGAAGAGACCGACGTCAGCGGACGGGGCGAGACGGGAGCGACGCGCCGCCGTCCCCCACGCTACAGATCGCCTGTTCCACTCCGGAGCGGAGCGTCCTCTGTCTCAACATCTCCGAGTGCCGTCACGAAGTGTGCCTGGGTGAGCACGATGTCCTCGACGGCTGTCGGTTCGCCCTCGGACTGAGCCCGGAAGTACTCGCGAACGGCCCTCGTGGCAGCCTCCCGACACAACGCCGCCAGGTCGGCACCCACGAAGCCGTCCGTATCGGCCGCCAGCTGATCGAGGTCGACGTCGTCTGCCAGTGGCCGGTCCCGGGCGTGGATCGCCATGATTTCACGCCTGGCCTCCTCGTCGGGGTCGCCAACCTCGATCTTGCGTTCGAGCCGGCCGGCTCGCGTCAGGGCACTGTCGAGGAGGTCAGGGCGGTTGGTGGCCGCGATCACGACCACGTCCTCGAGTTCTTCTAACCCGTCGAGCTCCGTCAGCAGCTGGGAGACGACGCGCTCGCCGACGTTGGAACCGCCGCTCCCGCGTCCACGCTCGGTTGCAATGGCGTCGATCTCGTCGAAGAAGATCACCGCGGGCGCGTTCTCCCGGGCCGTGCTGAAAATCTCTCGGACGCCTTTCTCGGATTCGCCGACGTACTTGTCGAACAGTTCGGGGCCCTTGACCGAGATGAAATTGGACTGGGCCTCGTTCGCGACGGCCTTCGCCAGCAGCGTCTTCCCTGTGCCCGGCGGACCGTACAGCAACACACCCTTCGTGGGGTCGAGTCCGACCCGTTCGAAGGCCTCGGGACAGGACAGCGGCCACTCGACGGTCTCTTTGAGACGGCGGGTCGCCTCGTCGAGCCCGCCGACGTCGTCCCAGGAGACGTCGGGCACCTCGACGAAGACCTCCCGGAGTGCGGAGGGTTCGGTCCCGCGCGACGCCGCCGAGAAGTCCTCGGCGGTCAGGGTCACGTCCCCGAACGCCGCGGGGTCGACGTCGCCGTCCAGGTCGTGGTCGTCCTCGAGTCGTCCCAGCGCCTGCGTCGCAGCCTCGGTGACGAGATTCGCGAGGTCGGCACCGACGAATCCGTGGGTGTTGGACGCGACGGCACCGAGGTCGACGGTTTCGGCCAGCGGGACGTCGCGGGTGTGGATCCGGAGAATCTCCTCGCGACCCTCCTGGTCGGGCACCCCGAGTTCGATCTCCCGGTCGAAGCGGCCGGCCCGGCGCAACGCCGGGTCGAGATCCTCGATGTGGCTGGTCTCGCCCAGGACCACCCGCCGCCCGTGGTCCTCGATCTCTTCCAGCAGCGAGAGGAGCTGGGCGACGGCCCAGCGCTGGATGTCGCCACCCTCGCGGCCACCCGCAACAGAGTCCAGATCCTCGACGAACACGACCACGGGGTCGTCCGCGGGCAGGTCCGCGAGTCCGAGGTCGTCGCCGCGGTCCTCGAAGTGTTTCGAAATGATCTCCGTGCCCGACAGCGTCCTGAAGTGGGCGTCGACCTCGTTGGCGACCGCGGTCGCGAGCAGCGATTTGCCCGTCCCCGGCGGCCCGTGGATCAGCACGCCTGTCGGCGGGTCGACGCCCAGGCGCCCGAACAGGTCCGGGTTCCGGAGCGGGAATTCGACCAGTTCGCGCATCCGGTCCAGTTCCTCGCCGAGTCCCCCGAGGTCGGCGTAGGTGACGCCGCCACGTTGTGGCCCTCCCAGCCCGTCGTCGACGGTGATCTCGTCGGTCGAACGTGGCGAGACCCTGATCCTGGTCCAGTCACGAACCACGACGGCCTCTCCGGGGTCAGTCCCGACGACCTGCACCGTGATCTGTCCGCTGACCGCCCGATCGGACGATCCGGGCGCGACCTGGAGGGTCTGCCCCTCGATGACGGGCAGGCCCACGAGTTCGTCGCGGAAGTACAGCGCGGGATTCTCGTCGGCGTCGATGTCGGTCGAGAGACCGACAGTGACCCGGTTTGCGGAACGCACCTCGGCCGGCTCGATTGCAACGGTCTCGTCGACGTCCACAGCAAGACTGCGCCGGATCCGCTCGCCGAGACGGATGGCACTGTCCCCTACCTCACCGGCCATGACCTGGGTCACCGCCCGCCGGTCGTCGCTCGCCCGGAGGAGGGCGTACTCGCCGCTGTCGATACCCAGGGTGGCCATCGGTTCGCGGCCGACCCTGGCCAGTCCCTCGCCGAGGCTTCCCTCCCGCTGGGGTTCGACCGTGAGTTGCATCGAAAGTATGGTCGTTATCCTTCCTGGAAATATAAATGATACTCCGCCTCCGATCAGGGGCGCAGCGACTGGCCCCGCCCGAGGACGGCGCGTGCTCCTGCCGTTCGCGACCGGGGCCCGAACAGATGGTGACGGCCGTGATTCAGTACGGGATCGACCACACGAAGGCACGCGATCGACCCGGCAAACAGTTACGACCGTCACTGAACCAGCGGATCGTCGCCCTGCTACTGTATAAGGTACACCTTATTGTACTTATGATTGTGGAAAGTTATAATACACGTAGCTTTGTTGTTGCGAGTGAAGGTCTAATGGAGAAGGTTAACACACCGCACGTAACAGACGAGGGACAGCAACGACTCGCGGAGACGCTAGGCGTCGGTGCGGCCGCCACCGAGAATCGGAGTCTGACCGACCTCGGCGAGGAAATCGAGGCCAGTTCGGACGCCGAGTTCGCGACCGTCGGGGACGCGATCCGCAGCGACCTCGAGGGAGAACTCGACGCCGACCTGTTGGCGAGCCAACTAGAGGCCCTGGCCGCCCAGATCAGACGCCTGCCCGAGGTGCGGGAAGCCGGCATCCCGGAGGGCGAGACCGAACCGGAGCGGCTCTACCGGGATCTCATCGATCCCGCCTGGCGCGTCTACGACCACCTCCTCGAGGCTGGTTTCTTCGGGAGTGTGGACGAGAACATACCCAGGTTCACCGCCGACACGATCTCGGATACGGCCCGCGAGGTCGTCCGAGCCGATCCGTTGACTGCCGAACTCGCCGAGACCGGATTCGACGACGAGGAGTTGACCGCGCTGGTCACGGGGGTCGTCAACAACGATCGGCGGCTCTCGCGGTGGGTTCCAACTTCCGAGATTCCCGACACCGTGGAGTTCGACGTCGAGGACGTCCCGCCGCTCCACCAGCGCGCGATGGGTGGTGCCCTGCTGTGGATCAAGAACATGGACGTCCACCTCTGGCAGAAGTCGGTGCTGATCACCGACGGGGTACTCGACGACGCTTGCTGGGACGTCAAGGCGATGCTGGGCGGCCTGTACCTGCTGACCCGGGCCGCTCTGGAGGTGGCGGAGCCGGACCGCGAGTCACTCACGAACAGCCAGCTAACCGCAGCACTGACCGCCAGTGCTGCAATCGCGATCGTCAATCAGGAGGCGATCTGCCAGGACGCATTTCGCATCACCGACGAAATGCGTGCACCGAGCGACCTGCGATAACACACAATACACATGGCAATCGAAGAAGACAGGGCCGTTCAGGCCGCACAGGACACGGTTGTACGGGAAACAGACAACGGCTATCGAGTGCTGGGTGCACCCGACAAGTCCGTCACTCACCAGCACGATGTCGACCGGATCCCCGAACAGGACATCACCCAGGAGATGCTGAGCAACTCGGGACAGGACCCGGAGACGTGGCTGATGTACGGCGGGGACTACAAGCAACACCGCTACACGACCTGCGACATCATCACCAAGGACAACGTCGGCGATCTCGAACTGGAGTACGAGATGGAGGTCGGCGCGGGATCGAGCATGGAGGGGACGCCCGCCATCGTCCCGGGCGACCCGCCAGTGATGTACCAGTCCAACGGTCCCAACCACGTCAAGGCAATCGACGCCCGCGAGGGCGACGTCCTCTGGAGTTACACGTACGCAGTCCCCTCGGACGTAGTGCTGTGCTGTGACGACAACAACCGCGGTGTCGCAGTCTGGCAGGACATGGTCTACATGACGACACTCGACTCGGGGGTCGTCGCGCTGGACCGGTACACCGGCGAGGAGCAGTGGTACACCTCAACGGCCGACCACGAGCGGGGCTACTCGGCGACGTGGGCGCCCATCGTCCACGACGGCACGCTCTACACGGGCAGCGCCGGCGGCGAGTACGGCGTCCGCGGGTTCCACACAGCACTCGACGCCGAGACCGGCGAGGAGGAGTGGTTCATTTCTACCTGTCCCGAGGAGGAGTGGGTCGGCGACTCCATCAACCAGGCCGCTGGCACCAACTGGATGACCGCCACCTACGACGAGAAACGCGACAACCTCTACCTGCCGATCGGCAACCCCGGCCCGGACTTCGACGGATCGGTCCGTCCCGGCCCGAACCGCAACACCTGCGGGACGCTGGCGCTGGACGCCGAGACCGGCGACCGGCTCTGGTTCCACCAGGAGTCGCCCCACGACGTCTGGGACTACGACTCGGCCTGCCCGCGTATCCTCATCGAGGACCTCGACATCTCCCACCGGAACCAGGTCAAAGACGCCGTCGTCGACGCCGGCAAGACGGGCTGGTCGTACACGGTCGACGCCGAGACGGGCGAACTCATCGACCGGAGCCAGCCCGGCGTCCAGCAGCTGAACATGTTCAGCATGATCCCCCACATCGACGAGGGCCGTCGCGGGACGTTCATGCCCGGCGGGATGGGTGGCAACGACTGGCAACCCCCCACCTACTGCCACGAGACCGGGCTCGTCTACTACAAGATGCACAACAACGCACAGGAGGCGTGGTGGCGCTTCGAGGAGTTCGAGGAGGGCCGCAAGTACTGGGGCGGCATCCTCGAAGACGAGACGGAGGCGATGCCCGACGAGTACAACGGCCACATCAGTGCCATCATGGCGATCGATCCGGCCACCGGCGAGCGCGTCTGGCGCGACTGGATCGACAGCGACATCTATCTCTGGGGCGGGGCGATGTCGACCGCGACCGGGCTGGTGTTTGCCGGCACGCAAAACGGGAATTTGATCGGCTACGACGGCGAGAGCGGCGACCGCCTCTGGGAGTTCGACTGTGGCGACGCCGCACTCTCCTCGAGTCCGAGTAGCTGGTACGATCCCGGAACCGACAAGCAGTACATCGCCGTCCAGATCGGTGGCAGCGGCTGGCTGCGGCGCGGACGCCGCGACGACCGTCTGCTTGTCTTCTCGATGTCCGCGTAGCCACTCTCCTGGTTGTCTCCCGGTTTCTCTCGTTTCGACCGACAGTCAACTATATGTCGCGTCCCTCGCAAGTGCTCCCCTGACTATGCCCGGCCCCCACACGGTGACGATCGAAGTGACCCCGAAGGAACGACGGCAGATAGTCGACGCCCTGCAGACCGTGGCCGACCAGAAGGACGAACAGGACCACCCCGGTGTTGCCGACCAGTTGCGGGGACTGGCCAGGCGGATCGATCGATAGACTGGCCCGGCAGGCCCAAATTATATGTCGGATACAGTCGACTGTTAACACATGCCAGGTCCAACCCTGCCACGGCAGCAACCGGAGTCGAACGACGGGAACCGAGAGCCGGACTCGGACGGAACGGAACGGCCGGAGCGATCCGCCAGCACGGAGGCGTCGTTCGAGGGGCTCGTCGAGGAGATGATCCAGACGCGGGTCGCCGGCCTCGATGCGGAACTCGAGGCGGTGCGCGAGCAGGTCGAGGAAATCGACGACTTCGCGCGGATCAGCCTCGACGAACGGAAGATCAAACAGAGCGAGGAGAACCTCTCGGAGTTCTCGGACTCGCTGATGGGCTTTTCCGAACGGGCGTTCAACAACATCAACAGGCTCGAAGAGCGCCTCGACGTGCAGGCGCTGTTGCTGGCCGCGGTGCTCGACGCACTGGACGAGGAGGGGATCGACCTCGACCTCTCGGAGGTCGACCGCCACCGCCAGCCGAACGTCGTGGCCTCCACCCCACCCGAGGAACACCTGGAGGACGCCATCGAACAGTCCTGACGACCACCCATCTCGTCGCCACGCGCGACGCGGACGGGAATTCTACAGCAATCACTACGAGAGTCCGTCCGAGAGCGACTACACTTCCCGAACGCCGATGACCCGGTCCTGGAGGTAGTCGAGGTACTGCGCGTTGTAGACGATTTTCGCCTCGTCGGTCTCGACGGTGCTCTGGCAGGTGAGCCGGATGTCCCTCTCGCGGACTTCCTCCTCGGTGAGGATCAGATCCATGTCCATTTCGAGTTTCCCCTCGACGAGGATCGCGGCGCAGTTGGCACACGAGGCGGCACGACACTCGAAGGGCCACTCGTGTCCCTGGTCCTCCGCGGCGTCGAGCACGTACTCGTGGTCGGGGACGTCGATGGTCCCGTGGTCGGTGTCGTCTATGTCTGCGGCGGCCGCCTTCTCGAAGAGGTCCTCGTCCTCGAGCGACCAGCCCCGTTCTGCCAGCACTTCGTAGTTCAGGTACTCCACCGTCGAACTCGACCCGGAGTCGTCCTCGGCGTCGCGGCCGACCTGGATGTTCGGGAGTTGCTGGTTGGGTGTCATACACAGACACTGACGGTGTGCGTACTTAATTTTCGGGGCCAGCCGCGTGACCTCCAAGTGGTCGCGGATCCAACCGTCGGTCGACGACCGGCGACTGTCGTCCGTGGACAGACATGACCGACTACACGCTTGCGATCCATCCGGCGACGGACGGGTTCGGGTCCCACGATCCCAGCGCAGTGATCTTCGCCGACGGGTCACTCGCCTTCGGCGTCGAGGAGGCGCGGCTCGTCCGACGGAAACACGCTCCCCAGACGTTTCCCGAACGGGCGATCCGGGCGTGTCTCTCCCACTGTGAGGTCGCCCTTTCCGGCGTCGATGCGGTCCTCGTGCCCTGGGAACCGGGCCAGCACGACACTGGTCCACCAGCGGACGTGGCGCCACTCGAACGGCGGCTGCGGGCGGTCGACCGACCCGTCCCCCCGGTCGAGACACACAACCACCACCGGTGTCACGCGGCGAGCGCGTTCGTTCCGTCGGGGTTCGACGAGGCGCTGGTCCTCACAGTCGATGGCCGGGGCACGCGAGACGCGACGGTCGTCTGGCACGGCGACGGCGACGACATCCGACGGGTCGCGACCTACGAACCGCCGAACAGTCTCGGATACCTGTACGCCGCAGTGACGGGCTATCTCGGCTATCGCGTCTTCGGCGGCGAGGGCAAGGTGATGGGTCTGGCACCCTACGGCGAGACCAACCCCGCAATCGAATCCCGGCTCCGGTCGGTCCTGGAGACGGGGGTCGACTACGACGTGACGGGACTGGTCGGCGGGGGCGTGCGGGCCGGCGTCGAGCGCGTCGCGGAGCTTTTCGACCGGCCCCGAACCGCCGACACGGGCACCTTCGACGACTGGGAGCGCGACCTCGCATGCGTGACACAACAACTGCTGGAGGAGACGGTCGTGGCGGTCTGTGAGACGTACTGCAAGCACCTCGACGTCGGCACGGTGTGTCTGGCCGGCGGGGTTGCGCTGAACTGCAAGCTGAACCAGCGCGTCGCCGAGTCGCCGGCCGTCGACCGGCTGTTCGTCCAGCCGGTTGCCGGCGACGCCGGAGCACCCGTGGGGGCTGGCCTCCTGGGCAGCGACGAGCCCACAGTTCCGTCGACGGTCTACTGGGGGCCGTCGTACTCGAACACGGCGATCCGGCGCTGTCTCGACCGCCGCGACGTCGCGTACGACCGACCCGCGGATCTCCCCCGCAGAGTCGCCGAGTTGCTCGCCGACGGCGCTCTCGTCGGCTGGTTCCAGGGTCGACTCGAGATGGGTCCCCGGGCGCTGGGAAACCGGAGTGTCCTCGCGGATCCGCGGTCGACCGACGCACGCGAGCGTGTCAACGCGTTCGTCAAGGGTCGGGAAGCGTGGCGTCCGTTCGCGCCGTCGCTCCTGGCCGGGGCTGCCTCCGACTATCTCGAATCCCCCGTCGAAGCGCCGTACATGATCCGAACGTTCGACCTCGCGCCCGACGCCCGGGCGGAGGTGCCTGCAGTCGCCCATCCCGCCGACGGGACGACCCGGCCACAGACCGTTCGTCGCGACCGCAACCCCCGGTTCCATCGGCTGCTCGTCGCCTTCGAGAACCTGACGGGCGTTCCGGTCTTGCTCAACACCTCGTTCAACCGCCGGGGCGATCCGATTGTCGCGACTCCTAGCGCTGCCGTCGACACTTTCCGCGATGTGGGGCTCGACGCCCTCGCGATCGGGGACTTTCTGGTCGAGAAGGGATCGGCCGGGCGCGGCTGACGGACCGACTCCCCGTCACCTGGAATACCGAACGCATTTACCAGGGTTACTGATAGAATGAGCATGGACCGCCGCCACACGCTTGCCCTCCTCCTGGTAGTCGGTGTCATCGTCACGGGCTTGTTCGTCCTCAGCACCGTTGGATCGCCCGGATCCGATGGGGTGGACGCCGAACAACAGTATCCCGATGGGGCGGGGCCGGACCACATCGACTTCGCCACGCTCGATTCGGACGACCAGAACGTCTCACACACCCCGCGTGCATACTGGGACTCCTACACGATCAATTACACTGCACCGCCCGACCGGCCAGTCGTGGAAGGAGAATACTTCATCAACGCTCGCACGGGAGAGATCATCTCCGATCTCTGGGACGACGCGAGAGACTATCGCAACGGCACAACGTACGCATACGTCCAGCCTGCCGATGGTATTCCGAACGAGTACCAGCGAGAGCAACTCGAGTCCGACAGCGCCTACGTCTACGACAACGCGACCGACGCGTACTATCGGTACGACCAGCAGTACGGACAGCTCGCTCCCACCACCATCGGTCGGCACACCGATATTCTGGAGTTCTACGCGTGGGAGGCAACCAACACGACGACCCACTATGGCGTTCCCGTTCTCACCTACAGGGTGACTGGCAGGGACACGAACAACTCTCGGGTGCCACCAGCCAGCGGGACACTGCAACTCGGCGTCGAAGATGGTGTCGTGTACGCGTACGACATCACCCTCGATACAGACGAGGGTTCCCAGCAGTACACGTACGAGGTCCGCCCAGCGCCGTTCCCGGACCACGAGTGGGTCGAGACAGCCCGGGACGTGAGTGCCACAAACACTACCGCTAATAGTCGTTCCATCGATCGATACCTGCACACTCAACGTCGAACGAGCGGCCAGTTGTGGTCTCTCTCGGTCTGAACCAACAGTTGTCGTTGTGAGTCGGCGTCACCGAACCGAGCAATTTCCGTGGCGGGGCAGTCAAAGACGACGTCCCGACCGCCCGGACGACTCACGACCTCCGAAAACTCCGGGAACCGTATGAAACGGTCGATTATGCTGCCGGCGGGTCACAATTGCACGGCGATGCCGGCTACGGAGATCCCAAAATCGACGCCATCCGCGCACTCGCAATCCGTGGAGCGGCACTCGACCCGGACTGGAGGCTCGATATCCCATACGAGGACATCACCGCGCCAGCGATGCTCCTCTGGGGGCTCGAAGACATCATGATGGATTCGGCGATTCGATTCCGGTTCAGATATGATATCACGAACGTTCCCGTCCGGATCCAACCCATACAACAGGCGGGCCATCTGGCACTGGTCGATCAACCCCATCTCGGGGCCGACGCGATCATCGACTTCGTCACCGAACACCAGGGAACCGAGGCCCTCGCTGGCAAATACATGGGATTCCAAGAAATCCTCTGATAGTGATTGCTGTAAGCCATTCCCGGATCGACCGCAAGGGGCGACGCGGTCGAAACGGGAATTCGGTACAGCAATCATACTGCCGGCCATAACTACGTGGAGATATTCGACCCCACGGGGGGTCGAAATTACTCACGGGCTTATGGCCGGCAGTATCACTATGAATCGCCTATAAACTCCGGAAGTCCGTAATCGGCAGCATCAGCTGCCAGTGCCGTCTACATCACGCCCCAGGTTAAACGTGCAGAGCCGAGTGACTGGGTAGACTCCCCTGTCGGATCCACGACGGCGAAGGGGTGCGTTTGCGGTGCAGTTGAACTCTGCAGTAAGCAGGGCGACAGTATTTATAAACGACGTACTGCCGTCTTGTGAATCTTCAGTACCCGCAAACAGAAGTGGGCCGGC
>CAYYHG010000010.1:0-38539 GCA_964471665.1 uncultured Halobacteriales archaeon | reverse complement strand
AGACTCGCTTGCGCCAGAGACCTTGTTAAGCGACGCTGAGCGCGCAGTTCTGGAATTGATTTTTCTCAGTAGCGTTGAGGTATGGGTAAGAGACAGCCGTGAACGGCGGGACTCCCTCGCTGAATCAAGGTGGTGTCTGCGTGTCGTGTGTCGAGATCGAGGCCACCAGGCCGAACACGCCGTGTCCGGTGAATCGACCGAATTTCCTACCGAGTGAACAGCTACACAGTTCGGGTCAGTCCGGGCGCGGGAATCGAACCCACGTCTCAGCCCCCACAAGGCTGAAGGATACCACTACCCCAGCCCGGACACGCTGGAGCGCATTCGTGGGTAGGACAGTGCCACCTGAAATACGTTACGACTCCCGGAGGGCGCTCGCGTGACCTTCCGGGAGCCTTTTGCCGGGCGGTGGCCTACGGGAGAGCACGCGTGGCCATCACCGACAAAGTCTATCTCAAGAACCACCAGCAGATCGTCTCCCAGCTGGAGCGGTCCATTCCCAAGGGCGCGTTCAAGGGTGCGACGCTGGACATCCTCTACCAGGGGGAGGGGCTGGCGAAACTGGACGACGCGACCCGGGAGCGCGTGCTCGAGTTCGCGGAGGACTTCCTGGACTGTGACTGTGAGGCCAACCCCCACTGTGGGTGTCCGGAACGGAAGTTCGTCGGCTACCTGCTGGAACTGCGTGGGGACGGACTCGGACCTGACGCCATCGTGGACGTGATGGGCGAGGACTACCTGCTGTATGCCTATCCCGGGGATGTGCTGTCGTTTCTCGACGACAGTGTCCGGACGCTGGAGGCAGTCGAGACGCTGGCAGACGTCGACGGCCACGAGAAAGCGGGCGAGCGTGCGCGGACCCTCCGGGAGAGCCTGGTCCGGTAGTTACAGCGACGAGTCCTCGAAGCTACTGCCAATACGGTAGGAGGGTTCCTCCTCTTCGTCGCCGTCCAGGTCCTCGAGCTGGACGATGTCCTCCTGGTCGGCCTGGTCGAGTTCCTGACGGAGTTTCGTGACGTAGCGTTTGTGCTCCTCGAGTTGCTCGCGGAGGTGTTCGGCCTCCAGTTCGAGGCGTTCGTGTTCGCGCACGAAACTCTTCGGAACCTCGACTTTCGGCGGGAAGCTCTGCGTGCTCGACTCGCTGGAGTCGCTGACCTCGTGTTCGGGGACGACCTCGACCTGGCCGTCGTGGGCGACGAGCATGTCCACGTAGTCGCGAAAGACCGCCGAGAGGGAGATGTCACGCTCCTCCGCGATGTCGCGCAACGTCTCGAACTTCTCCTGGCTCACCCGGAAGGAGATCGTCTTGTTCTTGTTCCCCATAGGGTACGCTGGTCGTTCCGACCACTTAATCGTTTGTCAGACGCGTCTCGACACTCGCGCGACGGAAAAAACGGGACGGCAGTCGAATCGCCGGCAGTATCAGTCCGCGCTCGCCTCGGCCTGTTCGGCGTCGAGACTCTCGAGGGCGTCCTCGACGGCGCGCTTGTAGTTCTCCACGGGGCGGTCGTACTGGTCGCGGGCCATCTCGGCGTACTCGTCGACGCCGTCGCCCTGGAACGACTGGACGCGTTCGATGGTCCGCTCGGCGGCTTCGACGACCCAGCGGTCACGCGTCGTCTCGTCGACCCGGTTGATCGATTCTGGCCGGACCGAGACGTTCACGTCGCCGTCGTCGGTCTCGTAGGTGCGGGGTTTGCCGACGACCGCGACGTACTCGGGGGGTTCGAGTTCCCGGAGCATCGAGGCGGCGTCGGGCTGGTACTGCCCGGCGTAGGTGAAAAACGTGTCGCCGTTGGGATCGACGACCCGGCCCTGCCAGTACTCGGAGTCCTCGCCGACGTCTTCCGTCTCGGTGAGTGTCCCGACGACGAACACGCGGTTGGCCTTCAGGCCCGTCGGCAGGAGCACGTACACGGGCGCGCGGTCGTCGTCCGACTCCTGGAACGTGTAGGTCGCGTCGTTGAACTCGCGTGCGAACACGCGGCGTGCGACCTCGCGGGTGGGTGTACTCGCCATCTAGATCGACCTCGCTTTGATGAGGACAGCCTCGGGGTCGGCTGGTTCGGTGAGCCGTTCGAGTTCGTTCGCCAGGACGTACCGCCCGAGGGTCGGACCGGTGACACGGTAGTAGTATCCCAGCGTCGTCTCGCGGATCTCGTCGGCGACGACGCTCGTGTCCAGGGCGTCCATCGCCATCTCTTGGGCCTCCTCCAGGGTGATGTCGGCCACGTCCTCTGTCGCCTCCCTGTCGAAGATGACCTCGTGGACGTCCTCGCCGTCGTCGAGGACACCCTTGATCCGGAGGTCGAACTCGCCCTCGACCTCGCCGTGTTCCGAACAGCGGCCGTTCTGGAGGACGCGCGTACAGTCCTCCTCGGGACAGCGCTTGATCAGCCCCGATCCGGACTGGATGTCCACCAGGGCGCCGGTCACCTCGACGTCGTCGTCGCCGACCTCGATGTCTTCGTCGAGTTCCTCGATGGTGGTCGTCCGGTTCAGTTTGACGGAGTACTGCCCCTGGTACTCGTCGGTGACGACGTTGCGCAGCTCGTAGACCGCTCCCTCGTCGAGTGACGGGAGATCGGACTTGGACCACTTGGTGAACTTCACCGTGCCGGTCTCGTCGCCGAGCAGGCCCACCTGGGCGACGGCGTCGCTGCGGGCCTCCCAGAGGTCGACGACTTTCGCCGTGATGTCGATCCACTCCTCGGCGGTGTCGATGTCCCGGATCTGCCTGACATCGTTGCCGCCCCCGACGATGTCCTCGCGGTCCATCCCGGCCTCGTCGAGGTAGGTGTTCGTGACGCTCCGCCGGGCCTCGTCGACGGGGACCTTGTAGTCCTCGACCAGTGTCTCCAGGCGCTCGTGGATCTCGTCGACGGACACGTCGAGCCGCTCGGAAAACTGTTCGTGTATCTCCGCTGCGTGGGTACGCAAATCTGTCTCAGTCATTGGCGTTCACTGTCTCCGCGTTGTTTTCGATGGGAGACATACGAGGATTGGTTCCCGCTGGTATAAAAAGTTCCGTAACCGGGGTGGAAGTGAAACCGGCCGGCAGCGGCCGTCGTGAGAGTTTTGTGGACGGGGACCCAACGGATTTGCCATGACCGACCCGGACCGGCTGTCGCGGTTCCTGCGGACGAAAGCCCGGTCTGCCGGCCGCCAGTACGAACGGGCCAAGAAAGCGTACGGCAGTGCCCGGGCGAGTGCGCTCGCTGACCTCCCAACCGACGGCGAGGGCCGGGCACGGATCGTCTGCCGGCGGTACGCCGAGACGCGTGCAGTCCCTCTCGACGAGGAGGCACGGCCGGCGTGTTTCGACGCCGACCACCCGGACTGCCGGGGCTGTCTCGAGGACATCCGCGACAACCGGATCGAGACCTGGTGACGTCTCGAGCACAGTGATTTTGTCCCGTCCACGCGTCCCGCGAGTATGGACCTCCCTCTCGTCGCAGTTGTTCTCGCGGGCGGAACCGGTACCCGTCTCTATCCGGCCAGCCGGACCGACCGGCCCAAACAGTTCCTCCGGCTGGACGGCGACCGGTCGCTGCTTGCGCGGACCGTCGACCGGGCCGGATTCGCCGACGAGACGTACGTGCTCACACGCCCCGACTACGCCGAGGCCGTCCGTGATCACGCGCCCGGTGTGGCCGTGCTGGCCGAACCCGAGCCGAAGGATACTGGCCCGGCACTCGTCTACGCGTCCCACCGGATCCGCGAGCAGGCCGGGGAGTGTGTCGTGCTCGTGCTTCCGAGCGACCACCACGTCGACGGGGCGTTCGCGACGACCGCACGGACCGCCGCACGCGCCGCACGGGAGACCGGCGGGCTGGTGACCATCGGCGTCGAACCCACCCGACCGGCCACGGGCTACGGCTACATCGCACCGGGAACGGATCAGGGCGACTACGCCGCGGTCCGGGCGTTCGTGGAGAAACCCGACGCCGAGGCCGCCCGGCGACACGTCGCGGAGGGACACTACTGGAACGCCGGCGTCTTCGCGTGGACGCCCGGAGCGTTGCTGGAGGCGGCCCGCGACTCCCAGCTCCGGGGACTCGTCGACGCACTCGACGCGGGCGAGCCCGACCGTGGCTTCGACTCGGTCGACGCAGTCAGCGTCGACGACGCCATCCTCGAGAACGCCACGGACGTGTTCGTCGTCCCCGCGGACTTCGAGTGGGACGACCTCGGCTCCTGGGACGCAGTCGGGCGAATCCTGGCGGGCGACGACGCCGGCAACGTCGTGCTCGGCGAGGGACTCACGCTCGACGCCTCGGACTGCGTGCTCGCCTCTGACGGCCACGTCGCGGTGGTCGGCGTCGACGGCCTCGTGGTCGCGAGTTACGGCGACCGGACCCTCGTCGTGCCACGCGAGGCAAGCCAGCGCGTCCGCGACGTCGTCGACGCGCTCCCCGACCGGTGATCGCCCGTTCCAGGACCACACCGGCGGTCCGGGACAGCGTCGGGTGGGGAGGCGAAGAGAGGGAACGCCTATTTACGATCCGGCCGCCAAGCTTCCACATGTACGGCGTTCCCGACGTGCTCCCGACGGGTCCGCTCGATCCGGGGACACACGTCCTCGGGTCGAGCCCGCCGATGCTGGGGACGCGCGGGCTCGCGTACCGGTTTCTCGCCAGCGGGCTGGACGCGGGCGAGGGCTGTGTGATCGTCACGACAGACAGCAACGCCCCGACCGTCGCCGACGCGGTCGGCCGGCACGCAGCGACGGGCCTCGAGGACCTCGGGGTCGTCGACGCGACCGGCTGGGAGACCGACCCGGACAGCGTCCCCTACCGCGTCGAGCCCGTCGGATCGCCGGCGGACCTGACGGGGATCGGGATCGGCCTCACCAAGCTTCTCGAGGCGCTGCACGCCGCCGGCGCGGGGGGGTACCGGGTGGTGGTCGACTCCCTGTCGTCGCTGCTCGTGTACACGGGGTTCGAGCGCGTCTACCGGCTCGTGCACACGATCACCAGCCGGATCAACCAGGTCGACGGGGTGAGCCTCTCGCTCCTCAACGCCGGCACCGACCCGGAGCGGACGGCCAAGCTCGAAAGCCTCTTCGACGGCGTCGTGGCGTTGCGCGAATCCGGGACAACGACCGAGTGCCGCGTCCGGGGGCTCGGCGGCGACGGCGCGTGGCTGCCGTTCGAGCCCGGCGACAGTCTCCGGCCCGACCGTACGGAACCGCCGGACGAGACGACGTCTGGGCGGCCGACCGCGGCAGACCGGGCGCCCGCCGATCCGGCGTTCGAGTCGCCGACGTCGCTGCGCGGGATGATCGGGGCGGTCGACGCCGCGGGCTACACGCTGACGCTGTGTAACTACTCGGGCGACGGGGCGGTGCTGGCGGAGTTCCGGGACTACTTCGGGCGGCTCAACGTCGACGTCCGGTCGACGGAGCTGGGGACCGAGGAGCCGACCGACGTCGCGTTGCTCCACCGCGGGCCGGACACGCTCGCGGCGAGCCCGGTCGCGGATCTCCGGAACGCGGTCAGACTGGACGCCCTCGACGCCGACGAGGATCTAGCGGCGGTGGTCGACCCGGACGTGTTCGACCACGTCCACCGCAGGGAGTACACCGTCGAGAACGGCGGCAAACGCCGGATGGTGCGGATCAGCCGCCTGATCGAGACCCGCGCGCTCGAGCGGGGCGCCGGCACGCTCCACACGTGCTTCCAGCGGCTGGACCGCGTCGACGACGAACTCGGGACGCGGGACCTCTACGAGAGCGTCGCCACGACCGACGTCGACGTGCACCTCTACGGCGAGGCCGGGGCGGTCCCGAACGCGGAGTGGTACACGCTCCACGCCGCGCACGACGGGGAACTCGCGGAGGCGTGGTTCGTCGTCTACGACGGTGCCGGCGCGGACGCCCGCAAGGCCGCGCTGGTCAGCCAGGAGACCGAACCCGGACAGTACACCGGCTTCTGGACGTACCAGCCCGCGCTCGTCGACCCGGTCGTCTCGTACCTGGAAGGGACGTACGCCGACGCGTAGCCGGCGTTACTCGCCGGCCCGGTCCTGGAAGTCCTGAACCGTCCGGAAGAACTCCCGGCGGCGGTCGCTGTGCATCAGGTAGTGGTCGGCGCCGTCGATCTCGACGTAGTCCGCTCGGTCGCCGGGCACGTCCATCTCGTCGTAGTGGTCGAGAGAGCCCGGTCGATCCGCGATTTCGTCCGCGGAGCCACGGATCACCAGCGCCGGCACGTCGATAGCGGCGGGGTCCCAGACCGGGTCGCCCTGGCACGAGTCTGCCCAGTCGGCCAGCGCACCTGTCTGGGCGACGTAGGTCGTGTCGTCGATTCCCTGGTTGGACTCGACCTGGGCCCGCCAGACGGCTTCGAAGAGGGCTCCGTCTCCTCCCTGGCGCTCCCGGACTGTCTCCCGGTCCTGGGTGTACCACGCGGCGTCGAGGCCTTCGAGACCGAGCGCCGCCAGCCCCACCTCGAAGTCGTACCGGGGCTTGTAGGCCGGTGCGACCATCGTCAGCGACGCGATCGACGGAGCGTCGCGTTCGACGAGTCGACCACAGGTGTGACAGCCCCACGAGACGCCCACGAGATGCACCGTGTCGTGCCGGCCGCGGACGAACGCGAGGACGTCCCCGATGTCGTCGGCGGCCTGGTCGGCCCGCACCGGCGGGTCGTTGGCCTCGGGCGGATCGTCCATCGCCGGCGGCAGGTCGCTGTGGCCGTAGCCCCGGACGTCGAGCGCGAACGCCGCCCGTCCGAACCCGGAGGCGGCGTGGAGCCACGAGTAGGAGTCGTCGCCCTCGACGGGCGTCGCGAACAGCGCGCGGGCGTTGGTGATCGATCCGTGGACGAACAGAACTGCCTCGCCGGCGTCGGTCGGCGAGCGCTCCCAGCAGTTCAGGGTCGTACCGTCCCGTGCTTCGATGTCGTGTGACTGGAGGTCCATGTGCGGGGACACGACCGTCGGAGTAAAGTATCGCCGGGTGACCTGCCGGTACTGGCGGCCGTGAGCAGCAGACGGATCTCCACATCCAGTCGTGGCTGGCCTCGTCACGGAATTGTGGCCGGCAGTATCAGCCGTGGCCGGGGTAGTCCCGCTCGAACCGAGCTTCCAGTTCCTCGCGGTCGAGTTCGATCACGACCGGGCGTCCGTGGGGACAGGCATAGTGCCGTCGGCGACGAACACATTCTATGCTGTGTCGTCATCCCAGTCCAGCCGGCAGTCGTCGTCACAGAAGTGGGCCGTCTCGACCTGGCCGTCCTCGACCCAGGTGACGACGCGGTGGCGGGGGCTGTCGAGGACCAGCGTCCCACAGGCCGCACAGTCGGGCGCGTCTTCCTCGGAGACGTCGTCTCCCAGATCGGACGTTGGATCGACCATACTGGATAGACTGTTGGGACCCCCCTACTTATACTGTCGGCTATAGGCCCGTGAGCAGTACCGGCACTCCGGAGCGGGGACTGTCTGCACGAAGGTATAGCCGACAGTATTACTACATCACCGGTCTCGCAGGACGGTTTCACCGGGTTTCGTGCGGGCGCCGGTCGAGAGCGTCACGCCGGCGTTGAGCGTCGTGTCGATCCCAGTCTTCGCCCGGTCGCCGACGACCACCCCGAACTTCCGGCGCCCCGTCGAGACGCGTTCGCCCTTGACCGTCAGGCGGACGGGGACGTCGTCGTGTCTGAGGTTCGCGGTTGTCGTGCCCGCACCCAGGTTCGCGTCCTGCCCGAGGACGCTGTCCCCGACATAGGAGAGGTGTGGGACGTCTGTCCCTGCGCGGACGACGCTGTTTTTGATCTCGACGCTCTGTCCGACGTGGACGTCCTCGCCGACCAGCGTCGCGCCCCGGACGTACGCGTTCGGGCCGACAGAGGCGCCCGAGCACACGAGGACCGGGCCCTCGATCACCACGCCGGGCTCGACTGTGGCACCCTGATCGACGACGACCGTCCCGCGGAGGTCGGCGCCGGCAGCCACGTCGCCCCGCAGGTCGCGGTCCAGTTCGGCCAGTTTCCACTCGTGGGCTTCGAGCAACTCCCAGGGACGGCCGACGCCCAGCCACCGCTCGACGGGTACCGTCCGGACCGTTCGGCGTTCGATGACCCGCTCCAGTACGTCCGTAATCTCGTACTCCCCGCGGTCGCTCTGTGGGACGTCCAGCCAGTCCCGGGCCTCGGCGGGGAAGACGTACGCGCCGACGTTGATCCGGTTCGAGGGCGGGTCGGCGGGTTTCTCGACGACGCCGGTGACGGTTTTGCCGTCCAGTTCGAAGACTCCGTAGGCGTGCGGATCCGCGACCTCGTAGGTTCCGACGGCCGGTCCTGCCGAGAGCAGGGCGGCGAGGCTTTCCCGGTCGTAGAGGTCGTCGCCGTTCAGCACTGCGAAGGGCCCCTCCAGGAGGTCCCGGGCCGCCTCGACCGCGTGGGCGGTCCCCAGTCGTTCCTCCTGGCGGGCGTACGAGACCGGGACCGACCGGTACGTCTCGCCGAAGTACGACTGGACCTGGTCGCCGTGGTAGCCGACGACGAGGATCAGTTCGTCCACGCCCGCCTCGACGGCGGCGTCCGCGGTGTGGGCCACGAGCGGCCGGTCGGCGACGGGGAGCATCGGTTTGGCCGTCGATTCGGTCAGCGGCCGCATCCGGGTGCCAGCTCCCGCGGCGAGGATGACTGCCTGCATACAGGACGGTCGTCCGGCCCCCTCAAAGGACTACCGCATCGACCTCTGTCGACGGACGGAAGCCCCGATACGGATTGCCGTCAGCGTGTCACGCTTCTCTCGGAATCACGACTTGAGTCTGCCGGTATCGCAACCGGCCCTACCTGCGTTTGTTCCCCCGGCGCGCGGAGACTGGTGCCCGGTCTTCGAAGGACTGGCCGCAACTGGGACACAGACCCTCCTCGAAGAAGACGGTCGGTCCCTCCCGGGTCTCCGGATTCCACCGGACCCGGTAGCCACAGTCGTCACACCGTGTCGTTTTCCGGGACATACCGGCTCTGGGTCTCGCGAGCACATAAGTGTATGCCGACCGGCGGACCGTCTGATACTGCTCGGGCCGACTCGTCCCGGGCGTATCGTACGGATTGTTGTGGCCATCTACCGGTATTCGCCCTTCCCGGGGCGGCGAACCACCAGTTTCAATGGGTGACCCACCGTACCGGAACTCATGAGCCTCGAACTGACACACGAGTGCCCCGAGTGTGGCGAGACACAGACCTTCTGGAAGACGGCGACGACACAACTCCACCTCGGGACGAAACAGAAGTTTCAGTGCAGCGAGTGCGGATTCGGATTCGTCCGCATCGGCGGGGCCGTGAACACGGGTGTGGCCTGATATATACATAGGAATTGCTGTGAGTCATTCTGGATCGACCGCAAGACACGATATGGTCGAAACGGCAGTTCGTTACAGCAATCACTATCAGTCCTCGTCGTCGAGTGCGTGCCAGGACAGTCGCGGGTTCCTGGCGGCGCCGACCTGGTCGATTCGGCTGGCTGCCGTCCGCGAGGGGGCGTCCTCGAGTGTCCGTTCGTCCTCCCCGGCGACCGAGTTGAAGGCGTTCGCGAGGTTATCCAGCGAGCGCATCGTCTCGACCTCCGTCGGTTCGGTCATCAGCGCCTCGTCGACAGTCTCGGGCCACTTCGTCGTCGGCGGGTGGACCCCGTAGTCGAGCATCCGCTTTGCGACGTCTGCGGCGTCCGTGTCGCCGGCGCTCGCGACGAACTCGTGGTGGAAGGGACCGAACGGTATCTCGTAGTCGATCACCTCGGCGAGGTAGTTGGCATTGAGAACCGCCTTCGCGCTGGCGTCGGCCAGTCCCTCGTCGCCGAGGCGGGCGATGTAGGCCAGCGCCTTCACCAGCACCAGCCAGTTGCCCTCGAACCCGTGGACCTTGCCGATGGAGTGTTCGGGTTCGAACCGCTCGTAGTCGGCACCGTCGCGGTTCGCGGCGCCACTGCTCGCTCCGTCCGACGCGTCGGCTTCGCGCACGCGGGGCGCGGGCAGGAACGGCGCGAGGTCCCTGACGACCCCGACCGGTCCGGCGCCGGGCCCACCGCCGCCGTGGGGCGTCGCGAACGTCTTGTGGACGTTGTAGTGCATGATGTCGAAGCCCATGTCGCCAGGACGGGCCCGGCCCAGCAGGGCGTTGAGGTTCGCGCCGTCGTAGTACAGCAGGCCGCCGGCGTCGTGGACGATCTCGGCGATCTCCTCGATCTCGCGCTCGAACAGCCCCAGCGTGTTGGGGTTGGTCAACATGAGTGCCGCGGTGTCTGCACCCACCGCCGCCTCCAGGGTCTCGGAGTCGACGCGGCCGTCCTCGCCGCTGGGGAGTTCGACCACCTCGAAGCCCGCCAGCGCCGCGCTCGCGAAGTTCGTCCCGTGGGCGCTGTCCGGGACGATGATCTCTGCGCGGTCCTCGCCGTGGTGTTCGTGGTAGGCGCGAGCGACCAGCACGCCGGTGAACTCGCCGGCCGCACCCGCCGGCGGTTGCAGGGAGACGGCGTCCATCCCGCCGATCCGCGCGAGGTAGTCCTGCAGCGTGGCCACGAGTGCGAGTACCCCCTGGACGTGTTCGTCCTCGCGGTCGGGGTGGACCGCAGCCGACGGGCGGGCCGCCAGGTCCTCGGTGAACGGTGGATTGTACTTCATGGTACACGATCCAAGCGGGAAGGGTCCGCTCTCGACGCCGTAGTTCATCTGCGAGAGGCGCGTGTAGTGGCGGGCCAGTTCCGGTTCCTCCAGCGCGGGCAACTCCAGGGAGTCCCGCGTCAGATCTCCGGGCAGCGGGGTGTCCTCGATGTCCACCGCGGTGGTGTCTTTCTCCGAGAGGAGCGGTTCGTAGTGGTCGTCTTCGGCCCACCTGGCCTGGTCGTATTTCATGCTGTCACCCCCTCCATCGCGGCGACGAGGTCGTCGACCGCGTGATCGTTCGTCTCGGTGACACAGACCTGCAGCAGGTGGTCGTCGACGGCGTGGACGGCGTATCCCTCGTCGGCCAGGTCGGCGGCGACGGCAGACGCGGGGTCGTCGACGTGGGCGAGGAACTCGCGGAAGTGGTGGCGGTTGTGGACCGGCGCCTGCACTCCCGGGAGTTCGTCGATCCGGTCGGCGACCGCCCGGGGACGGGTGACACACTCCTCTGCGAGGTCGAGGAGTCCGTCGGGACCGAGGACGGCTGCGTGGATCGCGGTCCGGAGCGCGACCCACGCCTGGTTCGTGCAGATGTTGCTGGTCGCCCGTTCCCGGCGGATGTGCTGTTCGCGGGTCTGGAGCGTGAGCGTGTACGCCCGGCGGCCGCTCTCGTCGTCGGCGGCACCGACCAGCCGACCGGGGACCTGTCGGAGGAACTCCTCCCGGGTGACGAACAGTCCCAGCCCCATCCCGTAGGCCGTGCCCAGACCGAGCGACGCCGCGTCGCCGACGACGACGTCGGCACCCACGTCGGCCGGCCGTTCGAGCAGTGCGAGCGCGACCGGGTCCGATCCGAGACAGAAGAGGGCGTCGTGGTCGGCGGCCAGGTCCCCGACGGCCCCGAGGTGTTCCTCGATGGTCCCCCGCACCGTCGGGGACTCGGCGTAGACCAGCACCGTGTCGTCGTCGACGGTGCCGGTCAACCCGTCCACGTCGACGTTCCCGTCGGTGGTGGGGTAGGTCTCGACGGTCAGGTTGACGCCGCTCGCGTAGTTCTCGAGGACGGCCCGCTTCGTCTCGCGCAACAGGTCCGGGACGAGCACCCGCGTCCCGTCGGTTGCCCGGACCCGGGTCGCCAGGGTCGCGGCCTCGCCCAGCGCGGTCGCCGCGTCGTAGACCGAGCAGTTCGCCACCCCGAGGCCGGTGAGTTCGACCAGCATCGACTGGTACTCGAACAGCACCTGCAGGAACCCCTGTGCGATCTCGGGCTGGTACTGTGTGTAGGAGGTGAGAAACTCCTGGCGGTCGGCGAGGTGGTCGACCAGCGAGGGGACGTAGTGGTCGTAGTGGCCCCGGCCGAGAAACTCCACCAGATCGTCGGTTCGCGAGAGGATCCGGCGGACGTCCTGCCGGACGGCCTGCTCGCTTCGTGCGTCGATGCCCAACTCGCCGTCGAAGGCGACCGACGCCGGGATGTCGAACAGGTCGGCCTCGGTGTCTGCTCCGACCACCTCGAGCATCGATTCCGTCTCGGCAGCCCCGTGTGGCGCATACGGCGTTCCGGTCTTCTCTCGGCTCATGCATTCGACCGAAGGGCGCCGCACACCCATTCTTTACGGTTCCAGGCACGTCGTTGACGGCCGATACCCGGACGCCAGGAGCCCTATTGGACTGGCTGTCCTGCTCGACTGCGGCGGATACGAAGCCCGCTGGCCCGATAGTGATTGCTGTCGTTCTGTGCCGGATCGACCGCACGACAACGCGCGGTCGGCCCGAGCAGTATCAGACGGTACCGCGGTCGGTGTACGAGGCGTCGCCGTTGCGTTCGACCGCGCGCCGGGTTCGCTCGTCGAGTTCGACCAGGTGACACAGCGGGTTTCCGGGATAGACGAGCGGATTCTCCAGAAGGCCGACCACCAGGCCGGTGAACGGAGCTTCGACGGTGGTCGCGCTGTTCTTGAAGGGGTTGGTGATCGTAGCCAGCTGGTCGCCCTCGTAGACTAGCTGGCCACAGCCGGCGCGGGCGTCGACGAGCCCGCCCGTGTCGGCACGGAGCCAGGTCCGCTCGTCCGCTTCCGAGACGACGGTCCGCCAGCCCGGCCACCTGACGGTCGCGGTCTCGCGCAGGCCGAACTCCGCGAGGACGCTCTCGACGCCACGCAGCGCCTCGTCGATGAGCGACCGCTGGAAGCGGTGGGCCTCGCCCATCTCGATGGCCACCGCCGGCGTCCCCGCCGCGGTCGCCTCGCGGCGCAGCGATCCCGAGGGACCCTGTTTGTCGATGACGACCTTCGAGGCGAAGGCGCCGGCCAGTCGGCTGACCGACGACTCGGTCATGTCGGCACGGACGTGGAGCATATTCGTCCGGCCCCGCGTCGACGTGTGGAAATCGAGCGCCAGGTCACAGGGTTCGATGAAGTTGTGGAAGATGCTGTGGGCCATCCGCCTGGCGCCGGTGCTGTCGGCCTTGCCGGGAAACGACCGGTTGAGGTCACGGTCGTGGACCGGGAGGTAGCGCTGCTGGGCGATGAATCCCGGCACGTTCAACACCGGCAGACAGACGAGCGTCCCGCGGAGGTCGGTGTGGTCCCAGTCCTGGGCGACCGCCCGCACCACTTCGACGCCGTTGAGTTCGTCTCCGTGGGCGGCCGCCGAGAGACAGACCGTCGGACCGCCGTCCCCGCCGTTGACGATCGTAACCGGCAACCGGACCGGATCGCCGAGGTACGTCTCTGTTACTGTATACCGGAGATTCTGTGTCTCCCCGGGATCGACCCGTCCACCCTGGTAGGTGAACGGGTCGGCGGCTGGCATACCCCCACGTGGGGGACCGCCAGGCATACATCTGACGGCTCCACCGGTCGGACACACGTTCCCCCGAGAGGTATCCTGGATCGACAGACGAAAGACCGTCCGATCGCAACTGCGGGACGTGACCGCCGAGAACGAACCGTTCGATCCGGCGAGCGTCGGGGAAGCGGACGCCCCGTCGATCGAGGACAAACCGTACAAGATTCTCTTCGAGGCCAACAAGTGTATCGGGGCGGGCAAGTGTGCAGAAGTATCTGACAACTGGGACCTGGACCTTTCGACCGGGATCGCCAGTCCGAACGCGTACTACGTCGGCGAGGAAAGCCGCGAGGAGAACGTCCGCGCGGCCACGGTCTGTCCGGCGAAGAAAGACCGCGGCGTCATCCACGTCATCGACCGCCGGACGGGCGAGGAGATCGCCCCCGATCCGGAGGGCGATGGCACCATCTCCGTCGACTGGTAGACGGCGTTCTCCGCGACGGTGGATCCGTGACCCGGGGATAGTCGCCGGTCGGTCCGAGGGCGGGGCGTCACTGTGCCGGACGCGCGCGTTCGCCGTCCCACGAGACGCGCCCCTCGACGGCGAGTTTCTCCAGGTGGGCGACGACCGTCGCCCGCGCGAGGTCCCGGACGTCGCCGATGTCTTTCCGGTAGGCCGCGTCGAGTATCTCCGCGACCGACCGTGCGTCCGCCTGGACGGCCGAGAGAACGCGCCGCTCCCGGTTGCGACGGTGGGAGAGCAGTCGGTCACAGGCCGCCCGCGGATCGTCGATGACCGGCCCGTGTGCGGGAAACAGTCGGTCCGGGTCGCGTGCGGACACCCGGCGGAGGGTTGTGAGGTAGGCACGCATGTCACCCTCCGGGGCACCGACGACGACGCTCCCCTCGGCAACGGCGATGTCGCCCGAGACGAGACCCTCGGGACCGACAAAGCCCACGTGTTCGGGCGCGTGACCAGGTGTGTCGAGCACCTCGATCCTGTCGTCACCGGCCGGGATCGTGGCTCCGGGACGGAACGTCCGGTCCGGTTCGACCCCGGTCGCCGTGGCGAAGGAGTCGGTCCGGCCTGCCTGCGCCCAGACGGTCAGGTCGAACGCGCGGGCGCAGGCAGCCACCCCGCCGACGTGGTCGGGATGGTGGTGTGTGACGGCGACGTGGGACACCGGCGAGTCGCGGAGAACGCGATCGAGGTCGTCGGTCCGCCCGGCGGGATCGACGAGCAACTCGTCAGCCAGGATGTACGCGGCGGTGCTGCCGGCCCGACCGCGCGTCTCCGAGGGAACGTTGACCCGCCTTGGTGTCACTGTGCGAGCGTGTAGACTCGCTTGCGCGCGTCGACAAAACTGTAGCGGGACTCGATCAGACCCACCTCGTCGAGGCGGTTCAGCGCGTACCGGACCGTCCGGTCCGGCAGCAGGGACTCCTCGGCCAGTTCGCTCTGGGAGAGCGGAGAGTCGATCTCGAGAACTTTGACGACGAGTTTCGCACTCGGCGGCAAATCGCGAAGCCGTTCGTCGAACTCTTCTTCGCTGAGGGCATCATTCTGTACTACTTCACCTATTTGAGTGCTCATATAGTCGGTTCTCGACGCAATCACTGTAAAGGTTGGCTATAGTCGTGACAGTACAATACCCAGTATTGATCGTATATTATTGCCATTATATGTCACGACAAACTCGTCACTATTTAAATCTCCAGCCGCTATCACCGGCGGGCGCATGAGCGAGCGAGAGCAGAAACTCGTCGACGCCTCCGGGAACTACCGGTACGCGGTCAGGGACGGCCAGTCCGTCGAGAGCGACTGGCAGTCCTGCCGGGTGGTGCTGACGAGCGAACGGCTCGTCCTCGCGACGAACAGCGGCAGGCAGGCCATCCCGCACGCCAGGATCCGCGTGCCCGCAGACGGGAGCCTCGCCGAGAGACTCGAGGAGGCAGACGCCACGCCGCTGGAGATCGGCACCAGCGTCATTCTCGTGGACGTCCAGGGGGTGGCGGATTTCGAGTCGGAGTACTGCCGGGCAGCCCTCCACGAGGAGGTCGTCCTCGTCAGACACCGCGCGGTCGTCGGCGGCGTCGTCCGGGAAGACGCGTCCTGGTCGAAGTGTCGGTTCCGGCTGGACGGCGAGACGGTCGCTCTCGAATTGTCGGGCGGCGAGACGGTCTCGTTCGACATCGACGACGTCGGGACGACCGAGACGACCGACCAGCAGGTCTCCGGCGAGAACCGGACGGTCGTCAAGATCGAACACACCGACGAGGCGGGCCGGAGCGTCGAGACCCACTTCTCCGGAATGGCCTGGCACTCCCGGGCCCTGGAGGCGCTTTTCCGGACGGTCGTCGAGGCGCGACAGAGCGACTACGAACTCTCCGAGATGGAACAGCAGGTGCTGATGGCGCTGTACTCGGGCGTCTCGCCGTTCGAGATGTCGGACTTCGTCGGGGTGCCGGTCGAGGACGTCGAGGGAATCTACGAGACGCTGATCGACGTCGGCGCGGTCGACAAGATCCGCGAGCGAACCGAGGTCGCACTGAACGCGCAGGGACGCAACATGGCGAGCGAAGCGATGAACCGAGAGTGATCCCGTGTGGCTGTCGGGAACGCTCCGGGCCAAAATGCATAATTGCCCGTGAAACCAACGGTCGCACACGCCAAGACACGGTTGTTGGAGACGGTGCCGTTGCTCCTGGGATCATGAGCGACACAGAGCGAAAAATCGACGACACGCAGGGGAAGTTCCTGCGGGCGATCAAGAACGGTCAGGAGTTGAAAGACGCCTCCTGGCAGCAGTGCCGGGTGGTTCTGACCAGCCAGCGGATCGCGCTCGCAGCCGACGGGAAACTCACGATCCCGCTGTCGGATATCGACCGGATGGGCGAACGGTACGACGTCAACCAGGAGGCGGCGAGCGAACCCGACTACTCGACACTGTACGTCGGCGACGACGTCATTCTCCTCTCTGCCGCCGACCACGACACGTTCCGGACGAACTTCTACCGGGCCATCCTCGACGCCGCCGTGGTGTACGTCCAGCACCCGGCGGTCGAGGGCGGCGTCGTCCAGGGGACCGAATGGCAGCGAGGGCGCCTGAAGATCTCGACAGACGCGGTCCGGATGGTCCTCGAAGACGGCCAGAAGTTCACCATCGACCGCGACGACATCGGCGAGATGGAGACCGACGAGAAGGAGGTCGCTGGCCGGCAACGCGCGGTCATCGAGGTCGAACACACCGACGAGGCAGGCCGGAGCGTCGAGACCCACATCTCCGGACAGGAACACCACATCTCCGTACTCACACAACTCCTCGACGAGGGCGCCCAGCAGGTCCGTGTCGACCTCGACCTCGAACCCGTCGAGAGACGGGTCGTCATGGCGCTGTACTCGGGCGTCTCGCCGTTCGGAATCTCGGACTTTGTCGGCGTCGACGTCGAGAGGGTCGAGGAGATCTACGACCGGCTCGTCGAACTGGACGTCATCGAGGTGGTCCGCGAGCGCAGGGAGGTCGGACTGACGGCCCGCGGCCGCAAGGTCGCCAGCGAGGCAGTGGGCGAACGGTAGCGATCGTACTGGTCGGCTACAATCGTGCGAACAGTATCGGTATCCCCGGCTGTCGAATAGCTTACAGTATCACTCTCCGCGGGAGTCCGAGTGGCCGAGTGCCCCCGTCGGAGTGCCGTCTCGGGTGCACTGTCGTGTGGTTTCCCCGACCGAGAGAGATAGTACGGTGTCTACGTTCACCGGACGTCATGAGACAAAGACATGCCCAGACAGCAGACCACCGCGGCCGGGAGGAATCCAACGGTAGTTACAAAAAGATTGAAGTAGTGAAAGTGTGTTTGTACTACTGATGGACGAGAGTCACGAAGGGCCGTCAGTGGGGCCATCTCCGGGGGCCGAGGAGCAGGCCACCGGTCTGGCCCGGTCCGGTGGCGGCGGCGAGTGCCACCAGCGGATCCCGTTCCCACCAGCGGGGTCGACACCGGTAGTCGAGAGTCGGGACAGGGACGGCGTCGAGTCGGCGTCCGGGCGCGTCTATCTTGTCGGTGCCGGACCGGGCGACCCCGACCTGTTGACCCGCCGGGCCTGGGACGTGCTCGGCAGTGCCGACGCCGTCCTGTACGACTCGCTCACCGGCGAGGGGTTGCTCGCGGAACTCCCCCGGGGTGTGACAGCAGTCGACGTCGGCAAGCGACCGCCCGATCCCGTCTCACAGGACGAGATCCACGACCGTCTCAGCTCCCGGGCCCGAGCAGGCGAGTCCGTGGTCCGTCTCAAGGGCGGCGACCCGAACGTCTTCGGGCGGGGCGGCGAAGAGGCGGAGCACCTGGCTGCCGAGAGCATTCCGTTCGAGGTGGTCCCAGGCGTCTCGAGCGTGGTGGCCGCCCCGTCGGTCGCGGGGATTCCCCTGACTCACCGCGACCACGCCTCGAGTGTGACTGTCGTGACGGGCCGGGAGGCTCCCGAGAAAGAGGAGAGTGCGCTCGACTGGGCGAGTCTGGCCGGGACAGTAACGACCGGCGGAACGCTGGTCGTCCTCATGGGTGTGGCCAGCCTGCCCGCGTACGTGGCCCGCCTTCGCGAGGAAGGGATTCCGGTCGAGACGCCCGTTGCAATCGTCGAGAAGGCAACCTGGGAGGGCGAACGGACACTCACCACGACGCTCGGCGACGCCGCCGCGGACGCCCGCGCCGCCGACATCCAGCCACCTGCGGTCACGATCATCGGCGACGTTGTCGGAATCCGCGATCGCGTCTCGGCGTCGCGCTGTCGGGAGTAGTGCGTTTTTTCCCCGTCGGTGTCTCACTCTCTGGCAATGACCGACTACGACTACGAGGCGCTCGGGCTCGTGGCGGGGCTGGAGATCCACCAGCAACTCGACACCCGGGCCAAGCTGTTCTGCGAGTGTCCGACGCGGTTGCGCGATCCCGGAGCGTCGGACCGGTCGTTCACGCGGTATCTCCACCCGACGAAGAGCGAACTCGGCGAGGTCGACGCCGCAGCCCTGGAGGAGAGCCGCGTCGACCGCGAGTTCGAGTACCTGTCCTACGACACCACCTGTCTCGTCGAGGAGGACGACGAGCCACCGCGCCGCGTCGATCGGGAGGCCCTCGAGGTCACGATGGAGATCGCACAGCTCCTGGACATGGACGTGATCGACCAGGCCCACGTCATGCGCAAGATCGTCGTCGACGGCTCGAACACGACAGGGTTCCAGCGGACGATGCTCGTCGCCACCGGCGGCGTTGTCGAGACCGACGCGGGCCCGGTCGGCGTCGAGGACATCATGCTGGAAGAAGAGAGCGCCCAGCGCGTCGCGGAGACCGACGCCGGCGTGCGCTACAGCCTCGACCGCCTCGGAATCCCGCTCGTCGAGATTGGCACCCATCCCGACATCCGCTCGCCCGACCAGGCCCAGGAGACCGCCGAGCGGATCGGGATGCTGTTGCGCTCGACAGGGAAGGTCAAGCGCGGCCTCGGGACCATCCGCCAGGACGTCAACGTCTCCATCGCCGAGGGCGCCCGCGTCGAGATCAAGGGCGTCCAGAGCCTCGGCGACATTGCCGACATCGTCCGCGTCGAGGTCGGCCGCCAGGTCGAACTCCTGGACGTCGCCGACGAACTCGACGACCGGGACGCGAGCGTCGGCGAGCCACGGGACGTCAGCGACGTCTTCGACGGGACCGACAGCAGCGTGATCCGGGGAGCGCTGTCGGGCGACGGAACGGCGATGGCCGTCCCCCTCTACGGGTTCGACGGGCTCGTGGGTCGGGAACTCCAGCCCGACCGCCGGCTGGGAACCGAGTTCGCCGACCACGCGAGACGCCACGGCGCCGGGGGCGTGTTCCACACAGACGAACTCCCGGCCTACGGGGTCACGGCGGCCGAAGTCGAGGCCCTGCGCGGGGCGGTCGGCGCCGGACCCGGCGACGCCGTCGCGCTGGTCGCCGACGACCCCGAAACGGCCGACCTGGCAATCGGGGCGGTCGCGGACCGGGCCGAGACGGCCATCGAGGGCGTCCCCGAGGAGACCCGCGACGCCAACGAGGACTGCACGACGGCCTATCTCCGCCCGCTCCCGGGTGCGGCGCGGATGTATCCCGAGACCGACGTCCCCCCGGTCGAACCCGACCCGACAGAGGTCGAGACGCCGGAACTGCTCACCGAGAAGGTCGAACGCTACCAGTCGGAGCACGGCCTCGACCCGGGGCTGGCCGAACAGGTCGCCTACGGCCGGCGCATGCCTCTCTTCGAACGGGCCGTCGAGACCGGCGTCGATCCGACGCTGGCGGCGAGTACGGTCGAGTCGACCGTCACGGAACTCCGTCGCGACGGCGTTCCCGTGGAAAACCTCGGAGACCGGCACTTCGAGGCGCTGTTCGCCCTCCTGGCGGACGACGACCTCGCCACGGAAGGCGTCCCGGACCTGCTGGCGGCGCTCGCGGAGAACCCGGACCTCACGGCGAGCGAGGCCGCCGAACGCGAGGGCCTGGGCAGTGCCGGCGAGGACGAGGTGCGCGAGGCCGTCCGGGAGGTCGTCGAGCGCAACGAGTCGCAGGTCCGGGAGGAGGGGATGGGCGCGTTCTCGGCACTGATGGGCGAGTGCATGGGCGCGCTCCGCGGGAAGGCCGACGGCGACGTGGTGAGCGACGTGCTCCGCGAGGAGATCCAAGAGCGGGCGTGACGATCAGTCCGTCAGTTCGAACTCGTGGACCGGCCACTCCTCCTCGTAGGGGAGGTGTGCGCTCGGGTCGATACCGACCTCGCCGGGGTCGCGGACCTGCAACGCGACGGCAGAGCCGATAGAGACGTCCCCGAGCGGCGCCGTGACCCTCCCGGTCAGCCGCGCTCCGGTGTCGAGTTCGACGACTGCGACGGTCACGGGCGCGAGGTCGGCGAAGGGCGACGGCGGCCGGTAGACGGCAGTGTAGCTGACCACTTCGCCAGTCCGTGGCTGTTCCTCAATGGCGACGGCGCGACTCCCGCAGTCGTAACAGGCGGGCCGTGGGGGCAGGAGACGCGCGTCGCAGTCGGTACACCGCGCTGCGAGCAACTGCCCGTCGCCGAGCGCCTCGAAGAACCCGGGGAGCGTGAACGGCGAGTCGGCAGTGATGTCCTCGGGTGCGAGCGGTCCGGTCTGTGTGGTGTCGTGTCCGGTCATTGTCAGTTGGCCCGCAGGACGTGTGCGGCGGTGTGGGCGTCGGCGAGGCCGCCCTCGTTGAGGAGGAGGGCGGTCTCCGCGCCGGGCACCTGCCGGTCGCCGGCCCGACCCGTGAGCTGTTCGTACGCCTCGACGGCCTGTGTCAGTCCAGTGGCACCGATGGGATGGCCCCGTGCTTTCAGCCCCCCGCTGGTGTTGATCTGGACGTCCGTCCACCCCTCCGAGCGTTCGGCGGGGGCACGGACCGTCTCGACGCCCGTCCCCCACGGGGCGAACCCGACAGCCTCGGCGAGCAGCGCCTCGCAGACCGTGAACGCGTCGTGGACCTCGGCGACGTCGACGTCCGCCGCGTCGACGCCGGCGTCCTCGTAGGCTCTGGTGGCGGCGACGTCTGCGCCCTCGACGTAGGTGAGGTCGCGCTCGGCCACGGCCAGCGCGTTGGCGGCGGTGCCGACGCCCGCGACCCGGACGGCGTCCCCGCTCGCGACGAGGCCGTCGGCCACTTCCCCGTTTGCCACGAGAACGGCCGCGGCACCGTCGGTGATGGGCGCACAGTCGTACAGTTTGAACGGCGGCGCAACGTACTCCGACTCGAGGACCGTCTCGACGTCGACCTCGTGCTGGAACATCGCGCGGGGGTTGTCGGCCGCGTTGCGGTGGTTCTTGACCGCGACGCGTGCGAGATCCTCCTCCGTGACGTCTGTCTCGTGGAGGTACCGCTTCGCGAGCAGCGCGTACTGGCCCGGTGCCGTGATTCCCGAACGCTGTTCGAGTGCCCGCTCGAAGGCGGCGGCGAGGGCGTTCGTCGCGCCCTCGGTCCCGCCGGCGGTCATCTTCTCGACGCCACACGCGAGAACGGCGTCGTGGACACCGGCCCTGACGTCCCGGACGGCGTTCTTGAGCGCGAGCGCCCCCGCGGCGGCACAGGCTTCGACGCGCTCGGCCGGGACGTTCTGCAGACCCGCCCACTCGGCCAGCAGCGTCCCCTGCATTATCTGGTTCTCGTAGCGCTCGGACTGGGCGCCGACGTACACCCCGTCGACGACCTCCGCGGGGGCGGGCAGTCCCTCGAAGGCCTCGGCGAGCGCCGCCGAGAACAGGTCACGGCCCGGCAGGTCGGTCTTCCCGATGGGTGAAGTACCGACTGCGAGGATCTGTGCTGTCGTCATGGCTCGCCTTTCTGTCCCGGCCGATATAACAGTTCGGCACATCGATCGTGGCCCGACACTGCTCCAGACACCGGTCGAACGCGACCGCCACCCGGGACTACAGCACGAGAGACGGAAGCGACTTCGGGGGCACGGTCGGCGGGCTACTCGGGTTCGGGGACGTCGGCGGTCACGTCCTTGCTATCCCACCACAGGTACGCGACCAGTCCGCCCATCGCGGCGGCGCCGAGCAGAGTCAGCAAGCCGGTCACCATCAGGAGCTGTTTGACGCGTGTCTTTGCGCTCATGTCTCTCCACCCGTGTTGTCGGTCCGTGGGAACTTGTGTTTTCCTCTCGTCGTACTGTCGGCTATAACTTCCTGCAGAGAGTCCCCGCTCCGGGGTGGCGACATTGCTCACGCGGTTATAGCCGACAGTATCACTCCCGCATCCGGTCGCTCGCCCGGCGGAACAGCCCACGGAGGGTCCGGACTTCGCGACCGGTCGGGTGTGCACGCCCGAGGAGTCGCCGCCACAGGCGCCGGGTCTTCGCGCGCTTCTCGACCGGATGGCCGAGGGCCACCAGGAAGTCCGCGAACTGGTCGTGCAGTCCCTCGATGGCCTGCGCCCGGGCACGGTCGCGTATCTCGGGAACCTGCGTCTCACCGACGGTCAGGTCCCGGAGTTCGTACAGCACGACCGTGGCGGCCTGGCCGAGATTGAGAACCGGATACTCGGCGCTGGCCGGGACGGCACACACCTGGTCGAGACGGGCCAGTTCGTCGTTGGTCAGGCCCACAGACTCGCGGCCGAAGACGACACACGTCTCCGTCTCGACGCCACGCAACTCCTCGGCGAGGTCGGCCGGTGTCACGAACGGATAGCGGACGTGGCTGGTCGCGTCCTCGTTCGTGATGGCGGTACACCCGACGGTGTGGAACCGCTCGACGAGATACTCGAGGGTCACCTCGCGGGCGTCCGGGAGGATGTCCTCGCGGGCCTGTCCGGCGAAGCCGTACGCTTCCCCTCCCGGATCGAGGTCGGGCGGGTCGACCAGCAACAGCTCCGAGAGCCCGAAGTTCTTCATCGCGCGGGCGACGGTGCCGACGTTGCCCGGCGTCTCGGCGTCGACGATTGCCACGGAAACCGACGGTCCGTCCGTCCCGGCCGTGTCAGTCATACGTCCAGGTCGCCGAGGTCGACGTCGAGCGCCTCGCGTTCGGCCTCCGCCATCTCTCCGATTTGCTCTTCGACCGCCGGGATGCCGTGGCTGTCGGCCTCGTCTTCGACAGCGTCGGGAAGGATGTCGGGGTGGGCCTGGACGTGGTCGAGGCCGGCGTACCCCTCGGGGGCGCGACCCCCCTCGAGGAACCACTCGTGGAACTCGTCGGCCAGGTCGGCGCTACCGGCGTGTCTCTCTCCGCCCGCCTCGCGAAACCAGTAGAGGAAGTCGGCCTCGTGGTCGGTACACAGGAGGACTTCGCCGAGCGGTTCGCCGTAGACGATGGTGCCGGGGTTGCACGCCTCGATGTTGGCCTCGCCGTGGAGCAGCCAGCAGGCATTGCACGGTTCGCCCATGAGCGACGAGAGTCGGACGATCCTGTTGCGCGTGTCCTCGGGCATCTCCTCCAGCGAACGGAGTTCACCGCTCCCGTCGAAGATGTCCTCCTCGTCGAACCGCCAGCCACGGAGCCCGATCGAAACCTTGCCCATGTCCCGGATACGCCCGGGATCGACAAAAGTGGCCTGAACCGCGTCTGCAGTTCCGTGTCCGGGCTGTCCGGAGTGACCAATCATTATAAACCAATACCCCTGTTTAATCACACACATGAGCGACAGAACCGAACCGGGAGACACCGATCGCTCTGCCGAAGAACCGACGGACGCCGCGGACGCTGCGGACGCCGCAGACGCCACGGACGAACCGGACGACACAGACGGGGCGGAGGAGGGATCCGAGAGAGCCAAGCAGGAACGCCGTCTCGAGGAACGGGAGTTGGGACTGGACAGGCGGTCGGAGAAACTCGACTCCCGGGAACAGCGCCTCGAAGAGCGCGAGGAGCAACTCGACACGCGGGAGGCGCAACTGGCAACCCGCCACGACGAACTCGAGGAGTGGGAGGAGAGTCTGGAGACGCGCGCGGACGAACTCGACGACCGCGAGGAAAACGTCGAAGAGGTCGAGCAGGAACTGTCCGAGCGGGCGATGGAGCTCAACGAGGACGAGGAGACGCTGCACAACTATCTCGAGGGACAGGTCGACGACCTCGAGACGAACGTCCAGGAGACCGTCTGGTCCGCGCTCGATACGTACGAGCAAGACAGGGTGGGCGGCCGGTTCGGCCCTGCGGGGGACCTCATCGTGGGTCTGGCGGGGCTGGTCCTCGTCGTCGCCGGGGCCGGATACGCTGCGGGCGTGGCACTGGAGGCGGGTTTTGTCCTGCCGCTCGATCTGCTTCCCAACGCCGCTGTCGCCGGAGTCCTCGTCGTCGTCGGGCTGGTCGTCAACCTCCTCACGGTGACTGACAGAGTCTGAACGGGCCGCTGCCGGACCGTCTCGTACTGTCGGCGATACCTTCCCGACACTGCCGGCCATACCGACGCGGAGATATTCGGTCCCACGGGGGGGTCGAAATTACTCACGGGCTTTGGCCGGCAGTATGAACTGTTTGCCGGGTCGATCGCCTGCAAACGTGCGGTCGATACAGTGATGAATGACAACCGTCACTACATCACAGTCCGGAACCGAGCAGCCTGTTTGCGACGACCATGGCCGACGCGACGACGAGCAGGAGGACGATGACACCCACGGCGAGTGGCCACCCGCCGAACTCAGCGAGAAAGCCGGTCACGGCGCTCCCGACCGACCCCAGCAGGACGAACGTGGTGCGGACGAGGCCGAACCCGGTGGCGCGCTCGCCGTCGGCGAACTCCCGCATGAACCGCGACTGGAGGACGCCACCCCAGGTCAACCCGGTCCCGACCAGGAACACGCCGGCCGAGATGGCAGGCAATCCGGCGGGTATCAGGAGCGTCCCGAAGCCAGCCCCGGTCACGAGGAAGGGGACGAGCAGAAAGGTGTCGTGGCCGAAGGCGTCACCGGCACGCCCGACCAGCGGCAGGACGACCGCGATGAGCACGAACGCGACGCCGGTCGCGAAGCTCGCCGACTCCGTCGTCAGGCCGTGGTACTCCTGGAGGAACGTGGGGAAAAACGAGACGAACGACTGGAAGACGTACATCCCGATGACGCCGAGGACGGTCGCGAACGCGACCGGCGGGCGAGAGAGCAACTCCAGGACAGTCCCGGGGGTGAGCCGGTCGCGGACTCGGATCCCCGGGCTGGCGGCCGGCGTCGCTCCCACGGCGAGGACCGCGAACGCGAGGGCACCCGCCGCCACCGCCGCGCCGACCAGGATTCCGGTCCGCCAGCCGTACCGGGCGGCGACGAGGCTGGCGACGACGGGCACGGCCAGTCCTGCCAGCGGACTGCCCGCAGAGTGGAGGCTGAACGCCTGGCCGGTGTTCTCGAAGCGCCGGTCGAGCAGCGCCGTCCCGGCCGCGAAGTACATCCCCGCGCCGCTCCCGAGGACCAGCGCCGCGAGCGCGAACCCCAGAAACGACGGCGACCACGCCACGAACAGGACGCCGACCGCCGCGAGCGCGAGCGCCACGAAGATGACCCGCCGCTCCCCGTACCGGTCGGCGAAGACGCCGCTCGGGAACTGAAAGCAGGCGTAGATGGCCCACATGAGCGTCAACACGAGGCCGACCGCGGCCTTCGAGCGCCCGAACTCCGCTGCGATGGCCAGCACGAACGGGCTGATGACGACGCGTGCCCCGAACTGGCCGAAGTTCGCCACGATGGCGCTCCCGAGAACGACGTACCTGTGATTCCCCTGCCGGTCCACGGCCCACCTCCGGCCAGCAACGACTAATAGCCTCTCATCTCCGCCACGTCTCTGTGTCGCGACCGGGACGCTGGCGCCGTCACGACTCCTCGAGGAGCGTCCGGAGGCGCTCGATGGCTTCGCGCTCGCGCGGGCCACCGCAGCTGACGGCGACATCCTCGAAGTACGCCAGGCGGTCGCGGAGCGTCGCAGTGTCGTAACTCTCGACGTCGAGTCTGGAGGCAGCGACGGTCGCTTCGACGACCGCCGCTCGCCCGCGGTTCGTCGCCGGGACGACGCGCCGTTCGACGGCCGATTCCTGTGGTTCGAGCGCCCAGTCGACCCACTGTGTCCCGCCCGAGGTACCCTCGTCCAGGCGCGTCACAGCCACCCGGACCCACGCGTCCACGCCATCGAGGACCGGATCGTCCGTCTCGCGGACCGCCAGAGCGGCGTCGACGAAATCCACCGGATCCCGCGTGAACTGGACGTACCCCTCTCCGCGCTCCCGGAAGTTCCGCCAGGTTCGGGTCCGCCCCCACGTCCGCGACCGGACGCGACTCCCGGTCTCCCCGGCCAGGTCGTGCTCCCTGTTGTCGGTCTCCGTGTCGTCGTCGGCGTGCAGCCCCAGCGCAGCGACGTTCCACAGGCCGTTCGGCCCCTCGGTAGTGACGACGGTCTCGGTGACGCCCCGTAGCGCGACCGGCCACGCAGACACGGTCACACCTCCAGCCCGCGTTCGAGGGCCACGAACAGCCCGCCCGCGACGATGTCGGCCGTCGTTCCGGGGTTGATGCCGCGGTCGACGAACTCCGCGGCCAGCTCCGCGGGGTCGGTCTCGCCGTCGCGTGCGTCAGCGGCCCGCCGGCGAACCTCCTCGGCCGTCTCGCGGTCGTGCCGGGCGATGACGAACGTATCGACTTCGGCGGCGAGCGCGTCGAGAAACGCCGCTGCTGTGCGGTCCGCGACCGGGCCCGTCCCGCCGGCGAGTCGCTCGGCTACACCGAAGCTCCGTGGACACCCCCCGGAGAGTTCCGCCGCGACGCCGTCGGTCGGGGCACTCCGTGCCATCAGCCCGGAGAAGGCCAGCCCGCGCTCGCGGATCGCCGGAATCGCGTCCGAACCGCGCCGGACGTCCAGGTCTGTCAGTTCCGACGGGGGATCGCCGACGGACACGTCGACGTGCTCGAACGCCCGGTAGAAGTGGACGGTGTCCTCGACTGTCGTCTCCCCGAGAACGGCCTCGACGCCGGACTGCGAGAGGTCGTCCCGCGCGGCCGCCCGGACCAGCGGGGTCACCAGGAGAACGGCCCCGAACTGTGTGTTCCCGCCGGACTGGGCGCTCATGCCCTCGACGGCCCGCTCGAAGGACTCGCCGACCGGCCGGCCCTCTGCCGCCAGCGCCAGCCCCGCCCGGGCACCGACTGCACCCGCGAGGAAGTGCTCGAACCGCAGGTCTGGATACTCGCGTGCGCGGTCGACGTTGCCCGGTTTCGGTGTGCCCGCTACCTCGAGGAGCAACGCCAGCTGTGCGTTCTCGGCCGTCGTCCTCACGGCTGGACCCCCCTGGCGGCGTCCTGGCCCGTCGCGTCGCCGCGCTTCTCGAACCACGCGGCGGTCGCCTCGCGGACCCGCGAGAGGACGGCGGGATTGTCGCTGGGCCGTCCGACGCTGACCGCGTCAGCACCGTACCCGAGGTACTCCTGGACCGTCGTCTCGCCGCGGACGCCGTTGTTGGCGATCACGAACGCGTCCGCCGCCGCCACGTCCGCAACCACGGGTTCGGAATCCATCGCGTCGACGTGGATGGCGTCGGCACCCGCTTGCGCGAGCGTCGCCGAGAGCGCCCGCAGGTCGACGCCCGCCACCTCGGTCCGGACCTTGACGCTGACAGTCACACCGGTCCCGGCGGCGGCCGAGACGTACTCGCGGAGGCGGTCCGTGTCCCGCAAGAGTTCCTCGCCACACCCGACGGCACACATCTCCTCCTGGCGGCAGTGGGCGTTCACCTCGAGGATCGCGTCGTGGTCGCGACAGATGACCGCGGCCTCCCGGAGCGGACCGAGCGTGGTCGTCCGGACGTTGAATCCGGGCCGGAGCGGTGCGTCCGCGAGGGCGTCGAGTTGTGCGTCGACGAACGCCAGCGGATCCGGCGGGAGGAACTCCTCGCGGTCCCGTGCGACCATCTCGCGGGCGGCCTCCCGGGTCGGCTCGTCGATAGCGATCCCGCCCAGGAAGGCTGCACCGGCGTACTCGGCGGGCCCGCGCGCCCACGCCGCGTCGGACTGGCCGCTCAGGCTCGCGAGCGCGACGCGGGGCTGGAAGAGCGTCACGCGACCACCTCCAGCGCCTCGCTGACGGCGCGTGCCACCCGGGCGGCGTCGTCGGCGTCGTGGATGGCAGTGTCGGTCCGGACGACCGGCCGGTCCAGCGCCGTCCCGTCGGCCTCGTCGAGGACGAACGCGTCGGCGAAGGGGTAGGCGGCCGCGACGCCGGCCGTCGAGGGGTCGTTCCCGACCGCGTCCATCAGTTTCGCTGCCGGCCCCGAGAACACCCTGTCCTCGACGAACGGCGAGACGGCCACCACCGGCGTCTCCCGGAGTGCGTCTTCGATTCCCTCGACGGCACGCATCGGGCCGACGCTGGTCACCGGGTTCGAGGGACCGACGACCACCGGGTCAGACAGCGCACTCAGCACGGCGTCGGTCGCGACGGCTGTGTCGGCAGTCCGGAACTCCACGTCCGAGACCGTCGGCTCGCCGTTCCGTGCGACCCAGAACTCCTGGAAGTGCGTCGGCCCGTCGGGCGTGTGGACGAGCGTCGCCACGGGGTCGTCGCTCATCGGCAACAGCGTCCGTTCGAGGTCGAACGCGTCCGCGAGGGCGCGCGTGGCCTCCGTCAGCGTGTGTCCCTCGTCGAGGAGACCCGTCCGCGTGATGTGGACCGCGCGGTCGCGGTCGCCGATGTGCATGAACTCCGCGACCCCCGAGAAGCGTCGCCAGCGCGCCAGCCGCCGTCCCGCGGTCTGTGCGTCGGTGTCGAGATACCGGGGCCCGCGCTCCAGTCCGGCCGCTCCGGCGAGACGGTGGAGCTCCCCGTGGGTCCCTGCGGTGTCGTCGGCGATCCCCCACCAGGTGTCTCTGTCGAGCACCTCCCCACCGAGATACAGCACCGTATCGAGGTCCGGACAGACCAACACCCCCCCGATTTCCACGTCGTCGCCGGTGTTTGCGACCACAGTCGTCTCCCCGGGCGGGAAGACGCTGTCGGCGCCGGCCAGCAACTTTGGCGTCCCTGTCCCACCCGAGAGGAACGTCGTCATGCGCCAGCGTACGTGTGTGTCCCTGTTAAACCGTCCGTTCCGGCCGGGGGCACTCGCTGGCGTTTTCGTACAGTGACGGTTGTGACTGTCTCACTCGAAATCCGAGAGCGTCGCGTTGACGCCCGGCCGGACGTCCCGGACGAGCGCGCCCTCGAGGTCGAACCCGAGGACGCGGATGGCGGCGTTGCCGACCCGTTCGCTCGTCGCCTCGGGCGCGTAGACGCCCAGCCGCCACTGGTCGCGCTGGGCCGCCCGGAGTGCGCTCACCAGCGTCGACTGGTCGGCCAGCCGCCGGACCTCGCTGTTGACCATCACGCGCGACGTCGACTCCGTCATCGCCGGCCTGGCTGGCACGTCGAGGATCACGGTCTCGGGATCGACCCCCGCCTCGTCGGCGACCGACCGCTCGAACTCGCGGACGTCGTCGTGGCTCGCCGCCAGAAGCTCCTCGGGAACGGCGTCGGTCTCGGCCCAGACCGCTCGCTTGAACAGCTTCCGTTCGTCCAGCCGGCGGGCGTAGGGTACCGTCGCCTCGCAGTCCCGGAGTGCGACCCGTAACTCGTAGTCGTCCATCCGCCGGAGTTCGGACGGGGTCGTCTCGTTGCGCTCGAGCAGGCGTTCGGTTCCCCGGCGGAGCATCGCCTTCGCGATGCGGGCGACGTGGTGCTGGTAGACTGTCGGGTTCATCAGCGCCCGGGCGAGCAGGAGGCTCTCGGCGGTCTGGACGTTTCCCTCGTCCAGTACGAGGTCGCCGTCGACGAAGCGCAACTCGCGGACGAGCCGCCCGTGGTCGATCGTCCCGTAGGGGACGCCAGTGTGGTGGGCGTCCCTGACCAGGTAGTCCATCCGGTCGACGTCGAGTTCGCCGGAGACGAGCTGGCCGAGTTCCCCCTGACCGGCGACGAGTCCGGCGATGCGGTCGGGGTTGAGCCCGTGGTCGGTGAGCACGCGGGCCACTTCGCCCGAGCCGACCAGCGAGTCGACGTCGTCGTGGTACTTCCCGGTGTAGCGGTGGAGGAGGTCCTCGACGTTGTGGCTGTAGGGGGCGTGGCCGATATCGTGAAGCAGGGCACCGGCCCGGACGCGCTCGGCCTGCTGGCCCTCGATCCCGAGGTGACCGAGTGCCCGGTCGGCGAGGTGGTAGACGCCGAGCGAGTGCTCGAAGCGGGTGTGGTTGGCGGAGGGGTAGACCAGCCCGACGGTCCCCAGCTGGGTGACACGACGGAGCCGCTGGACCGGCGGCGTGTCCAGCAGCTCGCGTGCCACCCCCGTCACCTCGATGTAGTCGTGAACGCTGTCCTTGATTGTCGACATCGATCAGTTGGGCCTGGCTTGGGCACCACGCAGTAAAAGCGGTCGGGCGGAATCAGGCCACCGTTCCGAGCACGTCGAGGAGTTCGTGCCGGGTAGCGGCGCCGAAATCGACCGGGACGGACGGGTCACGCCCCATCTCCATGACGGTGTCCACGGCCTCGTGGGGACGGTACCCGTGGTAGGAAACCAGCCAGGCAGCCAGCACCTGGCCGGTGCGACCGAGCCCCGAGAGCCCGTGGACGACAACGCGTTCGTCGGCCTCGGCGCTGTCGGCGAGGAAGGGGATGATCTCACTGCGGACGCGCCCGGGATCGACCAGCCGGCGGTCCGCGAACGGGACGTGCCTGACGTTCTCGTCCCCGAAGGCCTCGGCGTACAGTTCGAAGCCCGACTCGCCGATTTCGGACGGGGGAATGGACAGCAGATAGCACACCCTGTCGATGTGTTGGTCCCGCATGAACGCGACCCACCGTGCGACGGCAGTGCGGTGGTCTCCATCCGAGTGCCAGCCGGGGGCACTCGCACCGAAAACACAGGTCTCGTGGGGCGCGGCTGGCGCGAACCGGTACGCGTCCTCGTGTACGGGTCCCATCTCTCCTCTATGGTGTCTTGTCTGACCGACCCTCTTGAGTCTATAGTTCCAGTTCTCACTTCTGAAACTGTGACACATAACAAAGATGATGAGTCGGGCAACGGCACAAAGCGGGGTCGCTGTTCCCGTTTCTCACGCGCTTGTATACGGGTCGACGTAACTTTTGACACTTCTCATACTGCCGGCCCGGACCACAGCCGTCGGGTACACGCACAGAGCACAAACGTTTACTTCACGCCCGGACTATTCCGCGGCATGTCGGACTGTCCACTCGCGGACGAGTGCCCCAGTTTCTCCGAGCGGATCGAAGGAATGGGGTGTCAGCATTATGGCGACCGCGGTGGCGCCGAGTGGTGCAATCACTACAACCAGCCCATCGAGGACCTCAAGTCCCAGCCCGTCAAACCGGGCGAGGAGGTCGTCATCGAGATCGAGGACATCCACGAGAGCGGCGCCGGCGTCGGGCGGACCGGGGACGGCTTCATCGTGATGGTCGATGGCATCCTCCCGCCCTCCCGCGCCCGTGTCGAGATCACGAACGTCCGGTCGAACCACGCCCGCGCAGAGGAGATCGAGCGACTCCCCGAGGAGGGGGAGGGGGAGGGGGAGGGCGACGTCGATACCGAGACCGAAGAGCAAGACACCGCGGAGGCCCACGACACCGACGAGGAGGACGAACCGCCCGAACTCGGGAGTCGCGACAACTTCTGGGGCGGATAGCCTGCGGCCCTGTCCGACAGCGACCGTTTTTTGCGTCTCCCGTCTGTCTCTGCCACTATGGATCTCGAACTCGACGGAAACACGGCGCTGTGTACGGCAGCGTCGAGCGGTCTCGGGCTCGCCAGCGCGACGGCACTCGCCCGGGAAGGCGCCAACGTGGCCGTCTGTGGACAGACCCGGGCCCACCTCGAAGACGCACGCGAGCAACTGCGCTCGGCGGGCACCGGCGAGACGCTCGTCGTGGAGGCAGACATCACCAATCCCGACCACGTGGCAGCGTTCGTCGAGGAAACAGTCGAAACGTTTGGCGGCGTCGACCACGTCGTCACGAGCGCCGGCGGCCCGCCGAGCGGTCCCTTCCTCGACCAGACTGACCGCGACTGGTACGGAGCCTACGACATGCTCGTGATGAGTATCGTCTGGACCATCCGGGAGGCCCACCCCCACCTGACCGAATCGGAGGCGGGCAGTCTCGTCGCAATCACCTCCCGCTCGGTCCGGGAGGTCATCGACGGCCTGGTGCTGTCGAACGCCGTCCGCCGGACCGTGATCGGTCTCGTCGAGACAATCTCCCGCGAGTTCGCACCGGAGGTGCGGGCCAACGCCGTCCTGCCGGGCGCACACGAGACGAGCCGCATCGAGGAACTCATCGAGGACAGCGTCGAACGCGGCGAGTATCCCGACTACGAGGACGGCTACGAGGACTGGGCGGACGACGTCCCCGCCGGCCGTATCGGCGACCCGCAGGAACTGGGCGACGTGGTCGCGTTCCTCGCCAGCCCGCGGGCGAGTTACGTCAACGGTGCGGCGCTGGCTGTCGACGGCGGGTCGACGAGGAGTTGCTGATACTGCCTGCGAGTGGCTCACGGCCGACAGTCTGATAGGGACGGTTGTAGCCGTTTTTCAGGACAACCACCTGTCGTCGGGCGGATGATCCGGTAAAGAACTACAACCGTCCCTATGACGACGGCGGCGAGAAACACGGCCCCAGGTGTCCCGGGAACCACTCACTCGCGGGACCGGACGACGGTCACCGCCTCGGCGTCCACAGCCTCGACGTCGAGGTGGTTGGAGATGAACCGGCGGCGTTCGAAGTCCGCGCGCTCGTCCTCGGAGCCGACGGTACACCACAGCTGGGGACGGTCGGGGCCGTGCCAGTCACCGTTGCGACTGATGCCAAAGCAGACGTACTCCTGGCCGTCGTGTTCGATGACTGCACCCTTTCGTATGCCCGGGTCCCCGCGAATGATGAGCTTCTTCATGGGCGTGGATTCTCGTGAACGGCACTTAGGCACTTCGAAGGCGCCCCCGACCCCTCCCTCGGGCGCACGCGGGAGAGAGACAGATTGATACTGTCGGCTATAAGCCCGAAGCAGTATCGGCACCCCGGGGCGCCGAACATCTTCACGAAGTTGTAGCCGACAGTCTGAGTCATAGTGATTGCTGTCAGGCCAGCGACCCCGCAATCTCGAAGACGACGAACAGATAGTACAGCGAGATGACAACCAGTACGGACCCGGTGATGACGTTGATTGCGCGCCGGTGGCCGGTCAGGACGCCCAGTACGCGGTCGCGCCAGGGTTCGGAGACGAGCGCGAACGCGAGCAGCGGACTCGCCATGCCGACGCCGAAGGCACCGAAGTTCGCGAGACTGGAGACAGGGTCCGAGAAGAGAAAGGCCCGGGCGAAAAACACCGAGATGAACCCCGGGTTACACGGCAGGACGATCGCCCCGAAGAAGGCGCCGTAGACGAACGCCGACAGCGACGGGAACCGCGTCTGGGGCGGCTCGACCGTGGGAAGCCTGGCCTGGGGGTGCAGGTCCGCCACCAGCACCACGCCGAGCACGGCGAGCAGGGCGAACGCCGGCGGCGAGACCACTTCCACGACAGCCGTCAGCGAGGTTTCGAGAAGCGTCGTGAACAGGACGCCGACGCCAGCCATGAAGGCGATCACACCCAGCGCCACCAGCACACCAAGGACGGCGATCGGCGGGGCGTTCTCGTCCTGGTTCGAGAGGAAGGCCAGAAACGCCGGATACAGCGGGATGACACACACGGCCGACAGGGGTGTCGCTACCCCCAGGGTAAACGACGTCAGGGCTTCGGTGACCAGCCCCATCTCAACACTCGTTTGCGGCGGCTGTTATGTCCTCGACGGACTGCTGGCTTCCGGAAAAAAACTCCGCGACGCCGGCGTCGCAGGCGACGATGATCGGTGTGCTCGGGGCGTTGGTCACGGCCGTGCCGAACGCCTCGACCAGCGACTCGGTCATCTCCGTCGGCGCGACCGCGAACCGCCAGTCGAATCCGTTGCTCTCTGCGTGTTGCCTGACCTTCCCGGCGTCCTCGTTGGGGTCGGTGTTGAGACTGACGACCGTGACCGGCTCCTCTACGTTCGACAGCTCCCTGGACTGGCGCTCGCACTTCGGACACCACACGGCGAACGACTGGACCGCGACCGGTCCCTCCAGCCCGTCGATGGTGAACGTCTCGTCCGTCAGGACGTCGGTCAACTCCGTCGTCCGCCATGCCATCCCGGCGTCTCCCGACTCGTCGGCCACCGATCCGTCGTCTGACCCTCCACTGGATCCGTCGCCGCCACCGTCGACTTCGTCGCCCTCACCGCCGCCGCTGTCACTGGAATCGCTGCCGTCACCGTCGCCCGAGCATCCAGCCACCAATCCCACGCCGATGGCGCCGCTGGCCGCGAGAACGTGCCGTCTCGAAACGCGATCCGGGCGGCCGCTCGCGTCGCTGTGTCCGTTCATATCTGGACCGGGGGCGTACCGCCACTAATAGATTGTTCAAACTCCGTTCGTATTCGTCCAATATTCACTCCTCGCGGAGAAACGCCACCACGTCCTCGGGGGCTGTGTCGAGTCCGCCCCCCTGTGCGACTGTCGGCCCACCGCCGCCACCGCCCCCGAACTCGTCGGTCACGTCCTCGACGACGTCGCCGGCGTCGACAGACCCGTCGGTCGCGACGGCCACGTAGTTCCCGGTTTCGCCGACCAGGGCGGCCACTGCCGGGGATTCCTCGACGAGTTCCCCCGCGAGGTCGGCCAGCGCGTTGGCGTCGTCGGTCGGGACGCGCCCGGCCAGCCACTCGTGGCCGTCCCGGGTGACTGTCCGGTCTTCGAGTTCCTCGAGGCGGGCCTGGAACAACTGCTCGCGGAGCGTCTCGACCTGGTCGGTCAGCCGCTCGCGCTCCTCGACCAGTCTGGCAGCCGCGTCGCCGATTCCAGTCGGTCCCGTGTCCAGTCGCCGTGCTGTCTCGCGTGCGGCACTCGCCTCGGCTGCGCGGCGCTCGATCCCGGATGGACCGACGGCGAACTCGACGCGGGTCAGCCCCTCGCCCGGATTCGACCGCTCCAGGACCGTCACGGGCCCGATCTCGCGGGTGTTCCGGACGTGCGTGCCGCCACAGGCCGCGACGTCCCAGTCGTCGATGGTGACGATCCGGACCCTGTCACCGGCGACGCCCTCCTCGGTCTTGGCGTTGAAAGCGACGTTCTCGCGGGAGAGCGCCTCCTCGCGGGGCAGTTCCTCCCAGGTCACCTCGCGTGACTCCCAGACGACACGGTTGACCAGTCGCTCCAGTTCCACGAGCGTCTCGTCGTCGATGTCGGTCGGTGTCGCGAAGTCGACGCGCACCTTCTCCGCGTCGATGTCGAAGCCACCGTACCCCAGTTCCTCGAGCAGCCGCCGGCCGGCGCCGTAGAGGGCGTGACTGGCGGTGTGTGCCCGCATACAGTAGGTCCGGAAGTCCGGATCGACACTGGCGGTGACCGTCTCGCCCGGTTCCGGGGCCCAGTCGCCCTCGAGGGTGTGGACGATGTCGCCACCGACTCGCTGGACGTCGACGACCCGGTGGTCGTCGAGAAGGCCGCGGTCGGCTGGCTGGCCGCCACTCTCGGGGTAGAAGTACGTCTCCGAGAGGACGACCCCGTCGTCGACACGTTCGACCGTCGCTTGGAACTCCGTGACAGACGGCTCCGAGGCGGCTCGGGATGGCATCAGCGAGGAGAAGAACCGCGCCGGCAAAACTACTGCGTTTCGGCCAGTTCGACCTCCAGGAACTCCTCGACGGCAGCGACGATGGACCCGCCGAGGCCGGCCTGTGCCGCACGCTCCTGTTCGAGGGCGAGCAGGTTCTTCTCCTCGACGCCGAGTTCCGCGGCGAGTTCGTCCAGCTGGAGGCCGGCGTCCTGTCGGGCCTCGGTGAAGCGGTCGCCGTAGCCGTCGACGAGGTAGGGGAGCTGGTCGTCGTCGTAGTCGGCGCCGCTCTCCCAGTGGGAGGCGTCGCGTCTGCTGGCGTCGTGGAGTCGGGCGGTGTTCCGGGCGGCCTGTTCGCGCCTGTCGCGCTCGTCGTTGTCGTCCCCACCGCCAGTCGAGCCGGGTGCGCCGGTGTCGTCGTGCTGGGCGCAGTCCGGACACACGTCCAGTCGAGCCCCCGCGACGTTGACAGACCGGAGCGACACGTCGGAGGCCCCACACAGTTCACAGCTCTCGCCGGCGTCACGGCCCCCGCTGCCGGTCGAGTACTTGGCCATGAACGCCCTAGCGGGTTCTCCGTATTGAATCGTCCGGTCCGCTCTCCGGACCGCCAGACGCTACCGCCAGCCGAGCGCGCTTTCGGGGCCGTGTGGACTCTCAGGACGTCCCGTCGCCGCGCCGGACGGGGCCAGTCCGTTCGGTGACCGCCGGGGAGTCGTTCGAGGGATCGTTGACCGATTGCGAGACGGGATAGACCTGCGTCTCGTCGGCGGGATAGGGCTCCAGCAGGTCGGCAGCCCCGGCGCCGTCACGGAGCCAGCGCCGCTCCGCGCCCGGCGGGAGGATAACCGACATCCGGTCGTGGAGGTCGGCAACGATGTCGTTGGGCTGGGTCGTGACGATGGCGAACGTCGAGACAGTCTCGGGGTCGGCGTCGGGCCGGTTCCCGCCGCCGAAGGCGTCGAGAGCGGTCTGGGTCCGGTCGGGGCGCCACTCGGCCCACAGCCCCGCCATCGCGAACGGATCCTCGTCGGCCAGCGTCACGCGGTAGGGCCGTTTGCCGTCCCCGGTGTCGGCCCACTCGTAGAAGCCGTCGGCGGGGACGAGACACCGGCCGGCACGCAGGCCGTCGGCCGCCCGGTCCTCGCCGGTGAAGGCGTCCCGGAACGTCGGTTTCTCCGCGAGGGTCTCCGCCCGGGCGTTGATGAATCCGAAGTCGGAGCGGTCGTCGGCCCACGGCGGGACGAACCCCCACTCCATCGGCTCGATGGTTCCGGGCGCAGCGTCCGAGACGACGGGCAGCGACTGGCTGGGCGCGGCGTTGTACCGTGGCTCGAACGCCGAGGCGAACGTCGCGTCGAACCGCTCCTCGATGTCTTCGGGCGGCGCGAAGAGGCTGTAACGGCCGCACATACCGGATGGCACGCCCGCGGAGTTAAAAAGGAACGGTACCTAGCCCGCCACGAGATGGCCGGCGATCCGTCGTTCGCGATCCCTGCCCGTCCCCGACGGCGGTTCCCCTTCGAGGGCGGCGTCGAGTACGAGGGCAAGACCGTCTTCCGCCTCCAGCCGTCGCCCGAGCGCGGCACCGGCCGGCTCGCCGACCTGGTCGCGGCGGTGCTCGACGCGGGCCCGTACCGGTACGGGGACTTTCTCGAGTTGCCGATGCCGCTGTACCTGGTTCGCGACGAGAGGACTGGCGACGTCTTCCGCGTGTCGGTCCGGGACGGCGTGGTCCGGTTGCACGTCCTCCCGGAGACCGAGTCGGCCGGTCTCCGGGCCATCTACGAGCGGCTCGACGAGCACTCGAGCGTCGAGTGGCACGTGGAGTGTCTGACAGAACCAGAGTAGGGCGGGGCGACACGAGGGTTTGGAACCGCCGCGGAGCGGCCAGCGGTCGCGCGGGACACCGCTTCGCGGTCCGAGGTCCCGCCTGCTCGCCGAACCCAAAACCGTCTTGGGGACCTGTCGCCATGGTGCGGGCATGAGTGTCTCGCGCGAGGTCGAACTGGAAGGTCACATCATCGACTCCGGGATGATGCAGACCTGTTTCGGCATCATCATGGACATGGGCGGGTCCTTTCAGGTCGAGGAGTTCGAGATCGGCCGCCACAAGACGGCGGAGTCGTACGCCCGCCTGGTCGTCGAGGGTCACGATCCACAGCACCTGCAGTCAATCGTCCACGAACTCCACCAGAACGGTGTCAATCCCTCGGATCCGGACGACGTCCGTCTCGAACCCGCACCCGACGACCAGGTCGTCCCGACGAACTTCTACTCGACGACGAACCACCCGACGGACGTCCGCGTCGACGGCGAGTGGATCCCCGTCGAGGACATCGAGATGGACTGTGCGGTCACGGTCGAGTTCACCGACGACGGGCCGCGCGCGGCCACCGAGGTTCTCAACGCCATCGAGGAGGGCGATCTGGTGGTGACGGGCGACTCGGGCATCCGTGTGAAGCCACCGGAACGCCCACGCGGCAAGGAGGGCGCCTTCGGCTTCATGCAGGGCGGCGTCTCCTCCGAGCGGCCCTCCGAGACGACCATCGCCAACATCGCCGAGGCAATCCAGGAGACCAGCCGCGAGGGCGGGACCATCCTCGCGGTCTGTGGGCCGGCACTCATCCACTCCGGTGCCAGGGAAGACCTCGCCCGGCTGGTCCGGGAAGGCTACGTGGACATGCTCTCGATCGGCAACGGTTTCGCGGTCCACGACCTCGAACGGGACATCTACGGCACCTCGCTGGGGATGGACACGGAATCACTCGACCACCCCCGGGAGGGACACAAACACCACATCTACACCATCAGCGAGATCATCCGCGCGGGCAGCGTCGAACAGGCCGTCGAGGACGGCGTCGTCCAGTCGGGTGTGATGTACGAGTGCGTCGAGAACGACGTGCCCTACGTCATCGCGGGGTCGATCCGCGACGACGGCCCGCTCCCCGACACGATCACCGACGCCGTCGAGGC
>CAYYHG010000009.1:36894-38718 GCA_964471665.1 uncultured Halobacteriales archaeon | reverse complement strand
GCGTCGCGGGCCCGTCTCCGCGCGGCGTCGACGCTTGTCCCCTCTCTGGAGAGCGCCTCGACGAACAGCTCGCCCGCGCGGTACGACGAGCGGACCATCGGACCCGAGGCACAGTACAGGAAGTCGAGGTCCTCCTCGGCGACCCGCCGCCAGGTGTCGAACGCGTCGGGGTGGACGTACTCGGAGATTTCGAGGTGCGACCGCGAGGGCTGGAGATACTGGCCGAGCGTGACGATGTCCACCCCGATAGACCGGAGGTCGGCGAGTGTCTGGTAGATTTCGTGGTCGTACTCGCCGACACCCAGCATCAGGGAGGTCTTGGCGTAGGCGTCGGACTCCTCGGCAATCTGCCGGAGGACCGACAGCGACTGTTCGTAGCCGGCGCGCCTGTCCCGGACCGGCCACTGGAGGCGCTCGACGGTCTCGACGTTGTGGGCCAGCACGTCTGGCCCCGCGTCGACGACCGTCCCCACGAGGTCGGCCTCGCCCTGGAAGTCTGGGATCAGCGCCTCGACGAGAATCCCGGGGTCGCGGCGCTTGATCTCCCGGATGGTGCGGGCGAAGTGACCCGCCCCCTGGTCGGGAAGGTCGTCGCGGTCCACGCTCGTCAGGACGACGTAATCGAGGCCAATCTCGGCGACGGCCGCTGCGACCTGCTCGGGTTCCTCGTCGTCGAGGGAATCCATCCCGCCAGTCTCGACGTCACAGAAGTTACAGCCCCGCGAACACCGGTCGCCCATCAGCATGAACGTCGCAGTGCCGGGTCCGTTCCGGCCCGACCAGCACTCCCCGAGGTTCGGGCAGTTGGCCTCCTCACAGACCGTGTTGAGGTCCCGCTCGCGCAACGACTGCTTGATCTCGGTGAAGCGCTCGCCCGAGGGGGGTTGCGTCTTCAGCCACTCCGGTTTCCGCGCGCGACTCATTGTCGGACTGTAGGGCGCGTGCGTGTAAAACGTACCGTCTCGTCGGGTCAGACGGGACCGGGTCACCCCTCGAACGGGTGCTCGAACCACTCCGCCATGAAGCCAAGCAGGACGGCAGCGAACGCGGAGTCGACACTCCAGAACGCGACCTCCTGTGTCCCCTCGGCGACATCCGTCGAGGAGAAGACACTCAACAGCATCGTCCGCCTGTCGACGAGCAACACGCGTGCCGACCCGACGTCGGGGTCGCGCTCGTCTGGCACGCGGTGTGTGTCCAGGCGCAGGTCCGCCGCGCGCTCGCGGACGTCCGGGTTGGCACTCGCGACGATGACCTCCAGTCCCTCCGATCTGGCCCCGGTGAGGGCCGCGCTGATCTCCTCGTCGAGCATCGACGGCTCGGGGACTGCGTAGAGCAGTCGGCTGTCGGCGATTCCGGCGAGTTCGACCACGCGCGAGCCGACTCCCTCGGCGCCTTTGACCAGCCAGATTGCCTCGCTCTGTTCGGTCTCGGCCTGCGAGTCCCGGACGGACTCGAGGTAGTCGAACGTCTCTGCGCCCGTCTCGGCCAGCCTGTCGAGCAGGCGCGTGCGGGCCTGCTCCAGCGTGACCGGCCGATAGACCGTCGGCGTCGACGGCCGCGTCTCGACGAGGCCGCGTTCCTCCAGGTTCTCGGCGGCGCCGTACACCTGCGACCGGGGCACGTCGGCGACTTCGCTCACCTCGCTGGCCGAGCCGCTGCCGAGTTTCTGGAGCGCGAGAAGCACCCGCGCCTCGTAGGTCCGCAACCCGAGCTGTGTGAGTCCCTCGATCGCCTCCTCTTCATCCATCCCGGTCACCGTCCGCCCTGGTCGCGTGGCGCGTCCGCGAGACCACCGCCTGGGTCGCGTGGCGCGTCCGCGAG
>CAYYHG010000009.1:0-36794 GCA_964471665.1 uncultured Halobacteriales archaeon | reverse complement strand
GGTCGCGTGGCGCGTCCGCGAGACCACCGCCTGGGTCGCGTGGCGCGTCCGCGAGGCAATCCACCGGGTGGTGCTCAGTGGAACTGTCCGCTCGTCGACGCGTGTTTGTAGAATCATACTAGTAATTGGCACAACAATATTACTGGGAAGGTATAAGCCCCGTGGTGAACGGTCAGATTTCACGACACACGACGGTTTCGGACACCTGACACGAACCATCCGTCCGAGGCGAAACGGTTTATCGGCTGGCCCGCCAGGCCTGGGTATGCCGATCCGCCGACTCATCCGTGGGACGGTTCCACGAGGACGGCTGGAGGCCGTCGCCGCGGAGGTGGCGGACCGAAACAGGGAGTCGGTGCGGTCGATCGAACCCCTGGAGGCCGACAACTGGCTGTCGACACCCTGTGTCGTCAACGATCAGTGGTTCGTGAAGGTGATCACAGGACAGAACGCGATCGTCCACGCGCTGCTGACCACGGGGCGGAACCTGGGTGCGCTGTCGAGCCGGTCGGAGGGGCTCTTCGAGTACGTCAACACTCCCCTGGAGATGGCCGAACACGAACTGGTGGCGACCCAGCGGATGCGCGACCTCGGCGTGAACGCGCCCGAACCCCTCGAGGCGTTCGACCACGAGGGGTACGGCGTGCTGGTCCTGGAGTATCTCCCGTCGTTCGAATCGCTGGACGACCTCGACCGGGCGGCGGCCGAGGAGATTGCCCCCCGCGTGTTCGAGGCACTGGCGCGGATGCACGCGGCCAGCCTGTTCCACGGCGACCTCCGGGGCGAGAACGTCCTCGTCGTCGACGGCGACCCGTACTTCATCGACGCGACGACGGTCCGGGAGGACGCCATCGAGGAGGCGCGCGCCTACGACCTGGCGTGTGCGCTCGCGGCACTGGAACCGCTCGTGGGCGCCCGGGCCGCCGTCTCGACGGCCGCCGAGAGCCACGGCCACGAGGCGCTTCTCGACGCGGACAGCTTCCTCGATTTCGTCAACATCCGCCCGGACCACGACTTCGACGCCGCCGGTGTCCGGGCCGAGATCGCGAAGACCGTCGACTGACGTTCCGGGTATAGGGATGTTCGAAAGTCATTACAGGATCGACCGCAAGAAGGCGTGCGGTCGACCTGGTAAACGCTTTCGAACATCCCTATATGTGACGGCTGTGACTGTGTTCGCCGGGTCACTGGGCACTGGCCGTTCCGGTCCGCGGACCGCGTTCGGTACCTGAACGAAATCGAGACGTCCGATCGACGTCATCTACAAACAATCGACTGCAGTCCGGCGAATCCCAGTCGTTCAGCGGGTGAACGGGCGTGCCGGGATTCGAACCACGCGAAGACGGTCGCGCACTCCGTTCGCGCTGCGTCTTCTCTCCGTCGAATCCCGGGTCCGGTTCGCTCGTCGCTGCACGGGCGTGCCGGGATTCGAACCCGGGATCGAGGGGTTAGGAACCCCTCGCCCTGTCCACTAGGCCACACGCCCTACCGGGAGTACAGACCCGCACCGAAAAAACCGTTACCGGTTGCAGGTGAGCATGCTTAAGTCCCGCGCCCCGTTTTGCCCGAGCATGGAACCCCGGAATCTCTCCGCTCATATCCCCTACAGCGCCGGCCGGGGGGTCGAGGAGGTAGCACGCGAGCTGGGACTCGATCCCGACGATCTCGTGAAACTCTCTTCCAACGAGAACCCCTTCGGTCCCAGCCCCGCCGCCGTCGAAGCGATCCGCGACGCCGCTCCCGACATCCACACCTATCCCAAGGCTGTCCACACCGATCTCACCGACGCACTCGCTGAATGGTGGGACCTCCCGTCCCCGCAGGTGTGGCTCTCTCCCGGCGGCGACGGCGTGCTCGACTATCTGGCACGCGCGTTCCTCGAACCCGGCGACAGGGTGCTCGTGCCCGACCCCGGGTTCGCGTACTATCCCATGAGCGCCCGGTACCGGGACGCGTCGGTCGACACCTACCCGCTCGCGAAGGTCGACGATTTCGCACAGACGCCCGCTAGCGTGCTCGACAGCTACGACGGCCACCGGATCGTCTACGTCACGACGCCGCACAATCCCACGGGCTCGGAGATGGCACTGGACGACATCCGGCGGGTGGCCGAGGCGTCCGACGACCGGACGCTCGTTCTGGTCGACGAGGCCTACGCGGAGTTCACCGACGCACAGAGCGCCCGCACACTCCTCGACGACTGCGAGGACGTTGCGATTCTCCGGACCTTCTCGAAAGCCTACGGCCTCGCGGGACTGCGCCTCGGGTACGCCATGGTCCCGCCAGGGTGGGCCGACGCCTACGAACGCGTCAACACGCCCTTCGCGGTCAACTCCCTGGCCTGCCGTGCCGGCATGGCCGCCCTCGAGGACGACGACCACGTCGAGCGGACGGTCGAGACGGCCCGCTGGGCCCGCGAGTACATGCACGAGCACCTCGAGGCGCCGACCTGGGAGAGCGGCGGCAACTTCGTCCTCGCGGAGGTCGACGACGCGGAGGCAGTGACCGACGCGGCACAGCACGAGGGCGTCATCGTCCGGGACTGTTCGAGTTTCGGCCTCCCGGCGTGTGTCCGCGTCACGTGTGGCACCCGGGAGAGTACGCGGCGGGCCGTCGACGTGCTGAACGGAGTGATCGCACCGTGAGAGTCGCCGTCACCGGCACCCCGGGGACAGGCAAGACGACGGCCACCGGCCACCTCTCGACGGACCTGGAGGTGATCCACCTCAACGAGAGCATCCGCGAGGCGGGACTGACGACGGGCCACGACGAACAGCGCGATACGGCCATCGCCGACATCGACGCCATCGCGGAGTGGCTCGCGGGCCGCGAGAACGTCCTCTTCGAATCCCACCTGGCCCACAACTTCGCGGCCGACCGCGTCGCGGTGCTGCGGTGCCACCCCGCGACCATCGAGGAGCGCCTGGCGGCGCGTGGCGAACCGGACCGGACGGTCCAGGAGAACGCCGAGAGCGAGGCGCTGGACGTCGTGCTCGTCGAGGCGGTCGCCGAACACGGCGAGGAGAACGTCTACGAGATCGACGCGACCGACCGCTCGCCCGCGGCCGTCGCCCGGGAGATCGGGGCGGTCGTCCGTGGCGAGCGCGACCCGGCCGCCGGGACCGTCTCTTTCGTGGACTACCTATGACCCTCGACAGGCTCCGGCCGCTCGCAGACCGCGCCGTCACCCCCTTCGTCGACGCCGCCTCGCGCCTCGGGCTCACGCCCAACGGGGTGAGTGTACTCGCGATGCTGGTCGCGACGGCCGCCGGCCTGTGTTTTTTTCTCGCGAGTGACCGCCCGCTCCTGTACGTCGCCGGCGCAGTCCTCGTGTTCTCGAACGGCTGGCTCGATGTCATCGACGGCGCGCTCGCGCGGGAACTCGCAGTCGACTCCGCGGCCGGAGACCTCCTCGATCACGTCCTGGATCGCTACGCGGACATCGTCATCATCGTCGGGCTGGCCGGCGGGATCGACCGGTACGCGATCGGGTTCGCCGCCGTGACCGGCGTGTTGATGACCTCGTATCTCGGGACACAGGCACAGGCGGTCGGTCTCGACCGGGTCTACGGCGGCGTCATGGGTCGGGCCGACCGGCTCGCACTCGTCGCACTCGCGACCGTCGTGATGCCGGTCGCTGGCGGGTCCGTCGGGGGACTGACGGCCGTCGGCTGGTTGCTGGTCGTTCTCGGCGTCGTCGGGCACCTGACCGCACTCCAGCGGTTCTATCACGCGATCGGGGACCTCTCCTGACGGCGCGCGTTTTATATCCGAGACCCGGGAGCGGATCCGCCGGTCGAGGAGTCCGACGTGAGAGAGTTTCATACTGTCGGCTATACCTTCGTGGAGATATTCCCCACCCCGGGACGCCGAAATTGCTCACGCGCTTATAGCCGACAGTATTACTGTTCCCGCGCCGAGGTGGGAGTATGCTCGTGACGCTGGAGGGACTCGACGGGGCGGGAAAGACCACCTGTGTGGACGCGCTCCGGGAATCCGACGTGGTCGGTGACGCGGTGTTCACGCGCGAACCCACCCACACGTGGTACGGCGAGGCAGTCGACCGCTCGATCGCGGATCCGGGGGCCGATCCGCTGGCGGAGCTGTTCCTCTACACCGCCGACCACGCCGCCCACCTCGCGGAGACCATCCGGCCAGCGCTCCGGGACGGCCGGATCGTCGTCTCAGACCGGTACTCCGACTCCCGGTACGCCTACCAGGGTGCGTCGCTGGCCGGCCGGTTCGAGGAGCCGGTGGCGTTCGTCCGGGACGTCCACCAGCCCTGGACGCGCCCGCCCGACGCGACCATCTACCTGGACCTCGATCCCGAGACGGCCGCCGAGCGCAGCGGCGCCACAAACAAGTTCGAGACCGCCGACTACCTCGGGGACGTCCGCGAGAACTACGAGCGTCTCGTCGAGGCAGAGCCCGACCGGTTCGTCCGGGTCGACGCCTCCCGGTCCGCAGACGCAGTGTGCGGGGCGGTTCTGGACCGTGTCAGGTCGATGCTGGAACGGGACTAGGTGTCGCGTCGCACGTCCCGGTCGCCGGCACGGTCGGGCAGGTCGACCTCGTCGGGCGCGGGCATCCAGAAGTAATCGAACGCGACACCGAGCGAGAACGGGAGCAGTATCGTCACGCCGACCACGGCGGCGGCGCTCCCGAGGTTGGGACCGAAGATCGACCCGAGAACGAGCGTCGAGACCAGCAAGACGACGGGGACACTGAACGCGGTGTAGACGACACTCCCCCACTGGGTCTGGAGGCGGACGCGGAAAAAGCGCGTCAGGAGGGCGGCGGCCGCCGTGTTGACCAGCACGAGAATCGCGAGTCCGAGTGCCTCACCGGCGTCGACCATACCGACCGTTGGGACCGGATACTCTTTGCGGTGTCGGAGTCGTTATTCCAGGCAGATGTAGGTTCGCGTATCGACGACCCCGGTGAGGTCGCGCACGCTCGTGGCAACCTCGTGCATGACGTCGTAGACCTCCTCACCGGTCGCCTCGACGATGATGTCGTACTGTCCCGCGACCACGTGTGCCTCCTCGACGCCTGCCTGTCTCGTGACCTCGTCCAAGAGAGCCGTCGACGTGCCCGCTTCCGTCTCCATCGTGATGAACGCACGGACCATCGTTTCGTGGTACCCGTTACCATGGCAAAAGCCTTCCCCCGGCCGGTGGATAAGATTATTCACGCGGCTCGCCGTACGGTGGCGTATGCGATTCGTTATCGTCGGTGCGGGGCGCGTGGGGCTCCGGACCGCACGCGCGCTCGAAGACAGCGGACACGACGTGGTGCTCGTCGAGAGCCACGAGTCGGCGATCGATCGGGCGCGCCGCGAGGAGTTCGAGGTCGTCGAGGGAGACGGGTCCAGGGAGAAGATCCAAAAGCGGGCCGGCGTCGAATCCGCCGACGCGCTGGGCGCGCTCACCAGCGACCTCAACACCAACTTCGCTGCGTGCATGATCGCCAACCAGTACGGCTGCCGGACCGTCATGCGCATCGACGAGGACTACCGGGAAGACATCTACCGACAGTACGCCGACGAGGTCGACGAAGTGGTGTATCCGGAACGGCTGGGGGCCATCGTCGCCAAGAACGCGCTGCTGGGGGGCAACATCCGCGCCGTCGCCGACATCGCCAGGAACCTCCAGCTCGTCGAATTCACCGTCACCGAGTCCTCGCCGGTCCGGGGGTACAGCCTCAGCGAACTCGAACTGCCCGGCGAGTCGCGCCTGCTCGCCTTCGGCAAGGCCGACGGGTCGTTGCGCGTGCCCACGCCGGACGACTCGCTCGAACTGGGCGACGAACTGGTCATCCTCACCGCCTTCGAGAAACTCGGCGACGTCCGTAGCCTCATCGTCGGCCGGACACGCGCCACCGCAGGAGGTGGCTGAATGGTCCGTGCGTACGTGATGGTCAAGGTCCGCACCGGGGACGCCGACCGTCTCAAACGTGCCATCGCGGACGTCGACGGCGTCGAACGCGCACACATCGTCGCGGGCGACATCGACCTCATCGCCGTCGTCGACGTCGACTCGCCCGCACAGGTGAAAGATGTCGCCGCGACGAACATCCAGAACGTCGAGGGCGTGGCGGACACACAGACCTACATCGCGATGGAGTAACAGCGAGCGGACGCCCCTGCTTGCCCGGCCCGTTCCCCGTGTGGTCTCATAGTGATTGCTGTAACGAATTCCCGTTTCGACCGCGTCGCGTCCTGCGGTCGATCCGGGAATGGCTTACAGCAATCACTATCACAGTGGCGTGCCGTCACCCTCGCCCTGGCTCGCACGGTCCAGCAGGTCCGCCACCGGGGGTTCGTACTCGTAGCCCGGGACGACCCCACCGACGTAGGTTCCCTCGACGTACTCGACGAACGTCTTGGCGATGTCGGCACCGCGTTCGGGGTCGTCCCACTCGAACCCGTAGGTCACGTAGATGTCCTCGCCGTCCCGTTCGGCCCGGAACGTCTCCAGGCCGACGTCCGCGCGCGTGGCCTTCGGTGCGTCTTCCAGACGCCGCCCCAGGGTGTCGAACCACCCCTCCACGACGGCCTCCCCCACCTCGTCGGCCGTGGCTGCCTGGATGGTCGGAATCCGAACTGTGACTGTGAAGGCGAACCCGCCGGGTGTCGCGACGGCCGTGACCCGCCCGCGGAAGGCAGTCGTCGCGACGACGTACCCCTCGCCCGCCGTCTCGAACGCCTCGTGGCGTCCGAACGCACGCTCGATCGGGGCTGGCAACTCCTCGGTCATGCTGCCACGGTAGGCGTGGTTTCCGCAAAAGGCCGTCGCATTCGTCTGCCGGTCGGTCAGACGATGTCGTCAGGTGTCGGGAGCGACCTCGACCGCTCTGTCGGCGCCCTGGTCCTCGACGCCGTCCTGGGTTCTGAAGGCGTCGTGCAGACGGTCGTAGGTCTCCTCGACTGCCTCGACGATGACCTTGGTGTCGCCGACGACCGGCATGAAGTTGGTGTCGCCCTCCCACCGCGGAACGATGTGGGCGTGGAGGTGGTCGGCGATGGATCCGCCGGCACCCACCCCGAGGTTGTACCCGACGTTGTACCCGTCGGGGTCCAGGGCGTCGTCCATGGCCGCGATGGTCCGCTGGACGAGTCGCTCCTTGGCCGCGAGCGTCTCGACGTCGAGGTCCCGGTACTCCCCGGTGTGTGTCTCGGGAATGACCATCGCGTGGCCCGGATTGTAGGGGTAGTTGTTGAGCAGAACGTACGCCCGATTGCCGCGTGCCAGGAGGTTGTGGTGCCGGTCCTCGGTTCGCTCCGGGAGCGCACAGAAGATACACCCCTCGATGTCCTCGTTGCGGTCCGACCGCTCGACCCACTCGATCCGCCACGGGGCGAACACCTGGTCCATAGGCGCCCGTCCGACCCCCGGCGACAAAACCGCTTTCCCTCCGGGACAGTCCCGACGGACAGACAATAATACTTAAAAGTTTCGGCCGTTCATCGAAAACTGGGGCCACTCCGAGCCCGAAAGAAACGGTGGAAGAGTTTCAGGACCGTCCTGTCCGGGGTTCGCAGACGTTCGGGACCAGAGTCCGGAAAACAGAGATGAACAGAATGGACAATCTGTCTTTTTTATTTCATCTCCACACCTCGACCAGTGCACGATGGCCACCACGGACAACGGTAGCGACAACGACACCGAGCAGTGCCAGAACTGCGGTCGGGAGACACCACACACCGTCACGGTGGAGATTCTCACCGAGAGTACGGCGGCGGAGAACGCGGAGTACTCCCGGGAGCCCTACCGGATCAGCGAGTGCCAGATCTGTGGAACCGTCGAGCAGACGCGGATGAACAACGCCTGAGTAGCCTGCCTCGAATACCTCTGCCCGGTCGGCCTCGGGAACTCCCGGCCCGTCGTCGGCCACGTACATCCCACCCTCGCTGGTGCCGACGGTGACCGTGACCGTCTCGTCGCCGTGTTCGACCGCGTTCTCGAAGAGGTTCTCGAGGAGGCGCCGGGTCTGCTGGGGGTCGGCCTCGACGCGGGCAGAATCCTCGACGACGAGGGTCGCGTCCGGGGTTTCGACGGTCTGCCAGGCCCGGTCGACGAGGTCCTCGAGGGCGACAGCGTCCGGATCGACCACCGACTCGCCCTGCCTGGCGAGGTCGAGCAGGTCGTCGATGAGCCGCTGCATCCGGTCGACTGCGCTCCGGCAGCGCTCGTAGTGGTCGTCGTTGCCGGTCTCGGCGAACAGGTCCAGTGACGTACTGAACACGCGAAGCGGGTTTCGCATGTCGTGAGACACCATGCTGGCGAACTCGTCGAGGCGTTCGTTCTGTCGGGCCAGTCGCTGCTCGCGTTGCTTGTGCTCGCCGATCTCGCGGGTGTCGATCACGAACCCGTCGAGGACGGTCCCGGTCTGGTTCGACCCGACTCCCTCCAGCCAGACCCACGATCCGTCGGCGTGGCGGTACCGGAACTCGGCGCGTTCGGTTGCCGACTCGGAAGACTCGCTCATCTGCGAGAACTGCTGGCTGACCGCGTCGCGGTCGTCGGGATGGACGTACTCGAAGGCGTCGTCCTTGAAAATCGAGTGTGCCGGGACAGTCGACGCGCCGGTCGTCTCAGCGCGTGGTCACCTCACAGCCGTCCTCGGTGACGACGACGGTGTGTTCTTTCTGGCTGACCAGACAGCCCTCGTCTTCCTTGAGGACGGGGTAGCCGTGGACGACGTCTCGTCGTTTCAGACGGCGCAGCGCCATCGAGGCCCGCGAGACGTCGAGCCACCGCGTCGCGAACGGGAGGGTCCGGAACTCGTCGGTGATCTGATCGAGGGCCTGCCGGGCGTCGCGGTTGCGGACCGACGCCTCGCGTTCGAGTGCGAAGATCTCCTCCTCGCTGCCCTCGCTGACCTTGCCGCCGCCGTCGGTGGCAAACGGTTCGATCGCAACCACGTCACCGGCTTCGAGTTCGACCCCCTGGGTGACGGCCCTGTTGGGGATGTTCGGCTCGGTGTGCTGTTCCCAGTGGCCCAGCCCGTGGCCGGTGAGGTTCACGACCGGATTGTACCCGTACCCGTCGATGGTCTCCTCGACGACAGCGCCGATCTCGCCCGTCTCGACGCCAGCCGCCACCACCTCCAGCGCAGCGTCGAGCGCCTCCGCCGACGCGTCGACGAGATCCGGGTTCCCGGAGAGGTCGACCGTGATCGCGGAGTCGGCCAGCCACCCGTCGACGTGGACGCCGATGTCGAGGTTCACCATCTCCTCGCCGAAGGTCGCGTCGTCGTCGGCACCCGGCGTGGCGTGGGCGGCCTCCTCGTCGATCGAGATGTTGACCGGGAAGGCTGGCTCGCCCCCCAGTTCCCGGATGCGGTTTTCGGCCCACTCGGCCACCGCCGTGTGGCTCGCACCCACCTCGACGCGGTCGGTCACCGCGTCGCGAACCTCGGTCAGTATCTCGCCGGCCTCGCGGTGTTTCTCGTATTGCTCTGCTGTGTGGTCCACGTCGCTCATGATCTGCCTTTCGGCGGTCGAGGAGAAAGGGCTTGCCGTTGTCGGGCAACCGACGGCCCGCAGATCCAGACGGACGTACTGTCTGCGCCGACGGTAGCCGAACGGGTCGCGGCTGAACGTCCCACGGGCGTATCGCCGACAGTATCAACCGTCGTCTATTCGCATCTGCTCCGCGTAGAGCAGGCCCACGATCCCCACGATGAGGATACCGTACGCTCCCGCGGCGAGGATGGCGTCCAGCGACGATCCGTACTCGCTGACTCGGAAGATGATGATCTTCCGGACCAGCGCGATGACGCCCGTGTAGATGACGAGTCTGACGATGACGCGCGTGTCGTTCTCGCGGATGTAGGCGACGACGGTCTGGTACACCTCGACGATGATGAGCAACAGGAGGCCGACGTCGATGAACCCGACCACGACCTCGGGATCCGTGATCCGGCCCGACTGTGTCGCCCGGAAGATGCCCAGCCCGAGGTCGAAAACGCCGACCGCAAACAGGAGCGCGAACAGGGCCGCGGCAGCCAGTTCGACGATATTGACGACCCTGTCCATGACTGACGAGACGCCCTCGATGGTGGGGAGGGAGCCGGGCTCCGTGTCCTCAGCCATCGGGACACACCGGCTGCATCTCTATCACTGTCTCGGTATAGAGGAAAGGAGACGAATAAGCGTGGCGCCGGCAACGCCCGGCTATACCGGTCGACGCAAGATGTGCACGGTCGGGTGTCGGCGTGACGAGGACGAGAGGGATCCGGTTCGGTATCAAACTCGGAGAAAGCGCCATGCCTTTACACGCGGCCGAGAAACCGTAGGCCATATGACGTACGACAAGGTCGAGGTCCCGGAAGAGGGCGATCTGATCCGGGTCACCGACGAGGAAAACGACGAACTCGACGTCCCGGAGAGGCCGATCATCCCGATTCTCTACGGCGACGGCATCGGCGACGACGTCGCACCTGCGGCCCAGCAGGTTCTGACGGCGGCAGCACGGGCGACGGGTCGGGACATCGCCTGGATGCGGATCTACGCCGGCTCGACTGCACGCGAGATGTACGACGAGAACATGCCCGAGGAGACCGTCGAGGCGATCCGCGAACACCGCGTCGCGATCAAGGGACCGCTCACGACCCCTGTCGGCGCGGGGTACCGGTCGCTGAACGTCGCGCTCCGGCAGACGCTCGACACCTACGCGAACGTCCGCCCGACCTATCACCTCGAGGGCGTCCCGTCGCCGGTCTCGAATCCCGAGCGGATGGACATGGTGAGCTTCCGGGAGAACACCGAGGACGTCTACGCCGGCATCGAGTGGGAAGCAGGAACGGAGGAGTGCAAGCAGGTCCGGGAGTTCGTCGAAGACGAGATGGGTTTCGACGAGACCATCCACGACGGCGCGGTCGGCCTCGGTGTCAAACCCATCTCCGAACACGGTACTAAGCGCCTCGTCCGGCAGGCGATCGACTACGCGCTGGAACACGACCGCGACTCCGTGACGCTGATCCACAAGGGCAACATCATGAAGTTCACCGAGGGGGCCTTCCGTGACTGGGGTTACGAAGTCGCCGAGGAAGAATACGGCGAGGCGGTCATCACCGAGAACACCCTCTGGGAGGAACGCGACGGCGACCAGCCCGAGGACACCGTCGTCGTCAACGACCGCATCGCGGACAACATGCTCCAGCAGGTCCTCACCCGGACCGACCAGTACGACGTGCTCGCGTTGCCGAACCTCAACGGGGACTACGTCAGCGACGCCTGTGGTGCCCAGATCGGCGGACTCGGGATCGCGCCGGGCGCGAACTTCGGCGACGCGCTGTGTCTCGCCGAACCGGTCCACGGCTCCGCGCCGAAGTACGCCGGCCAGGACAAGGTCAACCCCACCGCGATGATTCTCTCGGGAGTCCTGATGTTCGAGTACATGGGCTGGCTGGACGCCGCCGACATCGCCAGAGACGCCTGCGAGGCCACCATCTCCTCGAAGCAGGTCACCTACGACCTCCACCGACAGATCGAGGGCGGCGAGAAACTCGCCACCAGCGAGTTCGCCGAGGCCGTGGTCGAGAACATCGAGAACCTGGCCTGAGAGTGATTTCTGTAAGCCATCACTGTGAAAGTATCAGGGCTTGCGTCGACCGGTGTGCCGTCGGTACCGCTCCGGGACGTGGGCAGCGAGTTCGTCGGGGACAGCTCCGAACACCGCCGGCGCGAGAGCCGCGAGTCGTCGCCGGACGAGTCCGTAGACACTCCCGACCGCCAGGGCAGCGACGACCACCCACTGGAACGGCCCGTCGAGAACCACGAGGAGGGGAATCCCCACCAGTACTGCGAGGAGCACGTCTTCGGGGGCACCGTCGTAGCGGACCCACCGTTTGGGAGGCCGCCACTCGCCGTGGACGTGGTCGTAGACCCCGCGATCCGACGTCCCGTTCCAGGGCTGGAGTTCGAGTCCGCCGCCGTACCGATCCATGCGACAGTGGAGGGCAGCGCCGACCAGCACGAAGGCGAGAGCCAAAAGCCAGGGTGTCCCGAAGAGACCAGCCGCGACGACGGCCGGGATGGCCGCGATGGTGTACACCGTCGGGTAGTGCAGCGAGCGTCGATGGCCGGCGTACAGATCTAGGTCCGGGAGGACGCTGCCGACGAGCGCTCCGCCGAGAGCGACCGCCGCGTGTTCGGGAGCGGTCACGAGCAGCGGTGTTGCGACCGCGAGCCCGACGACCACGTGTGTCGGCAACATCATGCACCTACGAAGAGGGTAGCGAAGGTCATAAGCACGTCGCAAGACACGTCTTACCCGAACCAATCGATGAACGACACCAGCGGAGATCCGGGTGAGACACAGACGGACGCGGGCGACGCCCTGGAACGACTGTTCCGTGACAGCCGGGTCAACGCAGCGATCGCGTGGGTCCTGGTCGGCGTGCTCGGGACCGTGTTCGCCGAGAGCCTGCTCGATTTCGATTTCGGGTGGATCCTGTTCGTCGCGTTCGTGGGTGTGATCGTCCTCGTTCCGCCGGTCGCGTACCGTGACTGGCGGGTGATGCTCCCCTGGGAGTTGCTCGGGATCGCCCTGTTCCCGCTGCTCGTTCGCGGACTGATGGGCGGCACGGTGGGGACGTTCTCGACCTACGTCTCGGTCGCGGGGCTGGCGTTGCTCGTCGTGGTCGAACTCCACACGTTCACGTCGCTGGAGGTCACCCACTGGTTCGCCGTCGTGTTGGTCGTGTTGACCACGATGGCCACAGTCGCGGCGTGGACAATCTTCCGGTGGAACGCCGACAAGTTCCTCGGCACGTCCTTTCTCGTCGACAACCGGACGCTCATGATCGAGTGGCTGTACGTCACCCTGGCTGGCCTCGCTGCGGGAATCCTCTTCGATGGCTACTTCAGGCGCCGGGGCCGCAGGCTCTGGCGAGCGCTCAGATCGGTGGTGAGACGGTGACACTCCTCCCCCGCCCGTCGACGCGAAACCAGCGACGGATCACCCGCGGGATGCAACTCGTGTTGCTCGGACTGGTCGCCTACGGGGTGGTCGCGGGACAGCCGAAGGCCATCTCCAACGGCGGGCTCGCCCTGGCTATCACGTTCCTGCCGGCCCTGCTCGAACGCAACTACAACCTCGCGCTGGATCCGTGGCTCGCGCTCTGGATCACCACCGCCGTCTTCCTGCACACGCTCGGCTCCTCGGGGTTCTACGGCCAGTTTTTCTGGTGGGACAACCTCACGCACGCGACGTCGGCCTCGCTGGTCGCCGGTGTCGGGTACACCGCCGTGAGAGCTGTCGATATCCACACCGAGGACATCACGCTCCCCCGGCGGTTCGTGTTCGTCTACATTTTTGTCGTCGTTCTCGCGTTCGGTGTCATCTGGGAGCTGTTCGAGTTCGGGCTCGACATCATCACCGAGACGACGGGGTACACGATGCCGCTTGCCCAGCATGGCCTCGACGACACCGTCCGTGACGCCATGTTCAACTCCCTGGGTGCGCTGATCGTCGCGCTGTTCGGACAGGCCCACCTCGTCGGCGTCGCCGAAGTCGTCCGGAATAGTCTCTTTGCCCCCGAGTGACAGTGTGGACTGTCCCTGCCTGGAGATGGCCGCCACTCCGCTGTGTTGTCGGCCAGCAGGCGGGCCGACGAAGGGGGATTTGGAAACGTTCAAAGCCTGCCCGGGCGAGACACGAACGAGACATGGAACCCGAGGATATCGACACCATCACCGTTCTCGGTGCCGGCACGATGGGTCACGGAATCGCGGAGGTCGCTGCACTCGCGGGATACACTGTGAATCTCCGGGACATCGAGGAGGACATCGTCCAGGAGGGGTACGGACAGATCGAGTGGAGTCTCGACAAACTCGCGGAGAAAGGCCACATCTCCGGCGACGAGCGCGACGCCGCCATCGACCGGATCACCCCGCTCGTCGACATCGAGACGGCCGTCCAGGATACGGACGTCGTCATCGAGGCCATCATCGAGGAGATGGACATCAAAAAGGACGTGTACGCCGACATCGACGAGTACGCGCCGGCCGGGACCATCTTCGCGTCCAACACGTCGAGTCTCTCTATCACGGAGCTCTCGGAGGCCACGGATCGGCCGGGACAGTTCTGCGGGATGCACTTTTTCAACCCGCCGGTCAGGATGGACCTCGTCGAGGTCACCAGGGGAGCCCACACCGGCGAAGCGACCCTCGAAACAGTCGAGGCCCTCGCGGAGGAGATGGGCAAGACGCCGATCCGCGTCCGCAAGGACGAACCCGGGTTCGTCGTCAACCGGGTGCTCGTGCCGCTGATGAACGAGGCCTGCTGGCTCGTCGAGAGCGGCGACGCGACCATCGAGGAGGTCGACGCGACCGCGAAGTTCGACATCGGCCTGCCGATGGGTGCGTTCGAACTCGGCGACCAGGTCGGCAACGACGTGACGCTGCACGTCCTCGAGTACATGCACGCTGAACTGGGCGAGGCCTACGAACCGTGTCCGCTCCTCGAACGGACCGTCGAAAACGACCATCTCGGCCGGAAGACGGGCGTGGGCTTTTACGACTACGACGACGGCGGTGTCGACATCCCGCCGGACGCGGGCCGGGAGGACGTCGAGACGCGCCTCCTGGCGGTCATGGCCAACGAGGTCGGCAAACTCACCGCGAACGACGTCGCGCCGGTCGAGGACGTCGACGAGGCGGTCGTGCTCGGGGGGGGCTTCCCCGACGGGCCCGCCAAACTGGCCGACAGCGCGGGACTGGACACGCTCGTCGAGTCGCTCGAGGACGCCACCGATTCGACCGGCGCATCTCGGTACGAGGTCTCCGACGGACTGCGGACGGCCGCCGGAGAGGGCGGGTTCTACGGTGGCACGGACGACGAGGCGGTCAGCTACGAGACGCTCCGCGTCGAGCGTGTCGCGGATCGCGAGTACGTCGGGCGGATCGTCCTCGACCGGCCCCAACAGATGAACACGGTCAGCCTGGAGATGCTCGACGAACTCCCCGAGGCCGTGGCCGAACTCGAGAACGACGACGGAGTGCGGGCGATCCTCCTCGAGGGCGGGGGCGACCGCGCGTTCTGTGCCGGCGCGGACGTCCAGTCGTTCGCCGGCAGCGTCTCCCACCTGGAGGGACGGGACCTCTCGCGGAAGGGTCAGCGGGCCTTCGCTGCGTTCGAGGAAACGCCGTTGCCAGTCGTCGCCGGCGTCGACGGCTTCACACTCGGGGGCGGGATGGAGCTGGCCGCCTGCGCGGATATCCGCGTCGCAACGGCCCGTTCGAAGCTGGGCCAGCCCGAAGTCAACCTCGGCATCATCCCGGGCTGGGGCGGGACCCAGCGGCTGAAACACCACGTCGGCGAGAGCCGTGCCCGCGAGATAATCCTCACCGGCGAGCGGTACGACGCTGCCGAAATGGCCGACTACGGCTTCGTCAACGAGGTGGTCGACGCCGAGGACTTCGAGGAGCGCGTCCTCGAGTTGACCGAGACCATCGCCAGCGGCCCGCCGGTCGCCTACGACGCGGTCAAGCGCGCGATGCTCGCTGGCCGCGACGACACCGACGCCGGCCTCGAGGTCGAGGCGCAGGCCTTCGGGCATCTGCTCGGTACCGACGACATGATGGAGGGAATCTCCGCGTTCTTCGGCGACGAGGAACCCGAGTTCGAGGGCAAATGAGACTGCCGGCTCTGTACTGGTCAAGGTAAGCCCTGATACTTTCAGCCGGGAACGTAATGACTCGGAGGAATTTTGAAAGCTCTCGCAGTTGCTGCTCTGGTCGTGCGGACCCGCCTGGAAGCCCCCGGCCGCTCGACTGCGTTCGCCTCGCTTCGCTCGGCTCACCATCCGGGACTCGCTGTGCGCGCTCGCTTGGCTCGCGTGCTTGCGTCGTCCGGGATGGATCGAGCGGCCGGCCCCTTCCATTCCCGCCCAGTCTGGCGGGTTCGCCGAGCGACGCGGGTGGGACTGAAAGGGGCCGAGCGTTCAACCGTTCGGGTGAGGCAAGGACCGCAGCGGGCGGTGCGGAGAGCGAGGACCGCAGCGAACCCCGGACGGTCGAGAAGTCTCGAAAGTTACGTCGACCAGTATACTGCCGGCTACAGGCGCGTGATAGCCGACGGGACGGGCAGTCGACGGTTCCAAAACTGGTCACGTCTCGCCGCCAGTCCGTGTGTGGAACGCCCGTCCGGAGTCGAAACTCGTGAGTTCGTCGATCCGCGCCTCCAGGTCCTCGATCTCTCGCTGTAACTCGCCGGTGTCCTCCTGGGCTGCGGCCAGGCGGTCTTTCAGTCCCTGCAGTCGGGTCTCCTTTTCTTCTTCGTCGACCGAGGCCTTGCGGACGTACTCGCGCTGGTCCACGTCGAAGACGTCCGAGGTTGCCAGCTCGGTCACTTCCAGGGCCTCCCTGACCTTGTCCGGGTCGGGCGAGGTCACGCGCTCGCGGTCGACGCCCGCCGCTTCGAGCGTCGCCAGCACCTCTTCCTCGTCTTTCAGCGAACGGTTGCGCCGGGTGGTCCGCTGGACCGACCCGTACTGGGCGCTGACGGGTTGGTCGTGGTGGAGGCGGTCGAGTAACACGTCGCTCACCTCCTGGCGGAGGTCGTTGGCGCTGCGCTGGACGTCCGACAGGAGCGTGTAGAGGTTCACCAGTGCTGGCGTCTCCACGCTCTCCAGGTCCGTCGGGTCGTGGCGTTCGAGTGCGTCGACGAGCAACAGCGCGTCGGCGTGGACGGACACGTCGGGTTCCTCGCGGCCGTCGTCGCTACTCTCGGGGAGGTCCGCGTCGATCAGCGGCGATCCAGTCGGCGTCTCCGACTCTGCCAGGATCCCCTCGCGGTCGTCGACCTCGAACCGCGGGTGCAAGGACAGCACCGTGGCGTACGGTTCGGCGTCCGGCGGCAGGCGGTCGAGTTCGAACCCGTCACGGGCCTCCTGGACGCGCCCGACCAGCGTCTCGAACTGGTCGCGCTCGAGGGGCACCGTCTCGTCGTCCGAGCGGTACCGGACGAGTATGCGGTGTTCCTGGGTGTCGGTGATCAGGAACTGCGTTCCCGAGAGCGGCGTGACGAGAACCGCGTCGGGTGGCAACTCCGCGACGTTCTCGAGGAGGTTGTGCCAGGTCACGCTGAACGACATACTACACCGTTGCCCGTTCTCGTACAAAACGTTCCGGGATGACCGAGACGATAAACGCTTATTCGTTCACTCCCAGGCACAGGCATGCGCCTCCAGGGTCGCCCGACCCTCCAGACGCTGCTCGTCATCGGTGTGGTCTTTCTCGCTCAGCAGGTGGCGGCACTGCTCGGTCTCTTTCACAATTTCCTGTTCGTTCTCGACCCGACTGTGCCCGTGCGTCCCTGGAGTGTCGTCTCGCACGTGTACGCTCACGCGAACACCGGCCACCTGTTCGCCAACGCTCTCGCGCTCGTGCTCGCCGGACCGCTGGTCGCACGCCGAACGACGACACTCCGCTTTCACGCGTTTTTCCTGACTACCGGCGCCCTGGCTGGCCTGTCCGAAGTGTTTCTCGGCGGACTCCTCGGCCCTCCGTCGGGCGTGGTCGGTGCCAGCGGCGCTATCTTCGCGCTCTTTGGCTACCTGGTGGCCGGGAACCCGGTTACAGCGGGCGTCCTCGACCGGTTGAACCTGTCGGTGCGGGCGCAGTTTCTCCTGTTTGCTGTCGTCGCGGTTCTGGTGACGCTGGCCACTGCCTCCCCGCGTGCGGCGCTGATCGGCCACGCTGTCGGGTTCGGACTCGGGCTGGTCGCCGGCCGTCTGCGGGTGCTCGATGTCTCGTCGCGGGGACAGCCCACGCCGCGTATCGAAGGCAGCCGGTGAGCACTCGTTATACTGTCGGCTATAACTTCGTGGAGATATTCGGCATCCCGGGGTGCCGATACTGCACACGGGCTTATAGCCGACAGTATTACTGCCTGCTCGAGGACAGACCCTCGAGTTTGAGTGCCACGTCGCCACGGGTGTATCCCTCGGTGCGGCCGTCGGGACGGAGCCAGTAGACGACTGCGGGTTCGTGGCCGGGGTGGGGCTGTTCGGCAGCCACGGCGTTCCACTCGTCGTCGCGAAACGAGGAACAGTCCACGAAGATGACAGCCTCCGAGTGGGCCTCGAGCTGGTCCCCGCGTTTCCCGTCGACGGTTTCGCGCAGCGCGGCCGCAGGGGTTCCGGCGCGACGCCGCGCGGGTGGTTCCGGACGTGTCACCTCGACGAGGACGTCGGGCTCGTGGACGCGGAAATCCAGCGCGTGCCCGGAGTCCATCGCCACCTCCGGAGTGAACGCGTAACCGGGGTCGGACAGGAGTTTCGCGGCGTTGAACTCCGCCATCGTCGCGCGCATCCGGACCATGTCGACGTGTTCGCTGGTCCCGAGTTTCGAGGCCATCGTGTACCGGAAGTCGTCGAGCGTGCCCGTCGCCAGGATTCCCTCGTAGAATGCGAGTGCCGTCTCGCGGTCCGCGCCGGGAAACCCGGCCGCGTGGTCCCTGAAAAACTCCCGTGTGGTCTCGCGGCCGTCCTTCGAGAAGAAAACGGGCAGAAAGTACCACGCGACGTACTCGTACTCGGCCAGCCAGGGATCGGCCTGTTCGAGGGTCGCGAGCAGTTCTCGCTGGGCCCACCGCGCGACCGGGTAGGGCACTTCGTCGAAGGTGTACTTGTCTGTCCGCCAGAGCGCCTCGGGCGTCTCGGTGTTGCCCAGCCAGTACGCGTCCTCGCCCCAGGCGAACAGGGCGATGTCACCGTTGTCCATCTCCAGGCGCCGGGCCTGATAGCCCGACGGCGGCGCGAACCAGGGTCTCCCTATCTGTGCGCCAAAGCGGTCGTTCAGCGGTCGGTAGATGTCGCGCCGGACGCGTTGCTCGTCCCAGTTGGCACCGTCGCGGCGAAACCGGATCGGGCCTGCCACATCCGGCGTACGGTCCCGAGCGTTAATTGCCTGACGCCCTCCCGACGCACCCTCCGGCTGTCCCGGGAATCCAGCCACTCAAATGGCCGTTTGAGTCTACGCCATTCAAAAGCATGTCCCCCACGCAGTGGAGTGTATGGCACGAAGCGCAGTCACAGTTGCCGTGCTCGCGCTGGTCGTCGGGTCCGCCGTCGGAGCCGGCGTGACCCTGAGCGCAGTCGGCCCGGCAGCACCGACCGCTCCGTCCGGCGGAGAGACTGACGGACCCGAGTACAGCGTCGACGGAGAGACAACCACCGGCGATCCGACCGCCAGACTCGAATCCGAGAGCGCCGGCCTCGGTACCTTCGAGAACGACTCGGCCTTCGATTCGTACGTCAGGCGAGGCAATCTGCTGGCACAGAGTGACGGGGTCGGACCCAGACGGCTCCAGTTCGACACCGCCCGCGCCGAGAACGTGGCCGTCGCCGAGACGGACGACGCAGTCGCCGTGCAGGAAGGCGGCGGTGATGGCGGCGGCAGTGGCACGGCCGCGCCCTCACGCGTCGCAAACACGAACGTCCAGATCGGGTCGCTGGACGAACCCGACACCGTCAAGACCGACGGCCGGCACTTCTACTACGCCCCACACGACCGGATTCCAGTCCCCCGGCCGGTCGAACGTGACGACGTCGGCTCGGAGGACGTCGAACGGGCACTCGAACGCGCGAACGCCGACACCCACATCGTCGACGCCAGCGACCCGGAGGATCCGGACGCGGTCGCGGACATCGACACCACCGGCAAACTCCTCCAGACGGGGGAGACGCTGGTCGTCTTCGAGCACGACCGGGTCGCCGGCTACGACGTGAGCAACCCCGACGAGCCTGTCGAGGCGTGGGCGACACCCCTGAACGGATCGCTGGTGACTGCACGCGAGCAGAACGGCACGGTGTACGTCGTGACCGAGACGGCAACCGGGCCCGGCGCGTGTCCCATCGAACCCCTCGGTGGACACCCCGTATCCTGCGAGGACATCTACCGGCCGGGGACCCAGATTCCGGTCGACGCGATCTACTCGGCGTTCGCGGTCGAGGCGGAGAGCGGCGAAGTGCGTGACACGGTGAGTTTCGTCGGCACGGCGCGCAACTCCGTCGTGTACGTCTCACAAGACGCGCTGTATGTCACCTACACACAACCCACAGACAGGGCGTCGGTCACTGCCGAATTCATCCGCGAGGCGTTCGACCGCACGCCCGACCACCTCGAAGACCGCGTCGCAGAGATCCAGTCCTACGACATCACGCCGGCCTCGAAGGAACGCGAGATCCGCCGCGCGTTCGACCGGTGGGTCGCTACGCTCCCGGCCGGGGAGCGGGAGTCCGTGCGGGACTCGTTCCACGAGGGACTGTCGGAGTTCGTCGGTGACCACCAGCGCGAACTGACACAGACCGGCGTCGTCCGCGTCGACATCTCGGACGACGCCCTCGCGGTCGCCGAGACGGGAACCGTTCCGGGTCGGCCCCTCGACCAGTTCTCGCTGGATCAACACGACGGCCGACTGCGCGTCGCGACCACCGTCCCCGGCGTGGGGTCGGCCGACAGCGAGAACGACCTCTACACGCTCGACAGCGAGTCCCTCGACGAGCGCGGGAACGTGACCGGCATGGGCGTGACCGAGCGGGTCTACTCGGTCCGGTACGTCGGCGATACCGCGTACGTCGTTACGTTCCGGCGGGTTGATCCCTTCCACGTGGTCGACCTCTCGGACCCCGAGAACCCGGAGGCGGTCGGCGAACTGAAACTCCCGGGTTTCTCGTCGTACCTGCACCCCGTCGACGACGACCACGTCCTGGGAATCGGCGAGGAGAACGGCAAGGTCAAGACCGTCCTCTTCGACGTCAGCGACCCCTCGAACCCGGCCATCGCGGACGCCCGGGTTCTCGACCAGGGGTGGTCGGCCGTCGCCCGGACACACCACGCCTTTCTCATGGACCGCAAACACGGGGTGTTCGTTTTGCCGGCCGGGGAGCGGAGCCTCGTGATGGATTACACCGGCGGGTCGCTGGATGTCGAGACGACAATCGACACCGATCGGCCAGCAACGCGCGCCCGCTACGTCGAGGACTCGCTGTACGTCTTTGCCGGCGATTCGATCACCGTCGTCGACGAGACGACCTGGGAACGCTCGACGACGCTCCAGCTCGACGGCTGACAGACCATCGAAAATTTTGATCCGCATTCGAGTAACTACCAGATTATTATCAAACATGATTTTTAGAGACGTAAGTATATATTAGATAATTCGACATAGTGATCTGCATGGACCACCGACGCGGGATACTTTTCGAGAACGCCAAACAGAGAGATGAGCGACGACGGTGTGGCTGTTCGATCCGGACAGGTGTGGTGGGCAGAACCGATTCGGACAGCGACCGTCGGACCAGAAGCGGTCGTCGCCAGGATGGCGGACCCTGCGCTCAGAACCGTCTGCTCGGGATGGTATCATGAACGAAACTGCGCGCAATCTGACCGCCATCTATCTGAGCGCTCTCGTGGTGTTTTCCGTGTTCGCCACGGTGACCGTCGTCGGGCCGGCGGCCGCGGCGAACGTCAGCGCGTCGGTCAACGTCGCCGACAGTTCGCCGGGTGCCAGTACGAGCCACAACTGGACGACGACAGTCGGTTCGTCCCAGAGTAAGTTCGCCTCTATCGTTTTGAACTACACGGGCGCCCAGACGGACATGAGTAACCTCGATAGTAACAGCAGCAGTGTCACAGTTACAGTGGCTGGGAGCCCCGTCACTGTCACCGGTGTCAGTGTCACCGCTGACAATGCTGCTATCAATTTCGGCAAAACCAGTGTGTCTTCCGGCGACAAGGTCGTCGTCAGCACAACAGATGATCTGATAGTCAATCCATCCAGCGAGGGGACCTACACCGGGAGAATCGAACTCTTGAACGCCTCCTTACCGTTCCAGACGAACGACGCGAGCTTCGAGATCTCCGCTGACGCGAGTGCCCCGTCGGTTTCGAGCGTGAGTCTCAGCGAGTCGAGCGGAGACGTGCTGGTCTCGTTCGATTCCGACGAGCAACTCGGCAGTAGTAGCAGCGACGTCGCAGTCTCGGTGGACGGTCCCAACGGCAAGACCTACTCCTTCGACCGGCTGCAGTTTATCGAAGACGGGTCCGGCCCGTACACGTACACGCTGGCAGCGAGCCAGCCCTACGACGACGGCGATGGCACGTACGAACTCAATGTTACCGTCGCAAAGGACGCCGCCGGCAACAACGGCGGACTGAACGGCGACGGCTCCGGTCCCGGTCTCTCGGATACCTACGACTACACCGGCAGCGGAGGCGGCGGGACCGCATTCGTCAACGGGACTGTGACGGACACGGACGGAAACACCGTCAGCAGTGCGCCGGTCTTCGTCCTCGACGACCAGGGGAACCTGGCGGGGCAGGCCACGACGGACGCCAGCGGCGCGTACTCGGTCCAGGTTTCGGCCGGCACGTACGACGCGATCGTCGATCACGAACCCAACTACGAGTTCGAAATCGAGACCGACGTCACCGTCAGCACCTCGTCGACGACGGTCGTCGACTTCCAGATTGCGGAGTATCCGGGCACGGGGACCCTCGAAGGGGTCGTCGAGGACGCCGACGGGAACAGCGTCCAGGGGGTGACGGTGAACGCCCGCGACCTCGGCTACCAGTTCGGCGGGACCGCCACGACGGACGCGAACGGGGAGTTCTCGATGTCGGTGCCGGCCTCGAACTACATGGTGCGGACAGAGACCGCCGACGCCCCGCCCAAGACGCTGGACAACGTCACGGTGCGAGAAGGGGAGACGACGGACGTCGGGACGATCCAATTCCCGGAGTCCGGCTACATCACCGGCACGGTCACTGACTCGAGCGGATCCACGCAGAGCAACGTCGGGGTCGTCGCCGACGGCGGTGACGGAATCCTCTACAACGCGACCGACGCGTCGGGCAACTACAACATTACCGTCCCGCCGGGCGACTACACGGTCTCGGTCTTCGCCAAGGGACAGGACGCGGGATCGAAGTCGGTCACGGTGAACGGCGGCGCCGCCAGTCAGGCCGACTTCACGCTGCAGAAGACGACCGTCGTCCACTCGTCGGTCGACGTGATCGACAGTCAGGGGGTACAGACCGGGAAGATCGGCGTCGAGGCGGAAGTCGCGCGTGGCATGTTGCAGGCGAAGCTGGTGAACACGAGCAAGCCATCCGAGGGGATCGGCGGGACGCCACACGAACTCGAGACGCTGGGCGTCGACGGAGACACGAAGTTCAGGATGAACATGACGGTGACGAACTTCACGGCGAGTTCGCTGATGTGGGGGGTCGGCGACGCCGAGTGGAGCACCTCCCAGAACGCCACCGTCACCAACGGGACGGACATCACGATCGAGGGGACGCCCGTCCAGCTCCAGGTGATGTTCGGCGGCCAGGGCGGCGCGGAGACCGGCGTCGGGCCGCTGATCAACAAGGACCCCTCGGAAGTAAGCTGGCCGACCGGCCGCGACGACCGGGCGACCGCAGGACGAAACCAGACTGTCTACTTCGGGATCTTCGACCTCTCGAACATGCCCGACTCCGTCCGAAACAACCTGAACGGGATGAGCGTGACGACCAACGCACAGCGGTTCTCGACGCCCAGCGTGGTGAACCAGTCGCTGCGTGTGTGGCTTGCTGCGCCCACCAAGACAGTCGCCGGAGACGACCACGGCGGATTCTACAAAGCAGAGATCCCGCAGGCACAACTCGACGAGTGGGGGGTCAGCAGCCCCGAGTCGGAACTGAACGCCCTCTACAAGGGTGACCAGGCCAACTTCACCGTCACCGACACGGACGGCGGAGCACAGATTCTCCTCGAGAACATCAGCTACTCCGCCGGCTTCGCCGAGGTGGAGGCCGACACCTCTTCGGACTCTACGGACTCCAGTTCCAGCTCCAGCTCCAGCTCGAGTTCCGGCGGTGGTGGCGGGGGCGCCGTGACCGCCGGGACGGTCGTGACGACAGAGCGGACGGCCGACGGCACCACGGCGACGATCGAGCGGGTCGCGGCCGACGACCCGGCGGTCTCGATCGCAGTCGAGGGGGCGGCCGCGGAGTCGTTTGCGGTCACTGAGGCGTCGACGACCTTCGAGGAGGGGACAGACGCGGAGGGCACGATGTCGGTCAGTGCGGGCGCTGCCCGGCCAGCGAACACCCCGTCGCCGCCGGGTGACGACCGTGTCCTCGGGTACGTCTCCGCCGACGTCGAGGGACCGCTCGCGGACGACGTCGCCGAGGGCTCGTTCACGATCGACCTCTCTGGAAGCGACATCGACCCGGAGGACGCAGTTGCCCACCGCCACGACGGTGATGAGTGGCAGGACGTCGAGACCCGCGCGGTCGACGACACGCGCGTCGAGGTGGTCTCCCCGGAGGGGTACTCCGTGTTCGCGGTCCGCGCGAACGAGGAGGACCAGCCGGCCTCGACAGAGACGCCGGCTCCGACGACCCCGACCGACGGCGAACCACAGGAAACAACCGAGACAGCGACGAGCACGCCCGGGACTATCGAGGCGGAGACGCCCGAGCAGACCGCGACTGCAACGCCGGGAGCAACGGCGACGCCGACGCCCGGAGCCGCCGGGCCGGGCTTCGGGATACTGATCGCCCTGCTGGCGCTCGTGGTGACGCTCGCGCGCCTGCGACGGGTCTAGAAGGGGAGTCGCCGGCGGATTTCGTCGAACAGTCCGGAGTCGTCGTCGGGTTCGACCGGACCGACGACATCCTCGTCGGGCATGATAACGGTCCGGTTGCCGGTGTTCTCGACGTCGATGAGGCCGTCGGCCTTGAGATCCGCGAGCGCGTCCTCGAGCGTATCGATGTCGACGTCGACCTCCGACCGGAGTTCGAAGACTGTCATCCCCTCCTCGGCCCGGTCCGCGAGCGCGTCGAGCACCGAGACCTCCGTCGTCTCCCGGTCGCGGTACTCCGACTTCGCTTGCATGTGTGGTAGATACACCGGTTCTGATATTATAGCATCGGTCGACTGGTGGATCCGACGTTCTCCCAAGCAGTACGCTTATGTGCCACAGGCGGCGATATCGTGACAATGAGTCTCAAGTGCTCGGTGTTCGGCCACCAGTTCGGCGACACCGACATCACGCGCGACCGAGTAGAGCAGGGCAGCGAGGTCGTCATCACGATCACGGAGACCGAAACCTGCGATCGGTGCGGGGAGACGCGGGTGGTCTCGGAGAACAAGGAAGTGACCACGCTGGAGACGCCCGCCGAAATCGTCGGCGACGACCTGGACGAGGAAGAAGAGACGGAGGACGCCACGACCGACGCGTCCGGCGAATCCGGGCCGTCCCCGGCCGAGACCGGCGCGGACGACGCCGAACTCATCGACGAAGCCGAGGAAGAGACACCGGCAGACACCGACCGGTCCCGGGGCCGGACCACACAATCTACGGCCGGGGACGCCACGAGCACGGGGATGGGGACGCTGAGCGGATCGGCGGCCGGTGAAGACGACGCGGTCATTCTCGACGACGACAGCGACGACGAGGGACGCGCCCCGGGCGAGTGGCCCCAGGCGACAGACGAAGACGACGACGAGGAGTGGACCCCCGAGACCGAACCCGGGGAGTTGCGCCCGGTCGAACAGGAACAACCGGACGTCGAGCAGACCAGCGAGGCGATGTCGGTCCCGGAAGGTGAGTTTCACTGTCCGGAGTGTGAGTTCGTCGCAGCCGTCGAGTCGTCGTCGTTGCGCGAGGGTGACTTCTGTCCGCAGTGTCACCGCGGCACACTGGCCCACCGTGTCGAGGAGTGACACCACGAAACTACGAAACAGAACGGTTCGTTTTTTGTCAGTTGCGTCACAGTCGTCACGTACGATCTACGACGCGCGGGTGCTCCAAGACGACTTTCTACCCCGGGAGGTGGTCCACCGGCACGACGAAATGAACCCTGTCACCGTTTGGGTGGGACCGCCAGCCGATACAGCGCTCCTGGAGTGGACACGAGACAGTGCCACTCGCTTCGTTCCGGTGAGGAGTACCGTTCATCGCCTGCACGACGATCTATCGGTGGAATCGGCAGAAACAGCTTTCGTCGTCCATGGCTCCGGAAACGGTCGAAAATGGGCGCGTCAGCGCCTGATGCGCTGGCCGGAATTTGAATCCGGGTTAGGACCGTGGCAGGGTCCTGTGATACCACTACACCACCAGCGCTCACATACGAATACGAGCGATGGAGAACAAAAACGTTCCGGAACCGTCACCGTTCCAACGGCTCCGATAGCCGACAGTACGAGCCGCAAACGCTAACACCCGCGACAGCGGACCATCAGTCGTGTTCGCGTCGATTCCGGACCTGCTCCGGCTGGTCGCCGTGCCGGCCTTCGCGTGGGTCGCCTACCGCGATATCGAGACGCGCCGGGTCCCCAACCGTGCGTGGCTCCCACTGGCGGCCCTGGGGGTTGTCCTGCTCGTCTGGGACGCCGCAACCACCCTCGGCGGCACGACCGCGGCCTGGCAACGCCAGCGCTTTCTCCTCGGCGTGGCCTTCAGCCTCTTTTTCGTCATCCCGCTGGTCTATGGCTTCTGGCTGATGGGCGGTTTCGGCGGTGCCGACGCCAAGGCCTTCTTCGTCGTCGCCGTCCTCTTTCCGGTGTATCCGGACTACAACGTCTGGGAGGTCGGGCTGACCGGCGTCGAGTTGCCCTACGTCCGGTCGAACCTCCCCGCGTTCTCGCTGTCGGTGCTCTCGAACACGGTGCTGGTCGGTGTCGCCTACCCGCTGGTGCTCGCAGCGCGCAACGCGGCCGCCGGATACGTCTCGCCGGGGATGTTCGTCGCGAAACCGGTCACAGTCGAGCGCACCCCCGAGGAGTACGGCACTGTGCTGGAGTTTCCCGAGCGGTCGCTGACCGCGGATCTCTCGCTTGCGGGACTGCGCGAGTACTTTTCGTGGCGCGGACTCGACCTCGACGCACTCCGGATGTACCTCGAGTGGCGCGGGTGCTCGCTCGCGGATCTGCGCGAGGCCCCCTCCCGGTACCGCGACCCGGCCAGCCTGCCGGCGGAGCCGAACCATCCCGGCGACGGGGTCGTGACCGACGGTGGTGTCGACGTGTCGGGCGACTACGACGACCCCTGGGGTGCCGAGGCGTTCCTCGCCGACATCGAGGGGAGTGCGTACGGCACCACTCCCGAAGACCTGCAGGCGGGACTGGACACACTCGTCGGGCGGGACGTCGTCTGGATCTCGCCCGGTATCCCCTTTCTCGTCCCGCTGTTTTTCGGACTGGTCGTCGCCCTGACCGCGGGCGATCTGCTGTTTGCGCTCTTGCTCGCCGCTGGTCTCGCGTAGCCCGACGGCACCCGGCCCGTGCCAGCGACCGGGATCCGCCTCGCTGCGTTGCTCCTGCAATTCTTGCCGTTATCTCTGTGCTTATACGACGAGGATCGACAGCGAATTCTCGCCGAGAAGGTGCTGAACCAGCCCGAGAATCAAACCAAGTGTACGACATCGGGATCGCCGACAGCGAGTACGCGCTGTTGCGTGCCGAGGGATACCCGACCTACGAGGACACGAGCACCGCGACGGCGGGGTCGGGCGCGAAAATCTGGTTTCTGGCCACGCCGCTGTACGTCGACGATACCTTCGTCGGCGTCGTCGAGTTCGTCCAGCAGCGGACGCACTGCGCACGCAGGTAGGCCGCTACTGGTCCAGTTTGCCCAGAGCGGCAAAGAAGTCCAGCGACGGGCCGGCGAGGTTGACCGGCACGTCGGCCTTCGCGAGACTGATCTCGGCGGGCGGCGACAGGTCTCGCTGGACGCGCCCGTCGCCGACGGCGACAGCCCGGTCGGTACCGGCCACGCGGACGGTCAGTTCGGCGTCCGTCCCGACGACCAGCGACGGCATCGCCTCCTCGCCGCACATCTCCGTGATGAGAAAGCCCGCGACCCCGGGGTGGACGAGTGGGCCGCCCTCGCTCAGGTTGTACGCGGTGCTGCCGGTTGTCGTCGCGACGAGGACGCCGTCGGCGTGGCCGCTCGTGTACAGCGAACCGTCGACCCGGACCTCGACGTCGACGCCGCGGCCGTGGCCACGCTGTGGCCCCTGGACGACAACCTCGTTCAGCGCGGGCGGGAGCGTCCACGCGTCGGTCTCGGCGCGCAGGCGGTGGACCGTCCGTGTCCGTGCGCTCCCGGTCCGGCGGATGTGATCGACCTCTTCGAGAACCGTCTCGACGGCTGCGTCCGGCGACACGGCGTTCAGGAAGCCCACCTCGCCGAGGTTGACGCCCATGATCGGTGTCGTCCCGGCTGCGCGTGCCGTGTACAGGAAGGTGCCGTCGCCGCCGACGCTGACTGCGAGATCACAGCCCGTGAGCTCGTCGACCGACATGGCGTCGGGGACCGACGTCGACGCGTCCGTGCCGTGGCCGGTCCAGACGCCGCGGTCGAACGCCCCGCGGGTCGTCTCGTCGACGGCCACTGCGACGTCCTCGGTCTGGAGTCGGTCCGCGATCTCGCCCACGAGCGAGACCGCCCTGTGGTTGTCCCGCTGTCCGACCAGTCCGACGTGCATCGGTCGGAGGTTGCGCCCCCAGACGCATAAAGCCGTAGCCAGCGTGGGCAGTCAGAAGCCGGAGACGGTCTCGCCGACCGCCGGCGCAGTTGCCCGATACCCGTTCTGGGTGAGTTCGTCTGCGAAGTCGGCACACCGGTCTCCGTGATTGACCAGAACGGTCGCGTCGCGGTACGAACCGAGTAGCGAATAGAGTCCGTCCCGGTCGGCGTGTGCGGAGAAGTCGTACGACTCGACCCCGGCACTGATGGGCATCCGGCGGCCGTCGATTTCGGCACTGCCCGTCTCCAGCAACTCGCGTCCGGGCGTGCCTGCGACCTGATAGCCGGTGAGCGTGATCTTGTTCGTCGGATTCCGACGGATCTCCGGGATGTAGCTCATCGCCGGCCCACCGGACAACATCCCGCTGGTCGTAACGATCGCCACGTTCTGGTCTGCGACCCGTCTGCGCTGTCCGTCCCGGCCGGTGACGAACCTGGCGTGGGATTTCGCCCGCCCGAGCGCGTCCGCGTCCCGGACGAACGCGGGATGCCGACGGACCATCTCCGTGACCTGTTTGCCCATCCCGTCGACGTAACAGGGAATGTCGTAGGCCTCACACACCATGAGCATCTCCTGTGTTCGCCCGATCGCGAAGGCCGGCACGACGACCGTGCCACCCTCCCACAGCGTCGTCCGCACACTCTCGGCGAACCGTCGTTCTACCGTCTCCCTGTCTTCGTGCTCGACGTCGGAGTAGGTACTCTCGCAGATGACCACGTCGGCGTCGGGGCGGTCAGTCGTGCCGGCGACCAGTCGCTGCTCGTCGGTGTGGAAATCGCCCGTGTACAGCAGTCGCGTCTCGCCATCGTCCACGAGAACGTGCGCGCTGCCCGGGATGTGCCCCGCGTCGAAGAACGTCACCTCGTGGCCCGCAGCCTCGAAGGGCTCGCGGTAGCCGTGGGTCTCGGAGACCTGCGTCATGCGTTCGATGTCGACCCCGGTGAACGGGCAGTCGTACGTCCCGCCCTGGAGTTTCAGCGTGTCGCGGGCGAGCGTGAACGCCAGTTCCCGCGTCGGTGGCGTCCAGTGAACTGGCGGCCGTCGATCCCCAGAGAGGAGCGACGGAATCGTGCCCACGTGGTCGAGGTGGCCGTGGGAGGCGACCACTGCCGCCGGTTCGACCGAGGACACCGGAAACTGTGGCGGCGTGGTCGTTTTCATCCCGTAATCGAGCAACAGGGAGTCGTCGACCAGGATCGCACTCCGCCCGACTTCGCCCGCACCACCGAGAAATCGGATCTCCATCACTGCAGGGTAGCCTGTCGAACTGTTTGGGTTCGTCGATGTACAGATTCGCCCGAAAGCGGGAGGAACTAATCACTGGGGTTTTATACTGTTCCGTTCTATAGACACCTTCTACACCATGGTCCAGCGATCGGAGAAACAGGGACAGAGAGGATGCACCCGGCGAACGTATCTGGCCAGTACGGCGGTTGCGAGCGGGGTATTGGTGGCAGGATGCAGCGGCAGTGGTGGTGGCAGCGACGGCGGCAGCGATAGCGGCGACGGCGAGAGCGGCGGAGATTCCGACGCGGGAAGCGACGGCGACAGTGACGGCACCACCAGCGAGGACGGCAGTGACGGGACACAGCAACTCTCCGCCGAGGTGACCGTTACTCACTGGCCGCTGTTGATGTACAACCCCCCATACCAGATAGCGATGGAGAAGGGGTTCTTCGAGGAAGAGAACATACGCGTCGAGAGCGTCGCCGGTTCGAGCGGCGGTGGGACGACAGTCAGGAACGTCGTCACCGGCGGCCTGCCGTTCGGTGAAGTGGCAACGCCGGCGGCAGTCAACGCCTACTACGCCGGCGCACCGATCACGATCGTCTCCGCCGGGACGAACACTCCTGGAACGATCAACTGGGTCGCCCCGAAGGGCTCGGAGATCAGCGATATCACCGACCTGGCGGGGAAGAAGGTCGGTTACACGAGCGCCGGATCCGTGACCCAGAACACGTCGGGGCTGTCGGTCAAGCGGGCCGACGGCGTCTCGGTCGACGAGGTGGAGTTCCAGGCCATGGGCGGTCTGGGCGAGGGATTCACCGGGCTGGAGGAGGGCGCGATCGACGTCGCGGCGAATCTCGATCCCATCTTCTCGAACCAGCAGGCTGACGACGAGCCCTGGCAGGTCGTCTTCTGGGCCAAAGACTACATCCCGCAGTTCCTCCAGACGGCGATCATCGTCGGTCCCGACATCATCGAGCAAAATCCCGACGCCATCGAAGGGTACATTCGCGCCCGCAACCGCGGTGTCGAGTACCTGCTGGAGAACCGCGACGAGGCCGCCGACATATACGCCTCCCACAACGACGGCTACGACGCCGAGGTGACGCGACAGGCCCTCGAGAACGTCGACCCCGAGTCGTACTACACCACCGGCGAGTTCAACGTCGAGGGCCTCCAGCTGATCGAGGAGGGGATGAAGAACATCGACCTCATCGACCGGGACGTCGAGTGGTCGGAGATCGTCGATCAGTCGTTCCTCCCGGAGGACAAGCGGATCGACGTCAGCCAGGCCGAAGCGTAGATGCTCGCGCTACGCAGCGTCTCGAAGACGTACGGGCTCGGCGACACCCGCAAGAGTACCGTCGAGGCCCTGGACGGGATCGACCTGGAGGTCGACGACGGCGAGTTCGTCGCGATCATCGGGCCCACCGGCTGTGGCAAGAGCACGCTGTTCGAGATCATCGGCGGACTCGTCGAACCGACCGAGGGCGAGGTATCGCTCGCGGGGGACCCGGTGACAGATCCCGATCCGCGGATCGGGATGGTGTTCCAGGATCACAGCACCTTCCCCTGGCTGTCGGTTCTCGAGAACGTCACGTTCGGGTTGCGAATGAACGGTGTCCCGGAGACAGAGCGCCGCGAGCGGGCCCGCGAGATGATCGATCTCGTCGGCCTCTCGGGGTTCGAGGACGCTCACCCACCGGAGCTGTCGGGCGGCATGAACCAGCGCGTCGCCATCGCGCGCACGCTGGTCATGGATCCGGACGTCCTGCTCATGGACGAGCCGTTCGGCGCGCTGGACGAACAGACCCGCCTCATCCTCGGTGCCGAACTCCTCCGGATCTGGCGCGAGACCGGGTCGACGATTCTCTTTGTCACACACAACATCAACGAGGCCGTCCAGCTCTCCGACCGGATCGCGGTCATGAGCGCCCGGCCCGGCCGGATCACCGCCGTCGTCGACAACGACATTCCCCGTCCTCGCGACGAGGACACCATGTCGACCGACCGGTTCAACGACCTGGTCCAGCGGCTCTGGGGCGAACTCAAAGACGAGAGCAAGCGGGGCCTCGAGGCGACGGGCGGGACTACAGGCGGTGAGTGAGGATGGCCGCCGACGAGGAAAACACGGCAGGGACCGCCGCAGGATCGATCCCGACGGTCCAGCGCCACCACAAGGTACGGGCCGCCCAGCTCGGCGTGCTGGCGATGGTCGTCGGTACCATCGAGTTCGGCCCGAAACTGGGGTACATCGACTCGACGACGCTCATCCCGCTCTCGGAGATGACCGACGAACTCCTCGGGTTGCTCGCGTCGGGGGCGCTCACCCCACACATCCAACAGACCTTCGCGGCGGTGTTCGGAGCCTTCCTCCTTGCGATCCTCACCGGGTTGCCCGCCGGCGTCGTCCTGTGGCGACACCAGCTCCTCAAGCGTGTCCTCGATCCGTATCTGCTCATCTACTACGCGGTGCCGTTCTTCGCGTTCTACCCGCTGCTCATCACCATCTTCGGGCTCGGGATCGTCCCGATCCTCCTCATCGCCTGGGGGTTCAGCGTCGCCATCCTCGTCTCGAACACCGCGTCCGGGCTGGAGAACATCCCCGACGTCTACGTGAAAGCGGGCAAGGACATGAACCTCACCCGGCGGCAGCTGCTGGTCTACGTCTACTTTCCGGCCGCGGTGCCGTACGTCTTCACCGGGCTGAAACTCGGCTTCATCTACGCGCTGATCGGCACCGTCGCCAGCGAGTTCATCCTGGCCGAGAGCGGTCTCGGCTGGCTCATCTCCTTTAGCTACAACAACTTCGACGTCCGCGGAATGTTCGCCGCGATGTTGTTGATCATCCTGCTGGCCCTGGTCGTCAACACGGCGCTGACCCATCTCGAACGGCGCCTCTACAGGAGGGTCGGTGCATGAGCGTCGACGTCGGGTGGCGACGGCTGTCGGACGACGACGTGGTGTGGCTCGGCCGGCTCGCGGTGCCGGTCCTGCTCGTGTTGGTGTGGCAGGCGCTGGCCGGCGTGGCGAGCGGGTTCGCGCTGGCGACGCCCGCCGCGACTGCCCGGCAACTCGTCGCCGGATTCGAATCCGGGTGGATGATCACCGACGGCAGGCAGACGATGATCGAACTCGTCGTCGCCTACGTCCTCGCTGTCGTGGTGGGGGTGTGGGTCGGCGTCGTTCTCGGACTCGACGACTTCTGGCAGGACGTCTTCGAACCCATCATCCTCGGGACCTACGCCATCCCGAAAGTGACGCTGTACCCGCTGTTCCTGTTCGTGTTCCAGCTGGGGATCGAATCGAAGATCGCCTTCGGGTGGTTCCACGGCGTCTTCCCGATCGCCATTCTGACGATGCGGGCGATGGAGACCATCGAGGACGAACACCTGAAAGTGGCCCGCTCGCTCGCGCTCTCCCGGTGGCAGACGTTTCGTGAAGTGGTCGTCCCCTCCATCCTCCCGGGACTGGTCATCGGCCTCCGCCTCGGATTCAACCTCACGTTTCTCGGCGTCATCCTGGGCGAGATGTTCGCGGCCCGGTCCGGGCTCGGGTACACGCTGATGGAGTACATCAGCGGTGTACAGGTGGCGCGTATCCTCGCAATCATCGTCGTTCTCGTGCTCGTGGCCGCAACAGTCAACGTCGCCTTCTTTCTCGTAGAACAGCGGCTGGGACAGCGCAGCGAGGAGACTGCCGACGTCCGGTTCTAGCGCCTCATAGGGACGGTTGTAGCCGTTTTTCAGGACAACCGCCGTCGTCGGCGGGTGATCCGGTAACGAACTACAACCGTCCCTATCACACAGTCAGGTCTCGGTCTCTCTTTGTGGCTCCCGGAGCGGCGGGCGACACAACCTAGCCGACGTAGGTGACCTGCACCTCGACCGCGTCGGGACCGCTGCCGGAGAAGCTCCTGTAGGGCCGGTCGGGCTGTGAGGCACCTGGCTCGTAGGGCGGGCCCGGATAGTCGAAGGTCTGGTCACCGGTCGTCTCCCGGTGGGGCACGACGTCGACAGTCCGGTCGCTGGTTATCGGTTCGTCGAGCCTGACGATGACGTCCTCGTGGGTCCCCGGCGGGAGGTACGCCGACCGGCCGAGCGTCGTCCCGTTGGCAGTGCCGTCGTAGACGACGACGTAGCCCCCGTCGGACAGCGACGCCGAGTCGACGGTGAGGGTATCGCCCGTCGAGGCCGCTCCGACAGCCCCGACGGAGGCGACCGGCGAAGAGATCACGACGAACAGCACGTACGCGAACCCGAGCATGATCGCGGCGTGTTTGGCGCCGCTCTTGATGGTTCCCTCGCCCAGCATGCCGCCGACGAGACCGGCCGAGACCGCCTGGACGAGCGCCGCGTGGAAGAACACGAGCGTGTAGGCGGCCTTGTCGACCTGGCCAAAGCGGGCGAACTGGTCGGCGCTGACGCCCAGCCCGCGGAGCTGTTCCTCGCTCGGCCCGCCGACCGACTCCGGGAGGCTCGGCACCAGCACCTCGTTGACTGCGATGATGATGACCAGAAAGACGAGGAAGGCGATGTAGATGACCACGAGATAGGTGAGCATCTGGCGCCGTCGCTGGCGGCGCAACCGCAGGTCGGCCCGGGCCTGTGTGGCCGCGATGCGCAACACCTCTCCCATCTGCCCGCTCGCTCGCATCGAGTGTGTCAACAGTATTACGACACGGGTGATCGCAGTGGTCCGGAGCCGCCGGCCGAACCGAACCAGGGCGTCGGAGACGTTCGCGCCGTACTCGATGTCCCGCCAGACGCGCTCGACCTCCGGCGTGAGGACGCCGAGGTCACTCCCACGGATCCGTTCGAACCCCTCGACGACCGTCATCCCCGCCTCGTTGAGGCTCGCCAGCCGCTCCAGCAGTTCGGGCATCGCGGCCTCGACGCGGTCGATCCGGCGCCTGTACAACTCCCGGACCACGGCGTACGTCCCGAGGACGAACAGCGTCGACTGCACGAGCAGGTCGTCGAGGACGCGGACGCTGACGCCAGTCCCGCCGAGTGCGCCCGGGAGACGCACCAGAAACACCAGCACCGCGATGGGCACAGTCACGTACAGCAGTGACGTCGGGTGCCAGACAATCGACCGGACCGGGTCGGTGAGGACGTCCGTGACGGACCTGACCCGGTCGTATCGCGAGAGCGCCGACCAGTTGCCCTCGTCCCCGTCCTCGTCGGTCCCGACACCCCCGTCGACCCGGGCACCGCCGTCCGTCTCGTGCACCGCGCGGGCCGGCAACGCCGGGTTCGGCGTCCGCGCCTCGTGTTCGTCGAGCAGTCCGGCGCCGCTCGTCCGGTCGATACCCAGCGTCTCGAGTTGCTGTGAGAGAAAGACCACGAACCCGGCGTTCGCCAGCGGGATCATCACGTACGCCAGTATCCGCAGAAAGGGGAGCGTGTCGGTCGTCGTCAGCCCGAACACGAGCAGGATGGTAAACAGAAAGAGCACCCCGGCGACCAGCACCGTCACGTACGCCTCCGCGATGGTCGCCAGGAACTCGAGGACCTCCTCCTGGCGTTCCTCGGCGGTCTCCTGGAACCGCCGGTACTGCTCGCGCAGGAACTCCGAGAGATTCGATCCGCTCCGGAGGACGCTCACCAGGTTCTCGGAGAAGGTGCGGAACTGCTCGCTGGGTGTGCGGCGCCCCGTCCGCCGGAGGGCGGTTATCATGTCCCGCCCGAACAGGTCCATCTCGCGGACGGCGAGGCGCATCTCGTTTGCCGTCTCGCCGTAGATCGCACGGTTCCGGCCCAGGATGCGGATGATCTCCGGGAACTCCATCCCGCCGCGGGCGAGCGCGTACATGAAGGCCGTGGTCCGGGGCAGGCCCTCGTCGATGCTCCGCCGGCGGACTTCGGCGGTACTCTCGGGGAGTTTCCAGCGGAAGACGTACGCAAGCACCGCCAACAGGACGCCGATGGCGAACCCGCCGCCGACGACGACTGCCCACCGGGTACTCTCGGCGAGGACGAGTTCGTAGTCCGGGCGGAAGCCGGCGGTGTCTCTGATGGCACTCGGCAGTCCCGCCAGCGCCCGGACGACCGTCTCGAAGACCGCGAGCGTGCCGGCGATGGCGTAGGCCCCGCCGACCGCCCCGGCGACGAAGGCCATGACGGTGTACAGAAGCGTCGTCGACGCGTACCTGGAGTAGGTCTGGCCGACGTAGGCGGACTCGATGGTCCGTTTGCGCTCGGTGCTCTCGGTGACGAACCGCCCGAACCGCTTCCGCGCGAACCGCGCGACGATCCGTTCGACCCGTCCGTCGACTTTTGCCAGCAGCCAGACCGCCGTCGGGACCACGACGAGTACCGACGGTGCCACCCAGTGGACGGACATATCAGGTGGGTGCGTCGACGCCGGCCGCCTCGATGCGACGCATCACCCGCGCAGGGTCGGCGTAGTACTTGTTGACCATCGCAGTGAAGCGCCGGTAGTCGGTGACACCCTCCTGTCGCAGGTACTGGAGGAACCGCTTTCTGTTCCGGAGTTCCTGCAGGAGTTCCCCCTGGTCCCAGCCCCGTTCCTCGCGGATGTCCTCCAGGAGTTCGGAGTTAGACTCGGCAAACTCGTCTTCCGTGGCCGACCACGAATACGTGTTCGAGTAGTCCAGTTCGCCGGTCCGCTGGTCGATCCCCTCGATCTCTGCGATCGTCTGTGCGCGCCGGACCCGCTCGTCGCCCGAGCGCGCAAGCACCTGCACACAGAGGATATCGAGCGAGGAGACCATCGGCCGCGGGACGTTGATCGGTTCGTTCTCCAGGCGGTTGATGACCGTCTGCACCGAGTCGGCGTGCAGCGTCGAGAAGGTGGTGTGGCCGGTGTTCATCGCCTGGAACAGCGTGATGGCCTCCTCGCCGCGCACCTCGCCGACGATGATGTACTCGGGGCGGTGGCGCAGTGCCGACCGCAGGAGGTCGTACATCGTGATGTCCGACCCGCCCATCCGCTCGCGCGTGACCGAGGAGAGCCAGTTGTCGTGGTACAGCGAGAGTTCGCGGGTGTCCTCGATGGTGAT
>CAYYHG010000008.1:0-38837 GCA_964471665.1 uncultured Halobacteriales archaeon | reverse complement strand
GATCGACCGCAGGACGCGACGCGGTCGAAACGGTAATTCGGTACAGCAATCACTACGAGACGAACGACCGGGCCGGTGCTGGCACAGTTCGAAGCGTTTTTACTCGCCAACGGGAAAGATCAGGCACTCGCTGGCGGACGGGCACCAGTGGGCACCTGCAGCACCGACGAACGGACGCTGGCGGCCGTCGCCGCCCGTGGATCCGTTCGCGGCCGGTGCGGGTCGGGATGTGAACCCCACACGGGGTTTGAACCACGCAACGCCCGTGGTGAGACACATGACACGGAGCTTCTACTCGCACATCCGGGAGGCCTGGAAGGACCCGGACGACGGCAAGCTAGCGGAACTACAGTGGCAACGACAACAGGAGTGGCGCAACCAGGGTGCGATCGAACGGATCGACCGGCCGACGCGCCTCGACCGCGCACGCTCGCTGGGCTACAAGGCAAAACAGGGCGTCGTGGTGGCCCGCGCGAGCGTCCGCAAGGGCGGTGCCCGCAAGCAGCGGTTCACCGCGGGCCGGCGCTCGAAACGACAGGGCGTCACGCGGATCACCCGCCGCAAGAACATCCAGCGCGTCGCCGAGGAACGGTGTACACGGGTCTACCCCAACCTCCGCGTGCTCAACAGCTATCCAGTCGGCGAGGACGGCCGCCAGAAGTGGTACGAAATCATCCTGCTCGACCCCAACCACCCCGCCATCCAGAACGACGACGACCTCGACTGGATCTGCGACGACGCCCACGACAACCGCGCGCTGCGCGGCCTGACCAGCGCCGGCCAGCAGAACCGCGGGCTCGGCTCGAAGGGCAAGGGCACCGAACACACCCGCCCGAGCGTCCACGGCGACAGGGGTCGCGGAAAGTAAGCACGGTCTCTCTCGGGCACCCGGACGACCGTAACGATTATCGCCCATCTCGGTCAACACTCCGATATGTCCCGGGACGAACTAGCCACGGCCGGTGACCTGCTCGCGTCGGCTGCCGAGAACACGACCGATCCCGAATCGCAGGAGACGCTGACTGACATTTCCGACCAGCTGGAGCGGCTGGCCGACGCCACTCACGGCCCGGACCACGGCCGACTCGCGCGTATCGAAGCCAAACTCGACGACGTCCAGACGCCCGCGAACGACGAGGTCGCAGTCACCGTCGACGAGGCCATCGACGCGATCCACGCCCACCGGGAGACGATCGAGGGCGTCTGATACTGTCGGCTATAACTTCGTGGAGATATTCGACACCCCGGGGTGCCGACAGTGCTCACGGGCTTATAGCCGACAGTATGAGCGCAGCGTCGACACCTTCTCGCGGCACTATCCGTCCATCGCGATCCCGTCCCCGCCCCCGTGTGTCTCGCGGAGTTTTACCTTCTGGACCTTTCCCGTGGCCGTCTCCGGGAGGCTGTCGACAAAGTCGACGCGGGTCGGTGTTTTGAAACCCGCGAGGCGCTCGTCCGCAAACGAGCGCACGTCTTCCGCAGTGGGGTCGGCACCGTCCGCCGGGACGACAATCGCCTTGGGCGTCTCGCCCCACTCCTCGTGGGGGACCCCGATGACCGCCACCCGCTCGATGTCGGGGTGATTGTAGAGGGTGTCTTCGACTTCGACGCTGGAGATGTTCTCCCCGCCGGAGATGATGATGTCCTTCTTGCGGTCCTTGATCGAGACCATCCCGCGCTCGTCCCAGGTGGCGATGTCGCCGGTGTGGAACCACCCCGCCACGCGGTCAGAGAACGCCCGTTCGGTCTTCTCCGGCTTGTTCCAGTAGCGGTCCATCACCTGGTTGCCCCGGACGACCACCTCGCCCATCGTCTCGCCGTCCCGGGGAACGTCCTCGCCGTTCTCGTCGACCACGCGCAGTCGCGTCCCGAGCATCGCCGACCCCTGGCGCGTCTTGATTGCGAACCGTCCCTCGCTTTCGACGCGCCGCGGGGAGTTGCTCGTGGTGATCAGCGGTCCCGTCTCGGTCAGCCCGTAGACGTGGAGGATGCGCCAGCCGAGCTCGTCCTCGACGGTCCGGATGGTCGCCTCCGGCGGGGGACTCGCAGCCGTCGCGACGCGGACGTCGGCGTCGCCGCTCGCCGGCCGGTCGCTCGCTTCGGCCTGGTCGACGAGCCGATCCAGCACTGTCGGCGCGCCACAGAGGTAACTCACGTCGTGCTCGCGGATCCGCTCCATCGCCCCGGCAGCGTCGAAGGTGCGCTGACAGACGTGCGTGGCTCCGACGCCCGTGATCACGTAGGGGTACCCCCACCCGTTGACGTGGAACATCGGCAGCGTCCAGAGGTACGTGTCGTCGTCCCGCACCTCGGTGTGGTGGGCCGTGATCAGCGCGTGCCAGTGTTCGGTGCGGTGGGTCCGAACGACACCTTTCGGGTCGCCCGTCGTCCCGGACGTGTAGTTGATCGTCGCGGCCTCGTCCTCGGAGATGTCCGGTCTGGCGGGCCGCTCGGGCGAGGCTGCCTCGACGATGGTCTCGTAGTCTTCCCAGTCGCCGTCGACGCGGTCGGCGCTGTGGGCGATGTACCTGCCGGCAGAGACTCGATCGCGCACCGCCTCGACTTTCTCAGCGTACTCGTGGTCGGCCAGTACCGCCGACGCCCCGCAGTCCTCGAGGATGTACTCGTAGTCCTCGGCGATCAGCCGATAGTTCGTCGGGACCGACACCAGTCCGATCTGGTTGATCGCGAACAGCGCCTCGAGAAACCAGTGGGTGTTCGGCGACAGCACCGCGACCCTGTCGCCACGCTCCAGACCCATCCCGCGCAGGGCGTTCGAGAGCCGGTGTACGCGCTCGCCGAACTCCGCGTACGTGTACTCGGTCCCGTCGTGAGAAACGACACCGACGACGTCGCCGTAGTTGTCCAGTGCACGGTCCAGAAAATCCACCGTCAGCATCGGCTGTTTCATATCACTCCGGATTCAGACCATCGAGTATTAATCGTTACGCACAGTGGGACCGGTCAGCGATCGACGGCGGCCACTTTCTGCCAGAGGGCGGAGCCAGCGAGAAAAGGCTTTAACGGGGCCGTCGCGTACCCGACGACAAATGGTACTCGACGACTTGGGATCCTCGCTCCGGAGTACGCTGAACGACCTCCGGGGGAAGTCCCGCATCTCCGAGGAGGACATCGACGGGGTGGTCCGGGAGATACAGCGCTCCCTGATCCAGGCCGACGTTGACATCGACCTCGTCCAGTCTCTCTCCGAGGGCATCAGGACCCGCGCACTCGAAGAGGAACCCCCTGCCGGTACTCCGCCGCGGGACTGGGTACTCCGGATCGTCTACGAGGAACTGGTCGGTCTGGTGGGGGAGTCGACCGAACTGCCGCTGGAAGACCAGACGATTCTCCTCGCAGGGCTGTACGGGTCGGGGAAGACGACCTCCGCGGCGAAGATCGCGTGGTGGTTCTCGAAGAAAGGGCTCCGCCCCGCGATCATCCAGACCGACACCGACCGGCCGGGTGCGTACGACCAGGCCAAACAGATGGCCGCGAACGCCGAGGTCGATTTCTACGGCGAACCCGACGCCGAGGATCCCGTCGCGGTCGCCCGCGAGGGGCTGGAGGCGACCGCCGACGCCGACGTCCGGATCGTCGACACCGCGGGCCGTGACGCCCTCAACGAGGAACTGGTCGACCAGATAGAGGACATCGAGGCCGCAGCAGATCCCGACCGGAACCTGCTCGTCCTCGACGCCGCGATGGGACAGAGCGCCAGAGACCAGGCGGAGGAGTTCGAGGAGTCTATCGGTATCGACGGCGTCGTCGTCACCAAACTCGACGGGACCGCCAAGGGCGGCGGCGCACTCGCGGCCGTCGACCAGACCGACTCGACGATCGCCTTCCTCGGAGCCGGCGAGACGGTCAAGGACATCGAACGGTTCGAGCCGTCGGGATTCGTCTCGCGGCTGCTGGGAATGGGTGACCTCGAACAACTCGCCGAACGCGTCGAGCGCGCGATGGCCGAGACACAGGAAGAAGAGGAAGACTGGGAACCCGAGGACATCCTCGAGGGCCAGTTCACGCTGCGGGACATGCGCAGACAGATGAACGCGATGAACCGCATGGGACCGCTCGATCAGGTGATGGACATGATCCCCGGTATGGGCGGGGGACTCATGGACCAGTTGCCCGACGACGCGATGGACATCACCGAAGAGCGGATGCAGGATTTCGACATCATCATGGACTCGATGACCGATGCGGAACTCGAGAACCCGCGGATCGTCGGCGCGAGTCGAACCCGGCGTATCGCCCGCGGATCCGGCAAACCCGAGGACCGCGTGCGTGAACTCCTCGAACAACACAAGATGATGGAACAGACGATCAAACAGTTCCAGGGTATGGGCGACGCCGACATGGAGCGGATGATGAAACAGATGCAACAGGGTGGTGGTCCCGGCGGCCCCGGTGGTCCCGGCGGCCCCGGTGGGCCCGGCATGGGCGGGGGCGGACCGTTCGGGGACTGATCCGGCAGCGCGAATCGCGACACCGCTACGGACTGGATTCGACCACGCCGGTCATCTCGGTCGCTTCGATTCGGCCAACGACGAACTCCAGGTCGGCGTTCATGTCGAACACGTCGAAAAACGGGATTTCGAGGTTGTTGACTGCCTGTTCCAGCGACCGGCCGGACCCGCCGCGGGGATGCCGGTCCCGGACTTCTTTGAGACTCGACAGTTCTTCGAAGGGCCCCCGGACGAGGACGCTCACCCATCCCTCGATGGTCTCGTCGTACACGACGAACGTCACCTCCGTCGCGGACTCGAGAAACTCGCGTTTCGTGCTGTCCGGTCCGTATCCCAGGCGCAGGTACACTTCTTCGGTGTCCGGCTTGTACGTGAAAGACATCGGAAGGCCGTACCCGCGGTCGTCGCTGGCCATCGAGAGGACGCCGGTCTGTTGCTGGTCGAGAAACTTGTCGATCTCCACCTCGGTCAGGGTGTGTACGGTCGCGTTACTCATCGGTGTTCACGGGCGCCAGCCCGGTGTGTTTGATCCCCATCGACTCGACGAGTTCGAACTCGTAGATCTTGATCTCTTCGAGTCCGTCTTCCCGTAACTCGGAGAGCGACATACGGCAGACTTGCGTCCGGTACAACAAGTCGGTGGCGGGGATTCTCTGTCAACTGAGAATGGGTGCTTTCGACCGCCCGACGAGGGCGCTGGCTGGGAGTGGAGCTGTCCCGTAGACGGGAGAGAGCGTTTGCTACTCGGTGAGAATCGTCGCGCCTCTTTACACGTCCTCGGGCCGGAGCAGTCGGTATGTCCGTCGACGAACTCGGGGAAATCGGCCTGTCCAGGATGGACGAGGCGTCAGTCGACCAGTTCCTCGCGAGCCAGCGGATGGGTGTGCTCGCACTTCCGGGCGACGAAGCGCCGTACGTCGTGCCCATGTCGTACGGCTACGACGGCGAATCGGCGCTGTACTTCACCTACGTACTCGGCGCCGACAGCCACAAGGAAGCATACAGCGAGCAGGCCGACCGCGCGCGGTTTCTGGTCTACAGCGCCGACTCTGCGTTTCAGTGGGAGAGTGTCGTCCTGGAGGGACCGCTCGAACGACTGCCCCGGGAGGCGTGGGACGACGCGCCGCTCGATGACGCCTGGCGGCCGGACATCCTCGAGAGGGCAGACCTCTCCCGGGGTGTCGCTGTCTACCGATTCCGGATCGAGGACCAGTCCGGTATCGGACACGCCGGCCTCCCGCCCGGCTTCGAACGGTAACCTGTCACGGGACGTATACCGGTCGACGTAAGCCCTGATACTTTCAGCCGGGAACGTCCGGTTAAGAAGTATCAAAAGTTACGTCGACCGGTATAGAGGAGAACGGGAGCTCCGGACGGGTCACGATTTCGGACACCTTCTCCGGGACCGAGAGCGAGGCGCTCCCGGTTGCGAGAACAGGCTTTTGCACACCGGCGGTCTACGGACGGTCACAGTGTCCGACGACGAGCCATCCTCCGACCGGAAGCCGACACAGGACCAACAGTTGCCGGCAGGTGCAGGGGAGTCCCCGTCGGCAGTGACAGGCACCGGCGACGTCGCGAGCGTCAGGCTCGACGCCGAGGGACGGATCGACACCTGGAGCGCCGGGGCCGAGTCGCTCACGGGTCGAACGGCCGAGGACGTCCTCAAGAAGCCTGTCACCGCGTTGTTCGACGACGGGACCGTCGGCGAGCAGGAACTCGACAGCGTGTTGGAAACCGTCCAGCGGGCCGGCCACTTCGAGAGTGCCGTTCAGTGCGTCCGAAACCCGGGGTCGGCGTTCCCGGCGTCGGTGACGATCACGCCCTGCCAGCAAAACGGCGAGATTGCGGGATATACGCTGGTACTCCGTGACGAGCGCGGTGCGAGGCACCTCGAAGACGAACGCCGGCTTCTGGCCGAGATCAGTCGCGACGACGACGGACACGCCGATAAGGAGCGGTTCCACGAGCGCGCGGTGCTGGAGCAGATATTCGAGACGAGTCCGGTCGGCTTGCTCGTCGCAGACGCGGATGGGACAATCGAGCGCGCGAACCGGCAGGCCGTCGACATCCTCGGACCGGCGACCGGATCGCTGACCGGTCGACAGTTCGGATCGGTGGGAGAGTATCGTGACACGGACGACGAACGGGTTCCCCCAGAGGAACTCCCGGTCGACCGCGTCTTCGACGAAGGGGAGACCATCGAGGACGTGGAACTCCAGTTCGTCGGCGGGGACGACGAGACCGCCTGGGTGACCGTGAGTGCAGCGCCGATCCGGTCGGACGAGGGAGCCACCGAGCGGGTCACGGTGGCGATCGAGGACAGCACCGAACGCAGAGAACGCGAACAGTCGCTCCGTACCTTCCGGGAAGCGATCGAACACGCAGGACACTCCATCTACGTCACGGAGACCGACGCCACCATCCAGTACGTCAATCCCGCGTTCGAGGACATGACGGGCTACAGCGCCGAGGAAGCGATCGGAAAGACCCCATCGATTCTCAACTCCGGCGAGCACGACAAGGCGTTTTTCGCGGACCTGTGGGGAACGATCCTCGACGGCGAGGTCTGGACCGGCGAGGTCATAAACGAGCGCAAATCCGGCCAGCGATACACCATCAACCAGACAATCGCGCCCATCGTCGACGACGCCGGGGAGATAACGCGGTTCGTCGCGGTCAACGACGAGATCACCGAACAGAAACGGCGAGAGCGAACGCTGCGTCGCCAGCGCAACTCGCTGGAACGCGTCCAGCAGATCATCGAGAGCCTCCGTCCGATCAACCGGGAACTCGTGCGAGCGGGCACCCGCGAGGAGATCGATCGAGTCGTGTGCGAACAGTTGGCAGCGTCCGACGCCTACCTGTTCGCCTGGGTCGGGGGGTACAACCGGGCGACCGGAGAGATCGAATCCCGCGACCGGGCCGGCGTCGAGGCGGCGTTCGTCCGCGCGATCGACCTGTCGGTCGGTGGGGACGACCTCGGCCGAGGTCCATTCGACCGTGCAGTGAGGGATCGGGAGGTCAGCGTGGTGCAGGAAGTGCCGACGGAGCCGGGATCGGGGGCACGGCGTGACCGGGCTATCGAGTACGGGTTCCAGTCGGTCGCTGCGGTACCGGTCACGTACGGCGAGACTGTCCTGGGTGTCATCGGGGTCTACTCCGCGCGACCGAACGCCTTCGACAAGCACGAACGGGGACTGTTGCGGGAACTGGGCGAACGGATCGGTCACGCGATCAACGCGGCCGAGAACAAACAGCTGCTCCACACAGACACCGTCGTCGAGGTGGAGTTCGAGGTCGGGGCCGACGACTCTGCGTTCGCCCGGGTTGCGATGGACCTCGTCTGTCGCCTCTCCGTGACCAACGTCACCCCGACTGCCGACATGGAGTATCTCTGTTACGTCCAGGTCGACGGCGCACCGCCGGCGGCCGTCGTCGAGGCGCTGGACGGACAGTCCGGGGTCAGCCGCGCCCGGGTCGTCCAGGCGCGGGGCGAGACGGGCGTCGTCGAGGTGACCGCCGGAACCGGGCCGATGTCGGGATTGCTCGAACAGGGCGCCACCATCCGATCGTACGAGGCCGACGACGACGGTGCGACGCTGCTTGCAGAGGTCGCGCCCCAGTCGGATGTGGGGGCGCTCATCACCGACCTCGAGGCGGCGTACGAGGGGACTGTTTTCGTCGCGAAGCGGACCCTCACCCAGGAGGCTGCCACAGTCACGATGACGAAAAACGCTGTCGGGGATACCCTCACGGACCGACAGCGCGAAGTCCTGGCGCTCGCGTACCACGCCGGCTTCTTCGAGTCACCCCGTCATTCGACCGGCGAGGAACTGGCCGACGCTCTCGGCGTCTCTGCGCCGACGTTCTACCAGCACGTCCGTACGGCCGTCCACAAGATACTCGGCCTGCTGGTCGACACCGAAGACCTCCGACCCGCCCCGGACCGTGGCGACGTCCCGATCACGCCGAAAGAATAGATATTTGTCACTTTTTGACTAGAGGTTCTCGATTCGTATCGCTCGGCTATCTCTAGTTGACTAGTTTATCCTCCTAAGATAGCACCGATCGTAGACACAGACGCCCAATGACCGATCCCAAACTCAACGCGTTCCTGCTGGCGGCCGACGACACCGACTGTCAGGCAATTCTGAGCACCATCGAGGAGGAGGCGAAAGCGGTCAAGGAGGTCTCGGAGCAGTGTGACATCCCGCTCTCGACGGCATACCGGAAGATCAACCGGTTGCACGAGGCCGGCCTGATCGAGGAGAGGGTCCGTCTGAGCGGGTCGGGCAACCACACGAACGTCTACGAACGGAACTTCGAGGGCGCGGTGATCACCCTCGCCAGCGACGGCGAGTTCGAGGTCGAACTCCTCGGTCCCGGCCACGAGTCGCCACAGCCGGCCGGACTGCGCGCGAACATCTAACGATGGCGGCGTTCAGGCTCCACTGCGGGACCTGTTCGTTCGAGCGCGAGACGACGTCGCTCGAAGAGGCGCTCCTCATCGAGGCCGACCACAAAGAGGAGCACGGCAGCGCACACGAGGTGACGATCGAGCGTCTCGGAAGTCCCTGATATAGGGATGTTCGAAAGTCATTACAGGATCGACCGCAAGAAGGCGTGCGGTCGACCTGGTAAACGCTTTCGAACATCCCTATACCCGTCAGCCGTGGACAGTGTCCTGACCGCGGATCATCCACTCGAGACGTTCGCTGGGACGTTTGTGGACGACCGTGACCGGAATGTCGACTGCTCGGATGATCCTGTCCGCAGTGCTTCCGAGCAGTACCTCCTCGAGATTGCTGCGGCCCCGTGACCCCATCACGATCATCTCGACGCCCGCTTCTTCGACGTAGTTGACAATCTCGCGGTGGGTCACGCCGGTCTCGATCGTTGTGACACACTCGACGCCCGCGGCGGCGGCCAGCTCTGCCACCTCGCCCGTGGCTTCCTCGGCGTGCTCGCGGTACTCCTCGCGTTTCTCCTCCTGTTCGCCCGTGATCGGCACGATCTTCGCCTCGAACTTGTCGATGACGTACAGCGCATGCACCGTCGAGCCGAGTCTCGCCGCCAGCCGGACGCCCTCCTCGACTGCGTTCATCGCCTGTGTACTCCCGTCCGTTGGGATCAGTATCGGATCGTACATCGAACCACGCTACGAACGACTCGGTGTACCGTTAATTTTCTTTTTCACGTTCCCAGACATGTAGGAACGAGATAATGACACTCCAGACCAGTACCGGGCGGTCCGTGTATAAAAAGGCGCACGAACACGTTCACGCGATTCCCGGCCCCCGAGAAAACTAATTCCGGTTAATACCGGTGGGAAAAAACACAGGAGTAGAGGAACCAACCAATGTTCGAAACTTCGCGCCGCCGCGTTCTCGGGGCACTCGGTCTGGGCGGGACCGCGACCCTGGCCGGATGTCCGACACGGGCCCCGGAAGCTGACGGAGAGGCACAGGCACAGGAGGTCACCACGACCGAGACGACGACCGACCAGGCCAAGCAGGTCGATGTCGACCGGATCGCGGGTGATCCGACAGACCTGCCGGATCCCGTCGACTGGGACGAACCCCGGACCCACGAGATCACGATGACCTACCAGGAGCACACGGCGGAGATCGAACCGGGGGTCACCTTCGACTACATGACTTTCGACGGCCAGGTGCCCGGACCGATGGTTCGGGTACGCCAGGGTGACACGGTCGAACTCACCGTCCAGAACGAGGGCGACCTCCCTCACAACGTGGACTTCCACGCGGTCTACGGGACAGGTGGCGGTTCGGTGGCGACAACTGCGAACCCCGGCGAACAGAACTCGATGAAGTTCCGGGCCGAGTACCCCGGCGCGTACATCTACCACTGTGCGGTCCCGAACCTGGACATGCACATCAGCGCCGGCATGTTCGGGATGATCGTCGTCGAGCCCAGGGACGGACTGCCGGATGTCGACGCGGAGCTGTACTTCGGTCAGCACGAAATCTACAGCGACAAGGAGACCGGCGCCGACGGCCACCACTCGTTCGACATGGACGCGATGGCGCGCGAGGATCCCACCTACGTCCTGTTGAACGGCGAGAAGTACGCCTGGGCAGCTGCCGCACGCGGGCCCCTCGAAGTCCAGCAGGGCGATACGGTCCGGGTGTTCCTCGTCACGGGCGGTCCCAACTACTCGAGTAACTTCCACGCCATCGGGAACGTCTGGAGCAGGGCCTACCGGGACGGCGGGGTGCCCGAGGACCAAGACCCTGCTGCCTACGCGGACAAGAACGTCCAGACCGGCAAGGTGCCTCCCGGCAGTTGCTGGATCGCCGAGATGGAGACGCCGGTGCCCGAGCGCATCAAACTGGTCGACCACGCCCTGAGCCGCGTCGTTCGAAAGGGGCTGCTGGCGGAAGTCGACGTCGTCGGAACCGAAAACGAGGACATCTACGACCCCGACTTCCAGGGATCTAGCCACGAAGGACCACAGTACGGCGGTTGACATGCTGCCGGACGATCCGTCGCCGCGCCGGATTTAGGTTGGCCAAAAATATAATTTTCGTGATACTTATAAAGGATCCGGGACGTAGCCACGCGCATGGCGATTCTGGAGAATCTGGTGCTAGTGTTTGTCGCCGGGCTGATAACGGCACTGGCGACGGGACTCGGTGCGATTCCGTTCTTCGTGTTCGACGACATCAGCACCCGCTGGAACGTCGCGCTGTGGGGACTGGCGTCGGGCATCATGGTCTCGGCGTCGGTCTTCGGCCTGGTGATGGAGGGAATCGCGGTCATCGACGGGACGGTGGTGGACGCCGCGCTGGCGATTGCTCCCGGGGTCGTGGCAGGGGTGGCACTCGTGACCGTTGGACACGAACTCCTCGAGGGGGCAGACATCGACCCCCAGGAGTACGAGGAGGCCGACTTCAAGAAACTGGTGCTGGTGCTGGGCATCCTGACGGTCCACAGCTTCCCGGAGGGCGTCGCGGTCGGGGTATCGTTCGCGGAACTCGGGCTGGCGAGTGTCCCCGCCGGTGACGCGATACGGCTGGCCGGCCTGACGTTGCCGGTGCTCGCGGTGTTCATGACTGTCGCCATCTCCATCCACAACATCCCCGAGGGGGTCGCCATCTCTATCCCGCTACGGTCGATGGGCGTCAGCGAGTGGCGGATGGCCTGGTGGGCCATCTTCTCCAGTCTCCCCCAGCCGATCGGGGCGGTCATCGCCTACTACTTTGTGACCCTCGCAAAGCAGTTTCTGCCCATGGGATTTGGCTTCGCCGCGGGCGCGATGGTCTATCTGGTGTTGACGGAGTTCATCCCCGAAGCACTCGACCTCGGCAGCGCGCTCCCGAACGGCGGTCGGGTGGAACTGGCTGCCGGTGTCACCGTCGGCGTCCTCGTGATGGCGCCACTCGCGTTCGTCTGATACCGGCTCGCGTCTCGAAGCGTCACGACGTTTCGAGGACGTACTGCACCGGCAGCGCTTTTATTCCATAATATACTCTTTTTGCGCATGTTACGAATAGAATGAACAGTACCTGGGCTACTAAATATACATTTATTTTTCTTTGAATCCAAAAGCTTAAATTTCTCCAACCACTTTTCTCGATCGAACAGAGAATGTCGTTCAGGTCTCTCACAATCGCGCTGGAACTGTATCGCAGTGGCACACTCACGCTCGGTGAGGCAGCCAACCGCGGTGGTGTCTCGCCGGAAAAACTGGTCGCGGAGCTGCGCGCTCGGGGGATCCAGATCGAGGAAAGCCAGCACGAGATACCCCGGTAGAGACGATGGCAACGCCCGATGTCCCGCCCAAACCGACACTGTTCTGTCCGGACTGTGACTATCGGAGTCGATCCGACGGTGTCTGGAATCTCGACGCGACTACGAACGAAACCCACTACCGGTGCCCGGACTGCGGAACGAGCGTTACTGTCCGTCCGACGGGTCGACTGCGTTCCGGGTGACAATGACGTAGACACGGTCTGGTCGTCGATGGACGACTACCGGCTCATGGTCATACTGCCGGCCATGAGCCCGTGAGCAATGTCGACCTTCCGTGGGGTCGAATATCTCCACGTCGTTAAAAGTATCAGGGCTTACGTCGACCGGTATATGGCCGGCAGTATCAGTGCGTGTCTCCGAGCACCTCGTCGACTTTCGCGTTGAGGTCTGCCAGCTCGTTCCGTGCGCCCTCGGGGAGAGAACTGTCGGGTTCCTCGAGGCCTGGCTGCTCGTGTGGGTCGGGGTCGCCCACGATGACTGTCCCGACCATCCCCACTGCCTCGTGGGGCGTACAGAAGTAGTCGTAGACGCCCTCGGTTTCGAAGGTCCGTGCGACGGTCGCACCCTCGTCGCCCAGCAGTTCGGTACGCCAGGGGTTAGCTGCCTCCGGAATCCGGAGTGGTCTGTCGTTGTCGGGATGGTACGCGGTGACGTCGTGACTGCCGCTCTCGAGTTCCCAGGTGACGGTACCGCCGGGTTCGATCCAGACGACGTGTGGCGCGTAGTGCTGTTCGCTTCCTTCGGTCCGCATCTCCACCTGGGCTGTTGCCGACGGCTCCTGGGGTGTGCCCTCGTCGTGGTTGTGGCCGTTGTCGTCGCTCTCCTCGTCGTGGTGTCCACCCTCCGCCTCGTCGTGGTGCTCACCCCCCTCCTCGTTGTGGTTCCCATCCATCTCTCCCTCGTGGTGGTCGTCCGCGTCGTCGTGGTGGTCACCTTCGTTCTTTCCGTGGTGGTCAGTCTCGGTGGGCGTCTGGGTCGAGGTCGCTCCGCTGCCAGCCTGGTCGTCTGCGCCGGTACAGCCCGCCAGTCCCAGAACCACGGCGGCACCGGTCAGTCGCAGCATGCCTCGACGGGTCGCGTGTTGGGCGTGGTGCATGAGCAGTTACCTCACACCTGGGACTACTCGGGGTGTCTATAAGTCACGGCTGGTGATTTTGCGGCGCGCAAAATCTCCTCTGTGTTTAAATGTGTGCCAGCACCAATACCGATTCGAGAGCAGACGTGTGTCTCCAGAGTCACGGTCCGAGGCGACAGACATTCTCACGTTGCTGGGTGACGAGTACGTCCAGTCGATCCTCGTGGCGACCAGCACGACGCCGAAGTCGGCGAAAGAACTCAGCGACGAACTCGGGACAGCGCGCTCGACAGTCTACGAGAAGACGGAGCAACTGGTGGCCCACGACCTGCTCGTCGAACGCACGCGCGTCGTGGACGACGGGAGTCACCACAGCGTCTACGAGGCCAACGTCGAACACCTCGACGTCGACCTCGACGACGGAGCGTTCCAGGTCCGCGTCGAGACGCGGGAGACACCAGCCAGGCGGTTCACGAACATCTGGAACGACATACGGGAGGCCTGACGATGGTACACGTTGAACTGGTAATCGCGAAACTGATCACCATGGGACTGGGGTTCCTGATCGCCTACAAGGCCTACCGCGGGTACCGCGTCTACGACAGCGAGCCGATGCTGTACGTGGCGACCGGCTTCCTCTTTATCAGTTTCGGTGCCGTCATCGAGGGCCTCCTCTTCGACGTCCTCGAGTTCTCGATTTTCCTCGCTGGCGCCGTGGCGACGACCATCGTCGCAGTCGGGATGGTCGTCATCCTCTATTCGCTGTACGCCGAGACGCCACCGACCTGACACTGTCGGCTATACCTTCGTGAAGATATTCGGCACCCCGGGATGCCGATATTGCTCACGCGCTTGTAGCCGACAGTATTAGCAGCGACCGCTTTGGCTGAAATAGTATCAAAAGGTACGTCCGTCGGTACAGTAAACTACCCCACCCTACTCCCTCGGCGCAGACGCGCCTCGGTCACTGCGTGCCAGGACCAGACAGCACATATATCTCCCGGGGCGTCGAAACGACCGACGATGGGTTCTCTCGCGACGCTGTTTGCCCCCGAGCGGGTCGCTGTCGTCGGCGCCAGCGACGAGGACGGCACGGTCGGTCGCGCGGTCACCCGGAACCTTCTCGACGCCTTCGAGGGGACCGTCACCGCCGTGAACCCCAACGAGGAGGAGGTACTGGGGCTGTCCTGCCACGATTCGATCGCCGACGTCGATCCGGTCGACGTGGCCGTGGTGGTCGTTCCGGCCGCGGTGGCCGTGGACGTGGTCCGGGAGGCGGCCGAACACGGCGTCGGGACTGCCGTCGTCATCACGGCCGGATTCTCCGAAGCAGGAAGCGAGGGTGCGGCCCGCGAGCGCGAACTCGTGGCCGTCGCCGAGGAGTACGACCTCGACCTCGTGGGACCGAACTCCCTCGGCGTGATGAGCACCGGCGTCGGACTGAATGCGACGTTCGCGCCGACCGATCCCGAACCCGGTTCGGTCTCGTTCATGAGCCAGTCGGGCGCGTTCCTCACGGCAGTTCTCGACTGGGCGGCCGACCGCAGTCTCGGCTTCAAGGACGTCGTCTCGCTGGGGAACAAGGCGGTTCTGGACGAGTCTGAATTCGTCCGGGAGTGGGGCGACGACCCGGAGACGGACGTCATTCTCGGCTACCTCGAGGACGTTGTCGGCGGCCGGGCGTTCCTGTCGGTCGCCCGTGAGGTGACCCGGGAGACACCCGTGGTGGTCGTCAAGTCGGGTCGAACCGAAGCGGGGGCGTCGGCGGCCGCTTCCCACACCGGCGCCATCGCAGGCAGCGACCGGGCCTACGAGGCAGCCTTCGAGCAGGCGGGGGTCGTCCGCGTCGAGACCGTCCAGGAACTGTTCGACGCGGCCGCGATACTGGCCGGCCAGCCGTTGCCGGACGCCGCGTCGGTCGCCATCGTCACGAACGCCGGCGGACCGGGCGTGATGACGACCGACGCGGTCGGCGACTCGGTGCTCTCACTGGCGGACTTTACCGACGAGACGCTGGACCGTCTCGCCGACCGACTCCCCGGTGGCGCGAACATCTACAACCCGGTCGACATCATCGGCGACGCGTCCGTCGGGCGCTTCGAGACGGCGGTCGACGACGTGCTCGACGACCCCAACGTCGGCATGGCCGTGGTGGTGGCCTGTCCGACAGCGACGCTGTCTTTCGACGACCTGTCCGACGCGATTGTCCGTCTGCAACACGCCCACGGGACACCGGTCGCAGCCGTCCTGATGGGTGGGTCGTCGACGCGGTCGGCCACGGAGACGCTCGCCGAGGCCGGCGTCCCGACGTATTTCGACCCCGCTCGCGCGGTCCGGAGTCTGGAGACACTCGCCGAGTACGCCGACATCCGCGAGCGAACGCACACCGCGCCGACGACGTTCGGTGTCGACCGCGAGCGGGCCGACCGGACGCTCCAGCAGGCGCTCGAACGAGGCTCGACCCGGCTCGGTGTGGAGGCGATGGATCTGCTCGACGCATACGGGATCCCGACGCCTGCTGGCGAGGTCGTGGACGACCCGGGCGCCGCAGAACGGGTCGCCCGGGAACTCGGCGACGACGTCGCGATGAAAGTCGTCAGTCCGGACATTCTCCACAAGTCGGACATCGGGGGTGTCGAGGTCGGCGTCGCTCCCGCAGACGCGCGCACCACCTTCGAGGATCTGGTGGCCCGCGCCCGGCGATACCAGCCCGACGCGACCGTGCTGGGAGTGCAGGTGCAGGAACTGCTGGACGTCGAGACGGGGACAGAAACCATCGTCGGCGTCACCCGCGACCCACAGTTCGGTCCGCTGGTGATGTTCGGCCTCGGTGGGATCTTCGTCGAGGTGCTCGAGGACACGACGTTCAGCGTGGCCCCGGTCAGCGAGCCGGCAGCGCGGGCGATGCTCGACGACATCGAGGCCGCGCCGCTGTTACACGGGGCGCGGGGCCGAGAGCCAGTCGACACAGACGCGCTCGCGGAGGTGATCCAGCGCGTCTCGCAGCTGGTCACCGACGTCCCGGCCATCACCGAACTGGACATCAACCCCGTCGTCGCGACGGCCGACGGGGCGACGGCGGTCGACCTGCGACTCACACTCGACCAGGAGCAACTATGACCACGCTACTCGTCACGTCGACAGCAGGCGGCACAGGCAAGACAGCCATCTCCATCGCTCTCGCGAGCCTGGCCCAGGACCGCGGCGCGAGTGTCGGCTACATGAAACCCAAGGGGACGCGACTGGAGAGCGTCGTCGGAAAGACCCGGGACGAAGACCCGATTTTCGCGAAGGAGGTGCTGGACCTCGACGCAGAGCTTGCGGTCCTCGAGCCGGTCGTCTACTCGCCGACGTTCGTCAGGGAGGCCATCCGGGGCCGGGAAGATCCGGCAGCGTTACGCGAGCGCGTCGCCGACAGTTTCGCCTCGCTCTCGGCCGACCGGGACGTGATGATCGTCGAGGGCGGCGGGCGGCTCTGGACCGGTGGAATCGTCGAGTTGACCGACGCCGACGTGGCACAGCTCATAGACGCCCAGACGGTACTCGTCAGCCGCTACAGCGATCCGACGGATCTCGACGACACGCTTGCGGGTGCTCACCGGCTGGACGAGCGCCTGGCAGGCGTTCTGTTCAACGCGGTGAGCGACGCCGACAGGGACGGATTGACGGAGGATACGGTCCCGTTTCTCGAAGGTCGGGGCGTCGAAACAATCGGGGTGTTGCCCTACGACGAGCAACTGGCTGGGGTGAGCGTGGCCGACATCGCGGACGGCATTGGAGCGGAAATACTCACACAGGACGCGCCGACGGACGGACTCGTCGAGCGGTTCGAGGTCGGAGCGATGGGGAGTGGCGCTGCTCTCGAACGGCTCGGGCGGACGCGGAACGTGGCGGTGATCACCGGCGGCGACCGCTCGGACGTCCAGGCGACTGCGCTGGAGGCGTCCGGCGTCGAGTGTCTCGTCCTGACTGGGGGCCACCGGCCGTCGAACACAGTCGTCGGCAAAGCCGAGAACCGTGGGCTGCCCCTGTTGTCTGTCCGGACGAACACACGGACGACAATCGACCGACTCGAGGGGAGGCTCCGAAGCGGACGTATCCGGGACCCCGAGGCTGTCGCCCGTATGACACACCTCCTCGAAGAGGCCGTCGACGTAGATAGACTCCTTTCACTCCCGGAGTGACCGCAAGGTGAGTGGATCCCGACGACAGCAGTGCCGTCCATCCTACGCGAGTACGTCGATTTGGTTCCGAAGCGTCTCCGCTCCGACGAGCCCGCTGTGCCCGAACTCGATTGCTCCGCTTTCGTCGGTGATGGCGACGTAGGGGAGTCCCCTGGCTCCGAACGCTGGCAACAGTTCGCTTCCAGGGTCGACACCGACTGTCCAGGCACCGCCGTTGCGATTCCACCAGTCCGCGATGTCCGCTCTCGTGAGCGTCTCGCTCGGGCGTTCGTTCGTCACGGACAGAAACGAGACCTCGTCGTACTCCAGCCGGACCGCGTTCAGAATGTCGAGCTGTTCGTCACACGGGGCACACCACGTCGCGAAGAGATCGACCACGGTGACGGTATCCGGTGTCGGAACTGGGACCTCTCCCGCCGTCGAGCCACGTGCGTCCAGGGTTTCGACGGTGATCGGAAGCCGCTCCGCACCGGAGGACTGCACGCCCGGCAGGCCGTTCCGTGCGATCCACAGGCTCCCCCCACCGAATCCGAGGCCTGCGAGCGCGGCGACGGCCTGCCGACGGTTCACGCGTCTCTCACCGCGCCCAGATCGGAGATGATCGTCTCCTCGTCCGGTGACTTCGAGCGGTACGCGCGCTCGACGAAGCCGTCGGCGTTGACCAGCAGCGTCAGTGCCGAGTGCGTGAACATGTACACGTCCATGTCCTCGGGTTCGGTGCGCTGGAACGCGACCCCGAACTGGTCCTGGACGACGGCTCTGGCCCGGTCTTTCGACGCTGGCCGGAGGAACTGCCAGTTCTCGTCGTCGTCGACGTTCATCTCCCCGGCGTAGGTTCGAAGGCGCTGTGCGGTGTCGCGGGGCGGGTCGAACGTCACCGGGAAGAACGAAATGGTGTCACCGTACCCGTTGTTGTTCGCGTGGGCCTGGATGTTGCGCTGTGTCGAGATGAGGACGGGACAGACGGTCCGACAGTGGCTGTAGAAGAACGTGAGAAGCGACGGTTCCGCCACCTCACGCAGGCGAACAGTCCGGGACTCGATCGGTGCGGGTACGGCCACATCGGGGATCTGTTCTCCCCAGGCGGGATACGGAACGTCGCCGCTGTCGAACTCTCTGTCGGGTTCCCCGAGGACGACATCAGGATTCGAATCGCCGGGGCCGGCGCCCCCGAGACACCCGGCGAGCCCGCCGATCACTCCCGCTGTGCCGGTCGACCTGAGAAACGTTCGTCGGTCCATGTCCGGTAGTAGCGGGCCCGAATATTTGTGGCGTCTGGTTCGAATCTCGAATACGATTCCCGGGCTCCCGGAACGTTACCGTTCGAGAACCGTACCACAATCCTGCTTACCGTCGACCCCGAAATTCGACGCACCGATGGATCTGTTCGATGGTGACCTCCCGCGGCGAGAGGTTCTCAGAGCCGCCGTGGCGGTCGGGGGTGCGGGTGCCCTGAGTGCCTGTCTGGACCGCGGCGGCTCCGAACCAGTCCCGACCGGAAATCCGGACGCGAAACCGTCACGCCAGCACGCGTGGCGCGAGCACATCCGCCACGACGAGCACGGGAACTCGCAGCTCCCGCGACACCAGGTGCTTCTGTACGTCGATTTCGATGGCGAGGGCCCGCCGTCGGCCGACACCGGATCGACACTCGAACGCGCTCTCACGGTTCTGGACCGGGCCTACGAGTGGAGCCACGAGGGGCTGCTCCACTCGATCGCGTACTCGCCGTCCTACTTCGAGCGGTTCGACCAGTCGCTGCCGGAAACCGTCGCCCTGCCACGACCGGAGGCTCTCTCCCCGTTCGAATCGCCGACGTTCGACACCCAGGACGCAGTCGTCCACCTCGCGAGCGACCGCGCTGACGTCGTCGTCGAGGCCGAACAGGCTCTCCGGGGGGAACGCGATCGGGCGAACGAGGAACCCGTCGAGGCACAGCTGACCGACGTTGCGACGGTCGACTCGCGACGAACCGGATTCGTCGGCCCGGGACTCCCGGCAGAGCACCAGGACGCGGCGGGCGTCCCCGATTCGGAGCCGGTTCCCGACGCCGCCCCGTTGTTCATGGGTTTCGAGGCTGGATTCCGCGGCAACCAGGCCACCGAAGACTACGTCACGATCGAGGATGGGCCGTTCGCGGGAGCCACGACGAAAGCAATCGCCAATCTCCGCCAGCGCCTCGACGACTGGTACGTAGAACAGTCCGACGAGGAGCGCGTGGTGGAACTGTTCAGCCCCGGTCACGCCGAGAACGAACTCGTCGAGGGGGTCGGTTCGAACCTGGGCGCCGATAGCGGCGTCGACCGGTTCGTCGACGACCTCGAGGAAGACGCGAGAGCCCACGGCCGCGTCGGCCACGCACAGAAGGCAGCCAGAGCGAACAGAGACGGTGCGGGGAACGTGAAACTCCTCCGGCGCCACTTCGAATCGACGGACGACATCGGATCGGATCAGGAGGTCGCGAGCCTCCATTTCCCCTCGCTCCAGCGCCGGATCTCCGACTTCGAGGCGGTCCGCCGGGCGATGAACGGGACCGATCTAACCGAGGTTACACCGGCGGTTCGTCAGCGCGTCAACAACGGCATCCTGGAGTACATCTTCGTCCGTCGTCGCGGGTACTTCCTCGTCCCGCCCCGACGACACCGATCGATCCCGGCGCCACGACCGGAGTAAACGACGGGCCGCTCTCGCTGCGACAGTTCGTCTCCCATCGGGGCGATTCGAGAACTGGACCAGAATCGGCTTTTTTCCAGGGACCCGAGTGACGGACATGAATCGGCGCGAGTTGCTACTGGCCGGCGCCGGACTGACAGGATCCGTCGCAGTTGGAGGCTGTTCGAGCCTCCTCGAGGCAGGCTCGGGGGGCAATCTGGCGGTCCCCGAGGACCGACCGGACGGGATCTACGTCCCGAGTCACATCGAGGGGATGAATATGGTCGGAATGACCGAGGGCGACGAATACGCGTTCGGTCTGATGTACAGCTACGCTCACCGCTTCTGGAGCGTCAACGGCGACTCGGTTTCGCTCACAGAGATCGGTGAGGACGACGACGTCCACCTCATGGCGAGCGTGTGGGACCCCGAGACGATGACTGTCCTCCCGGAGACTGGGCTCTCGGTCGAGATCTACCGGGACGACTCGCTGGTCTCCCAGGAGGCGATCTACCCGATGCTCTCCCAGCCGATGGGCTTTCACTACGGGGCGAACTTCGGGCTGGACGGCGACGGGGAGTACACCGTCAACCTCAGCGTCGGCGCGATGTCGATCCGTCGGTCGGGCGGGTTTTCGGGCCGGTTCTCGGAGCCTGCGACTGCAGAGGTACCCTTCGAGTACAGCGAACAGGCCAAAGAGGAGATCATGTTCGAGCGGTTGGACGAGAGAGCGGCAGATCCAGGAGCGGTCGATCCGATGGGGATGGAAATGATGCCGGACTCGACCGCGCCGTCCGAATCCGACCTCCCCGGGACAGTCGTCGGCAGCGCCACGAGCAACGACGCCAGGCTGGTCGTGACAGTGCTCGACACGCCGCCGGCCGGTGTCGACGGCGACGGACAGTACGTCGCTGTCTCCGCGAGAAGCCGGTACAATCGGATGATCGTCCCCGCGATGGGTCTGCGAGGTCAACTGTCCAGCGACGGCGAGACGGTTTACGAAGGGTCGTTCGCGCGGACGATCGATCCCGACCTGCACTACCACTACGGCGCAGTGGTAGACAACTTCGAGTCCGGTGACGAACTCGCGTTGCAGGTGCGGACCCAGCCACAGACCGCACGACACGAAGGATACGAGACAGCATTCGGGGGACTCAAAGGCGGGATGCCAGACGTGACTATCACCGCGACCTGACAGCGGAGGTCTACAACACTCTGTGGGTGCCGGGTCACTTCCACCTCATACTGTCGGCTATAACTTCGTGAAGATATTCGCCACCCCGAATGCCGATACTGCTCACGGGATTATTGCCGACAGTATCAGTACCGCCGTTGCTCCCGGGTGACCGGCTGGTGTGTCGCCGCGAAGTCGGTGAAGTTGTCGAAGACCTGTTTGGCGTTTTCCGCCCCAGCCACAGCTTCGTCAGTGATCTCGTCGAGAAGGACCCGGGTCCTGTCATCGGGCAGGTCCTTGCCCTCGATCACCCACTCGGCGGTCTGGCGGTCGTACTCGGGGTGGAACTGTACGCCCCACGCACTGCCGACACGGAACGCCTGGAGTCCGACCTCGTTGCGAGCCAGCGTGCTGGCCCCCCGAGGCAGTTCCGCCACGCGGTCGGAGTGGGTCTCGAAACTCCTGAACCGCTCGGGCAGGCCCTCGAACAGCGGGTCCCAGCCCACCCGGGCAACCTCACGGTACCCGAGCTCGTGCTCTCCCATGTCGACGACCCGCCCGCCGAGGGCCTGCGCGAGAAACTGGTGGCCCCAACAAATCCCCAGGACCGGAACGTCGGCGGTGTGGGCCCGCCTGAGCCACTCTGTTGCCTCGTGGATCCACTCGTGGTCGTCGTAGACGGACGTCTGTGACCCGCTCACGACGACGCCGTCGTAGTGCCAGTCTCTCGCCGAGACTGCCGGCGGGAACACCCCTTCGCTGAGCTTGTAGACGTCCACCTCGCCGGTCACCTCCCGCTGGAGGTTGCGCTGTGCCGGCGTGTCACCGACCGACGCGTCCAGCACTGCGATTTTGACGGTCATACCTGACGATACGACCGGCCACGCCTTATATCCTTTTGATTATTGTACAATTTACACATTATCAATCGTCCGGGGGCCACACGGCCTGGCGTCCTGGGTTCCTGACATGTGGGGAGCGAGGTCGCCTACTATCATCGCCCGAATCCCACGCCGATGTGGGGCTTGTAGTTCAGTCCGGGAGAACAGCCGGCGGTGCTGGGCATGACCGTCGTATCGAGTTAAGTTATCGGGATATCTCTGTGCGTTACGCGGGACATACACAGTGGTAATAATGTATGTCTAACCCAAAACTGTTATCACCGAGCCCACTGTAGATGAGATTGCACAGCAAAGTATGATCTACGAACATCTATCCCGGAGAGTAGAGGGCCGATGACCGGGAGTATGCCAGTTCCGACGGCAGTTCGGGCACTGCTCTTGCTCGTCGTCGTCCTCGGAGAGGCAGTCGTTCTCTACGTCGGCTACGGGTATCTGGAGGATATCCTCGCACCGCGACTCCTCGAGAAAATCGAGAACAGCTGACAAATGGAGGTGCTGGGTCTCGGTCTGGCTGTCCTGGTCCTGTTCGTTAGCTTCGGCTTCATGGTCGGAGTGTTTTTCGGGTTCTTCGGAATGGGTGGATCCTTTCTCGTGACCCCCGCGCTGTTGATTCTGGGATACCCTGCACCGGTGGCGATCGGATCGAGCATGGCGTTCGTTTTCGGGACCGCCGTCATTGCGACGATGAAACACCACGACATCGGACAGGTCGACTACAAACTCGGTGCGCTGATGTTTGTCGGTATCGCGCTCGGCATCGAGGTCGGAAAGACGTTCGTGTTCTTCCTGGACACGCTCGGCCGGGCGGAGTTCGTCGTTGGCGTCATTTACGTGCTTTTGCTCGCCGGGATCGGTCTGTTGTTCACCCGGAGCGCACTGGATCAAGAGGAGACGGACAGCGACGAGGACATCCCGGATGGCGACGACGTTCCGGAGATCGCCAGGACGATCAAATCGTACAATATCCCACCGATGATCACGCTGGCTGACGGCACCAAGGCGTCGCTGTGGACAATCTCTGGCGTCGGCGCCGGCGTCGGTGTCGTCTCCGGACTGCTCGGTGTCGGGGGCGGGTTCGTCCGGATGCCCGCAATCTACTATCTGATCGGGGTCCCGCTGGCTGCGGCAGTCGGGACGAGCCTGTTTGGTGCGTTGATGTCCGGCGCTGTCGGTGCGTTCACGTACGGGCTCTCGGGCGTGATCGACCTCGGTGTCGTTACTGCCCTGCTGGCTGGCTCCGCACTGGGTGCTCGGATCGGCTCGGCCGCGACAGCCTACGTCGACGAGGACGACGTGACCATCTACTTTGGGCTCATGCTGTTGCTGGCGAGTGTGGCGGTTGCGACCAGCGAACTGGCGAACTGGCTCGACGCGCCCATTCTCGAGAGCGTGAGTTTCGTGCTCCTCGTTGGCTCTGCCGTGTTCGTCACCCTCGTCATCCTCTACCACGGGGCCAGTGCGATCCGCACCGATCCGACCGTTCCGGCGGCGACGCGAGAACACAGCGACTAGACTGTCCCGGGCATGGACCGGTCGTTGGGTGTTGGCTCATACTGTCGGCTGTAAGCCCGTGAGCAGTATCGGCACCCCGGGGTGCCGAATATCTTCACGAAGTTATAGCCGACAGTATCACACCCACTACGAATCTCAATGCCCAGCCTCTGACCCCGAAACAAACACGTCCTTTTCAGCAGTGAGACACAAGTCAAAAATCTGTGTCAGTATATTTATATTGGACTGGGAGTGGTTGCCGGGATCGATATAAACGTGCAGGAGTGCGTCCTCCCTTTCGAGACTGGCGGTGAGGATGTGGAGAAACTGGAACACCTGTTGTAGACTGAACGTGGAGAGGAGGTCCGGCAAGATGTCGAACTCGAAGGAGATCCATGCACCTGCCGGCACGGACCCGTCGATCACGCGGGAAATGGTCACACCGAAAGCAGAGAGATCGCTCATCTCTCCGGAGCCGATCACTTCGACCGTGAGAGACGACGGGTCGACACCGGACAGATCTTCGACCGGCTGCCCCTGCGAGGTTACGACAACTGTATTCGACAGCAGTTCCCCGAGTTCGTCCCGAACGAGCTGGAGTCGGCGTGTCGGACGGGCTGTGACGAACACCATGACGTCAGCAGGTGACAGGAAGTGTTTCCGGGCGTTGGTAGCGCCGGTGCTCTCGGGCCCGGACAGGACCAGCACACTCCCCGTCCCATCGATCTCCTCGGCGACGTGCACCCCGGATTCCATCGAGGATTGGGAGTGGGAAAACAGGTGTTCCGCGCACTCCTCACACGCTTGAGAGAGATCTCTCCCGTGGGCTTTCTGTTCGCAGTACGGACAGTTCCACAGGATCCAGGAATCGGTCTGGACAATTTGCTCCCGGCAGTGGTCGACGAGATGAGACTTGCTCTCGTGGACGGTCTTTTCTCGACTGGCTGACCACACCGTCCACCCGCACTGGTTGCACTCCCATCTGATGACCATACACACTCACTCGGTTTCGATCGAATTAGATTTACCGATACTGTCGGGTGGTTCGGAGCAGACGACGCGCCTGCCGTTCTCGGATCCCCGCTAGGCCTTTCGCTCGGGTGGCACCAGCAGGACGTTTCCGCCCGACTTCGTGACAATTTCTGTCGGGACGCTGCCGAGTAGCAACCGCCGGAGACGGCTGTGCCCGCGGGAACCGAGCAGGGTCGTCGCCGGTTCGTACTCGGCCCCGGCAGCGAGGATTTCCGCCGCCGGGTCGCCCCGACGGACCTCGGTCTGCGTGTCGATTCCCCACTGGTCGAGTTCGGAAGCGAGGGCTGCCAGTTCCGCCGCGGGGTCGACGGTTTCCGGGTCGGGGTCTTTCGGCGTCCGAACGTGGACGAGCAGCACCTCCCGGGTGGCACGGCGGAGATACGAGAACGCCTCGAACGCGCGGTCCGCGTTCTCCGAGAAGTCTGTGGCAAACAGCATCCGCCGGAAGAGGTGCTGTCTGATGACGCTCGGATCCTCCGTTTCGCGCTCGACCCGGTTTACCAGGAGCGGAACGACGCTCGTCCGGGCGAGGTTCCGCGCAGTCGACCCGATGACACGGTTTTCGAGCGGACTCTCCCCACGGGATCCGACGACCGTCAGATCAGCACCCACTGTCCCCGCAACCCCGTTGATCCGTCTGTGGGGTGTCCCACGGACGACGTGTGTCTCGACGGCGAAACCCGCGTCTTCGATGACCGACCGGTATTGCGACAGCGCACGTCTGCGCCGTCTCTCGAAGTCGATGCCCGGCATTCCGCTGTGGACGTTCGAGGGGACGACGGTCACGAGGTGCATCTCCTCGACCCCGATCCGACCGAGACACTCCAGACACGTCTCGTTCTCGATGGCTGCCTCGCTCGCTGCGGACAGATCCGTGGCACAGACCGTTCTCATACGCACAGTTCGGGCTGGCGGCACAATATTGTTTTGTATTTTCAATACTGTCGGGTGTAGATCGGTCGAAGATTCCCGAACCGGGCTCGAAGCGGTGGCCACCACACACGACTAACCCAGCACTCCGTTCGTCGAACCGCTACGGAGACACGCAGGGTGTCACTCGTAGTAACTCAGATGCTCTGTCACGTCCGCGAAGGCGACGTTCTCGCGCACGTCAGTAATTTCGATAGAAACTCGCTCGCCCGGCTGGGTGTCGGGAACGATCACGACGAATCCACGTTCGACACGCGTGATACCGTCCCCCTGTTCGCCGAGGTCTTCGATCTCCACGTCTCGCCGCTCGCCCTCCTGGACCGGTGGCTCCGGGAGGCTCTGCTCTTTCTCTGGCTCGGTATCGGTTCGCTCGGACGCCTCGGCGGATGATGACGGGAGAATCGCCACGCGGTAGGTCTCGCCGTGCTCGACATCGCCAAGCCGAAGTTCGTGCTCTGGCACTTCGACAACGTAGGAGTCGTCTTGCTGTTCAACGGTTCCAGAGAACAGACAGCGAAGTTGGTCTGAAATTTCCATCTGTAGACCCGATACCCGATAGGCGGGGAGGAATACTTGAGTCTGCTGTCTGGGCAAGATGTGTGACTCTGCGTAAGTCGGGCGGGACAGGCTCCTCTGAAGGCATTGCACGTATCGAACTGCTCTGGCCGGGGTTTATATTCCGTCGTCACGAACAGGTACCTGTGCTCGGGTTACGATTTTTCGCCTGTGACGGGTGTGACACCGTCTATGCCGACATCGAGGAACCACCACGGTGTCGGAACTGCGGTGGGGAGACTGTCGACGAACTCGGTTCGGGGACGCAGGCTGCGGAATACTTCACCCCGTCACAGATCTACCGGTGCTGATACTGCCGGTCCAAGCCCAAAACGATATGTCATTCTGGGTGTCGCGAGCGCCAGGACCGCTCCACCGAGTCGATGTCCGGCCACGACAGGTCTAGCCGACAGTATGTGTCACCGGTCGTGAACTTCCACCACGACGCCGTCGACGATTGTACTGCCGAGGTCCAGTCGGACAGTCTGTCCGACGTAGAGACGCTCACCCCTGAACTCCGGGAGTCCGTTCTCGTCGGACTGCGTGTCGAGCGTGGCGGTGAATCTGACACGGTACTGGGTCCTGTTTCCGGCCTGTGTTCCGTTGACCGCCTCCCGCTCCACTCGCTCCACTACCCGTGTGTCACTGACCGAAAACACGTCCTCGACGACCGGGGAGCCGTCCCCGATGGCGTCTGCCACGTAGGGCTGTACCGTCGTCTCGACGACGACGGTCGTCGTTTCGTCGATCGGTTCGCCGGTCGGATCGGTCGCCTCCGCACTGGACTGGAAGAGGAAAGCCCCTCCCGCGATGACGACGCCGACGAACATGACCGTGACGAGCAGGTCGATGACGTTGACGACCCCGAACACCCTGCCATCCTCGTCGATTAGGTCTGTTGGCATCCCGGTCACCACCGCTTACTGTCTCCGCGACCTGGCGTACGTACCCAGGTACGCGAGGGCCAGAAACATGGTTGCGATTGTCCATCCGTGTTCGATTCCGCTCGCGATTGCTGCGATGGCACCGACGACCGGGACGAGCGAGAGGTGCTCGGGCTCGAACGGCGTCGGCCGTCGGCCCGTGGCGGGTTCGTCGTCGACCGGTACGTTCTCCGTGGACATACACGGAAGTTTCTGACGGCCACGTATCAAGTCTCGTGTCCAGTTTTCATTCGTGAGAACTATTCACGAAGAGAGACGATCGACCCGGAGGACGGCTACAGCAGTCCGTCTCGCTCACCGTGGAAATATCGCCGCCACCGGTAGCTTCCCGTACACCCGGTACGGTAAACAGGTGTGATCGAAACTGTACTACACACCGGTATAGAACATCCGAACGTCCTGTGGGTCGTCGTGCCGTCGTTCCTGTCGTTCGTCGCGGGGCTGGTTCTCGGCACGAACGCCGACCGCCTGCGTCGAATCGGGGAATCGAACCCTTCGGAGTCAGCGAACTGAAAACATGTCCCGGCCACAACCAGCCAGCGGAGGACGGCGACCGTGACCGACCCTGTTCCCGGTGAACTGCTCACCGCAGACGACCCCGTAACGATCAACGAGGGCCGAGAGACCGCGACAGTCACTGTCGAGAACACGGGTGACCGCCCCGTGCAGGTCGGCTCGCACTTTCACTTCTTCGAGACGAACCCCGGCCTCGAGTTCGACCGCGAGACCGCCTACGGGACGCGACTCGACATCCCGGCCGGGACGGCGATCCGGTTCGAACCCGGCGCACAGCGCGACGTCGACCTCGTGGCCATCGGTGGCAACCGTATCGTCCGCGGCATGGGTGGTCTCGTCGACGGTGCACTCGACGACGAGGAAGTCCGGGAGCGCGCCTTCGAGCGCGCGGCCGAGTCCGGATACACCGGAGACGACGGATGAGTCGGGACCTCGCCCGCGAGGAGTACACCGACCTCTTCGGCGCGACCGAGGGCGACCGTCTCCGGCTCGGTGACACGAGCCTGCTGGCCGAAATCGAACACGACCACGCCACCTACGGCGACGAGGCAGTCTTCGGCGGCGGCAAGACGATGCGCGACGGGATGGGGATGCAGTCCGGCGTCACGCAGGCCGAGGGCGCGCTCGACTGGGTGTTCACCAACGTCGTCGTCGTCGATCCCGTACTCGGGATCAGGAAAGGCGACCTCGGCGTCCGGGACGGTCGTATCGCCGGCTTCGGCAAGGCTGGCAACCCAGACACGATGGACGGCGTCGACACGGAACTGGTCGTCGGACCGAGCACCGACGCGGTGCCCGCCGACGGCCTCATCGCGACGCCCGGTGCGTTCGACATCCACGTCCACTTCAACAGCCCACAGCTGTTCGACCACGCGCTGGCAAGCGGCGTCACGACGATGTTCGGCGGCGGGTACGGCGGCGGCGCGACGACGTGTACGCCCGGGCCGCGGAACATCCAGCGGTTCCTGCAGGCCGCCGAGGCGTACCCGATGAACGTCGGCTTCTACGGCAAGGGCAACAGCAGCAGGCCAGACGCGCTCCGCGAACAGGTCCGGGCGGGCGCGTGCGGCCTCAAGCTCCACGAGGACTGGGGATCGACACCCGCCGCGATCGACAGCTGTCTCGCCCTCGCAGAGGAGGAGGACGTCCAGGTGTGTATCCACACCGACACGCTCAACGAGTCCGGGTTCGTCGAGGACACGTTCGAGGCCATCGACGGCCGCGCCATCCACACGTTCCACATCGAGGGTGCCGGCGGCGGCCACGCCCCGGACGTGCTCGAACTCGTCGGCCACGAGCACATGCTGCCGTCCTCGACGAACCCCTCGATGCCCTACACCGAGAACACGTTCGACGAACACCTCGACATGGTGATGGTCTGTCACCACCTCAACCCCGACGTCCCCGAGGACGTCGCCTTCGCCGAATCGCGCATCCGTGCCGAGACCATCGCCGCCGAGGACGTCCTCCACGACATGGGCGCGATCAGCATGATGACCTCGGACTCGCAGGCGATGGGCCGGATGGCCGAGGTCGTCTCGCGGACCTGGCAGACAGCCGACAAGATGAAACAGCAGCGTGGTCCTCTTCCCGCGGACGAGGGAACCGACGCCGACAACGCCCGCGTCGAACGGTACGTCGCCAAGTACACGATCAACCCGGCGAAAGTCGCGGGCATCGACGACTACATCGGCACGCTCGAGCCGGGCAAACTCGCAGACGTGGTGCTGTGGGACCCCGCGTTCTTCGGCACGAAGCCACACTACGTTTTCAAGGGTGGGTTCCCGGTCCACAGCGAGATGGGCGAGGCAAACGGGTCGCTGATGACCTGCGAACCCGTCCTCCAGCGCGAGCGGATCGGCGCGAAGGGCAAGGCAAAGCAGGCGCTCTCGATTTCGTTCGTCAGCGAGGCCGCCTACGGGGCCGACATCGGCGACGAGTACGGACTGGAGACGCCGGTCCGGCCCGTCAGCGGGACCCGGACGGTACGCAAGTCGGATATGGTCCACAACAGCTACTGCCCGGACGACATCGACATCGACCCGCAGACGTTCGAGGTATCGATAGACGGCGAACACGTCACCTGTGACCCGTCCGAGGAACTCCCACTCGCACAGCGGTACTACCTATGAAACTCACACCGAAAGAACAGGAACGGCTGACAGTCTTCATGGCGGCCGAACTGGCCCGCCGGCGGAGAGACCGTGGTATCGCCCTCAACCATCCCGAGACAGTCGCGTACATCGCCGACTGGGCCTGCGAGCGTGCACGCGAGGGGATGTCGGTCGCCGCGATTCGCCAGGAGGCGACGGCGCTTCTCACTCGCGAGGACGTGATGGACGGCGTCCCGGAGATGGTCGACATGGTGCAGGTCGAACCCATGTTCCCCGACGGCACGAAGCTCGTGACTATCCACGACCCCATCCGGGCGGACAGCCCGGACCAGCTAGAATGAGTCACAACGACGTCGCCACAGTCGGGCTCGGTGGACCCGTCGGGTCGGGCAAGACTGCGCTCGTCCAGTGTCTCGTGCCGCGACTCGACGACGCCGGCTACGACGTGGGTGTCATCGCCAACGACATCATGACACAGGAGGACGCCGACCGCCTCCGGGACTCCTTCGCCGACCGGCTGCCCGCGGACCTGGTCACGGGCGTCGAGACCGGTGCCTGCCCCCACACCGGCATCCGCGAGGACCCCTCGATGAACATCGCGGCGATCGAGGAGTTCACCGAGTCCTACCCGGACCTCGACGTCGTCCTCCTCGAGAGCGGCGGCGACAACCTCGCGGCGACGTTCAACCCCGAGCTCGCCGACTACTTCCTGTTTGTCATCAGCGTCGCCGAGGGCGACGACATCCCGCGCAAACGCGGGCCGGGCGTCACCGAGGCGGACCTGCTGGTCATCAACAAGACCGACCTCGCACCCCACGTCGACGCGGACCTGGACCTGATGCGCACGGAAGCGCGGGAGGTCCGCGGACCCGACCCGATCTGTTTCACCGACTGCAAGTCCCAGGAGGGTGTCGACGTCGTCGCCGACTACATCCAACAGCAGGTACTCTTTGCATGACCCACGTCCCACCCGCGTTCGCCGCCTACGGCGAGGAACCGCTCGACCAGGCGCCGGCCTTCGGTCCCGGCAAATCCGGCGTCTTCGAGGCGACGCTCGTCCGCGAACCGGGCGGCGAGACCCGTCTCCTGCGCGAGTTCACGAGGGTTCCCTACCACCTGACCGGGACGCTCGACGTCGATCCCGCGGAGGGGCTGACGACGCTGTGTCTGCAGGAACCGACCGGCGGCGTCGCGCAGGGTGACCGCCACTCGGTCGACGTGACTGCCAGGGAACGTGCCCGCTCGCACGTCACGACACAGAGCGCGACGAAAGTCCACAGCATGCAGGCCAACTACGCGCGTCTCGACGCGTCGCTCACCGCGGAGGCGGGGTCGCATCTGGAGTACATGCCGGGCCCGACCATCCTCAACGAGAACGCCCGGTGTCTCCAGACGGTCTCGGTCGACCTCGCCGCGGACGCCGTCGTGGTCGTCGGTGACGTGCTCGTGCCCGACGGGCTCTCCGAACACGACCCCTTCGGTTTCGACCACTACGCCAGCCACGTCGAGGCGCGCCACGACGGAGAGTTGGTGTGTGTCGACGCGGTCGACCTGCAGCCGGAGGCCGATCCGCCGGCCGACGCCGCGACGATGGGCGAGTACGGCGTGGTGGGCACGCTGTACGTCTTCGCGCCGGCCGTCGGGACGACACCGCTGGCCGACGCCATTCACGACCGGCTCGAAACCGCCCAAGAGACCATCGCCGGCGTTTCGGCGCTCGCCGCGGACGTCGGCGTCTCTGTCAGGGTGCTCGGCCACCGGATGACCGACGTCGTCGAGACAGTGACCGCGGCGTTCGACGAGACGCGGCGGGCGACACTGGGTGTCGGCGCGCCTGCAGACAGGTGGTACTGATGCGCCGGGTCGACGGCACCCTCGGCAACGTGGACGACGACCCCGACATCGCTGCCCGTGTCGCGGTCCACGAGGACGACGGGACGCTGGAACGTCTCGTCGTCGCCGCCGGGGACCGCCACAGGTCACGGCTCCGGGTCGAGACAGAGGCCGGGACCGACCTCGGCGTCGTCGTCGAGAATCCACCCCTGCGGGCGGGTGACGTGCTGGTGCTGGACGACGAGCGGGCGGTCGTCGTCGCGTTCGAGACACGGGAGGCCGTCGCCCTCGACCTGCCCGAGCCGTCGGCCGGGGCCGTCGCCACGGCGGTCGAACTGGGTCACCGCGTCGGGAACCAGCACTGGGACCTCGCGGTCCGTGACGGCACGGCGTACGTTCCCCTCGAAGCGGACCGGCACATCGTCGAGAACGTCCTCGCGGCGTCGCTTCCCGACGGTGTCGACCTCCGGTACGAGACGGTCGACGCGTCGCTGTGGGTCGACAGCACGCCCGACCACGCACACGAGCACGGAGGTTCGCACGACCACACCCACGACGGCGGTGAGACGGGATGACCGCCCAGTCGTTCCTGCTGGCGATGCGTCTCGCGGACTCGTTTCTGCCGGTGGGGACACACACCGCCTCCTACGGCGTCGAACAGTACGTAAACGACGACCGCGTCGGGACGGCCGAACAGCTGGGTGACCTCGTGGAGGGGTACCTCCGCCGTATTGTCGGTCCGACGGACATCGTCGCGCTGGCCAACGCCCACGCCGCGGCTGCCAACGCCGACCTCGACGGCGTCCTCGCTGCCGACCGCCGGCTCCACGCCGCGACACTCCCGGCGGAGTTCCGCGACAGTTCCACGACGGGCGGCGAGAAACTGCTCGAACTGCTGGCCGAAACCGACGGCAGGCTGTTCGCAGCCGTCGACTCGAACGAAGGGAGAGCGGGAGCGGGAGCGGTCGCCGACGGGGCCGGCGCGGACGTGGCCGGGGCCTACGCCGCTGCGGTTGCGGACGCCGAGACGCCCGGCCACTACGCGGTCGCACTCGGCGTCGTCTGCCAGCAGGGTGGTCTCTCGCGGCTGGACGTCTGTCTCCTGTACGGCTACGCGTTCGTGGCGGAACTGCTCGCGGCTGCCCAGCGCCTGGGCCGGTTCGGCCACACTGCGATCCAGGCACAACTGGCTGCGCTCTTGCCCGTCATCGAGGACGTCTGTGCGACGTACGCCGACGCGGACCTGCAGCGACTCTCGTCGTTCGCGCCCCTCGCAGAGATCATGGGAATGAGCCACGAGCGCGCCGACCGGCGGCTGTTCATGAGCTGATCGCCCCGGGGCTCCGGCGGTGCCGGGGCTATCACTCGGGGAGGCGGTCGTCGTCTCTCTCGTGGTCCTGGACGGCTTTCCGGAACGCCACGAGTGCCAGTTCCGCGCACTTGAGCCGTGATGGCGTCAGTTCCATCCCGACGAGGTCCTCGAGTGTCTCGCTGTCCCACCCGACCACTTCGGGTACGGGTGTTCCGGTCATCTGTTCGGTGAGCAGCGACGCCGTTGCCTGCGAGAGTGTACAGCCACGGCCGGTAAACCGGACCGTTTCGACGACTGGTGGCGTCCCCTCCGAGAGGGTCGCCGCGACTGTGACCTGATCTCCCTCGGGGTGGGTCGGGCCGACACACTGTGGATTGTCGGTCTGCCGTTCGATGTCGGAGGCTGTGAGTTCCCCGTAGTTTCGCGGATTGCGCGAGTGGTCGGCCAGCAGTTCCCGCACGAGTCTGTCTTCCATACCAGACACTACGTTGCCAGGTATAAATCAGTGAAGAATATCGGCCCCCCTGGAGCCGACAGTGTGAGCTGTCCGACCCGTACTGTTTTTGACCGGTCGAAACGTACCGGCCCACATGGTAGACACAGTGCTTGTCCCGTTCGAACTGCCAGATCCCGAGCCGCTGTCGCCGGTGCTCGTGGAGGATCTGTCTTCGCTCGACGTCGTGCTCATGGGCCACTACGGGGTTCCCGAACAGACGCCAGCGAAGATGGCCAGAGAGGAGTTCGAGTCCGGGGCACAGGCGACACTCGACGAACTGGCAGAACAGTTCGCCGAGGCCGGCGCGTCGGTCAGCACGCGGTTGGTGTTCGGGAAAGCCCGGGCCAGTGCAATCGACACCGTGATGAAAGAAGAAGACTGCGCCGCGGAACTCAACCCGGCCCCGACCGAGGGTGTCGAGCGGATTCTCGTCCCGGTCCCGGACGTCGCCGAGTTCACCCGACTGCCAGACTTCGTCGACGTCCTCTGTGAGGACTCCACGCGGGAGATAACGCTGTTTCACGTCGTCGAGGGCGACGAGGCACGCGACCGGGGCCGAGAGATCGTCGATCGGACCCAAGGCGGGATGATCGAGGAGGGGTTCGATCCGGACCTGGTCGACACGCTCCTGGTCGAAGGGACGGAGCACGACACCGAGATCATCCGGGCCGCCTCCGAGTACGACGCCGTCGTCATGTACGAGGCCGAATCCCGGCTCGGCGACCGGATTTTCGGGAGCCTGCCCGACCGGATCGCGAAGGAGACCGGCGATCCGGTGATCGTGGTCCGCCGGGACTACGAACCTCGCGTGCGGGACGTCGACTCCTGACGGTCCGGAGGCGAAAACAGATCAGTCAGTTTCTGCGCGAGCGACGTCGCTCCGGTCCCCGCGGCGCCGGTCGAGGATCGTGCCGATGGCACCCGTTCTGTCGGTCCGTTTGCGGCCGTAGACGAAGTAGGTCGCCAGTCCGCCGACGGTGATGCCGACGGCACCGAGGATCGGCAGCGTTCCCATCTGTGTGAGCAGCACAAACCCGGCGAGGACGCCGAACACCTGGACGTAGGGGTAGCCGGGCGAGGTGAACTCCGGCTGGTAGGCGGGCATGTCGGCCTCCCGGAAGGCGATGAGGGCGACGTTGATGATCGAGAACACGAGAATCTTGAACGCGCTCGCGAGCTTCGCCAGTTCGATCACGGGAACGAACGCGATCAGTGTGAGCAACAGCCCGCCGGTCAGCAGGATCGAGTTGCGCGGCGTCTTGAGCCGCTCGTCGACCGTCCTGAGCTGCGGGGGAAGGAGGTCGTCGCGACCCATGGCGAGCGGGAACCGGGAGGAGGAGAGCACGCCCGCGTTGGCCATGCTGGTGAGCGCGACGACCGCGATCACCGAGATGATGAGAACACCGAATCCCCCGAACAGGAGCGACGCGCCGTCGGCCATCGGCGTCAGCGACGCCGTCCCGCCCGGGCCGCCGCTCTTGAGGATCTTTGGATCGCTGAGTCCGACAATGGCGCCCACGACCGCGATGTAGATCAGGGCCATGATCGACATCGAACCGATCATCGCCCGGGGCAGGTTCTTGCCCGGGTTCTTGACCTCCTCTGCGATACTTGCGATCTTTGTCACGCCGGCGTAGGAGACGAACACGAACGCGGCCGCAGTGATGATCCCGCTGCCACCGTGAGTCGTGACGGGCGTAAACCGGCTGGTGTCGACAACGACGCCCGCGTTGAGCGTGTACCCGAGCAGCCCGACCAGCACCAGCGAGACGATGATCGCCTGAATCCTGCCGCTGAGTTTCGTCCCCAAGATGTTGAGAACGACGATCAACACTCCGAGACCGAGCGCGACGAACTTGACGGCCTCCTGTGCGACGGGGGCAAAGAGCAACAGGTAGGCCCCGAGACCCACCAGGGCGAACGAGCTTTTGAACACGAGCGAGAACCACGCTCCGATGCCCGCGACCGTCCCCATCATCGGGCCGAGTGCCCGGTCGATGTAGAGGTAGGTGCCGCCCGACTCGGGCATCGCGGTCGCCATCTCCGCTTTCGAGAGCGCCGCCGGGAGAACGACGATCGCCGCCAGTACGTACGCGAGTACCACTGCTGGCCCGGCCTTCTTGAAGCCGAGCGCCGGCAGCACGAAGATACCACTCCCGATCATCGCTCCCATACTGATCATCATCGTCGGATAGAGACCGAGACTACGTTCGAGATTTCCGCCTGGCATGTTTCCTACAGAGCAGGAGCGCCCCTACCAATTTGTTTGTATTGCCAAACTGTATGGGTGTTGTATTTTGAAATAACAGAATATTGGGACTCTCTTTTTTTAGAGTGCGGTCACCGACGACGAGCGGCGCGAGTTCGACCCGGCGAACACAGTCGATCGGCCCGGCAAAGAGTCACACTGGGTGACGGAAGCCCCGATAGATATTCCCGGGACGTGCCGAGGGCAACTCTACGAACCGTTCCGCCGACCAGCATACAGCCGTGACGATCAGTCGCTTTCTACGGGGACGACATCCTGTGTGTTCTCGCGACGCCGCTCGAGGATGGTGCCGAGGGCACTGGTGGTGTCGGTCCGCTGACGACCGTAGAGGAGGTAGATGACTGCGCCGCCGACGACGAGCCCGGTCGCGCCGAGAATCGGCAGCAGGCCCAACCGCACGATCATTCCGAAGCCGGCGATTGTCCCGACGATCTGAACGACCGGGTATCCCGGCGACCGGAACGCCGGGTCGTACGTGTCGATATCCGCTTCCCGGAACGCAATCAGCGCGAGATTGATTATCGACAGGACGAATATGATGAACGCACTCGCCATCTCCGCCAGCGTGATGACCGGCACGAACGCGATCAACAGGACCAACACGCCACCGGTCAACAGGATGGAGTTGCGGGGCGTCTTGAATCGACGATCGATCACCTGTAACGAGTCAGGCAACAGGTTGTCGCGGCTCATCGCGAGCGGGAACCGGGACGAAGACAGGACTCCGGCGTTTGCCATACTCATCAGTGCAATCACGGCGAGTACCGACACGACGCCGACTCCGTACCCACCGAACAAGGCGTCGGCGCCGTCGGCCATCGGGGTCAGCGACGCCCCGTGAGCGCCACCCTCCGCCAGTACTGCTGGAGCGTTGAGCACCACGATCGAGCCGATCACTCCGAGGTAGACGACGGCCATGATACCGAGCGAGCCCAGAATTCCCCGCGGGAGATTCTTGTCCGGGTTCTTGACCTCCTCTGCCACGCTCGCAATCTTGGTCACGCCAGCGTACGAGACGAACACGAGTGCGGCGGCTGTCAGGACAGTCCCCGGCTCGGACTCGGTGAGTCCGGATAGCCGAGACGCGTCGGCAGCCCCGGCGCCCGTGCCGGCGATCCACGCCGTGTTCCCCACGTACGCGAACAGGCCGACCAGTACCACGGTGACGACGACGGCCTGTGCTTCGCCCGTGAGTTCTGTCCCGGAGATGTTGAGCGCGACGATCAGCACGGCGAGACCGAGGCCGACCAGCGTTATCTGTGTCGCTCCGAGGGGGACGAGCAACAGCAAATACGCTCCGAGACCGACCAGCGCGAAGGCACTCTTGAACGTGAGTGAGAACCACGCCCCGATGCCGGCAATCGTCCCCGCCAGGGGCCCCAGCGCACGTTCGATGTAGAGGTAATCCCCACCCGATTCCGGCATTGCAGTCCCGAGTTCGGCCTTCGACAGGGCCGCTGGGAGAACCACGAGCGCAGCCAGGAGGTACGCGATCACGACACTCGGCCCTGCCTCGACGAATCCGATGGCCGGGAGGACGAAGATTCCACTCCCAATCATTGCACCGATACTGATCATCAGTGTCGGGTAGAGACCGAGACTCCGCTCGAGATCACTGCTCGTCATGTGTACCCACGTAGTCTCTCCACGGGTATATTTGTATAGCCAAATTGTTGGGGGTCAAAATTTTGTACTACCAATATACTGGGCGGCGTATTTGGGAAACGGCACTCGCCGGTCGTCGGGGTGGCGGCCGGGCCAGCAGTCCTCTCTCGGTTGGGCGTGGACCGTGCCCCACATGATTACGGTACACATTTTATACGGTTGGGTTCGTACGGAGAGCCGATGCAACTCGACGCACTCCGCGTGCAGAATTACCGGTGTATCGAGGACTCTGGGTGGGTGTCAATCGACGACCTGGTCTGTCTCGTCGGGCGAAACGAATCTGGCAAGACTGCATTCATGCAGGCGGTCCGGACACTCAATCCAGCCTACGGAGACGACGGGTACACCCCGTACGACGACTACCCCCGCGGGGAGTGGTCGGCGTACAGCGACCGACACGACGACGACCCCGACGTCGTCGCGAGCGCACGGTTCGACCTGGACCCTGCGGACATCGAGGCTGTCGAGGACGCCCACGGCGATGTTCTGGCCGGACGGTCTGTGACGGTCAGCCGGGACTACGGAAACGACCTGCACTGGGACCTCGACTTCGAGAACGGCACCTGTCTCGACCACCTCCGGGAGGAGTACGACCTGCCCGAGAGCCTCGAATCCCGGTTGGCGGAGGTCGACGCGCTGTCGGCGCTGTCCGGTTCCGACGCGGACGACCGGGACGGGCTGTACGCGGACCTGGCCTCTCACCTCGGCGCAGACCCGGAGACGGTCGTCGCGAACGACGTCGGGGAGACGCTGGGCGAACGGCTCCCGGAGTTCCAGTACATCGGCGAGTACTCGGTCCTGAACGGACGGATCAACGTCGTGGACCTCGTCGAACGGCGGGAGTTCGGCGAGTTGACGCCCGGCGACCGCGTGTTTCTGTCGCTGCTCGCAGTCGCGGGACTGGATCTGGAGGACCTGCAGGACGCCGGGGACTGGCGCCAGCGGACGACGGAACTCGAGACGGCTTCTGCGACGGTCAGCGAGGAGGCGATGGACTACTGGGGACAGAGCGGCGATATCCGGATCCGCATCCAGACGACGGGTGAGGGTGACGAACGGCTGCTCGACGTCCGCGTCGAGAACCGTGCTCGCGACGTCACGGTCGAGTTCGAACAGCGATCGAAGGGATTCCGCCGGTTTTTCTCGACGTTCTGCCAGCTCTCCGCACTCCAGCGACGGGCGGAGGACGTCGTGCTGTTGCTCGACGAACCCGGTCTCAACCTGCACGCCCGGGCCAAACAGGACTTTCTCGACTTTCTCAAGTCCGAACTGGCAGCCGAACATCCGCTCGTCTACACGACCCACTCGCCGTTCATGATCGACGCGGAGAACCTCGGCCGGACGAAGATGGTGCGGGCCGACCCTGTCGGCGACGAGAACGTCTTCACCGACGTCTCTCTGGCCGACAGTTACACGCAGTTCCCGCTCCGGAACGTGTTCGA
>CAYYHG010000007.1:38436-39994 GCA_964471665.1 uncultured Halobacteriales archaeon | reverse complement strand
GCGCGCGATGTCGCGGTAGCCCTCGCCGCCGAGGTGGTGGACCTCGTCGAAGACGACCAGCCCGAAACAGTCGCCGATGTCCTCGGCACGCAAGTACGCCGAGTCGTACGTCGACACCGTGAGGGCCTCGACGCGCTGTTCGCCGCCACCCAGTTGCCCGACTGGAACGTCGAACTCCCGTTCGAGTTCGCTTTGCCACTGGTCGAGCAGGTCGAGCGTCGGGACGACCACCAGCGTCGGTGTCCCCAGCGCCTCCATGGCCGCGATCCCGATGACTGTCTTGCCACTCCCTGTCGGGAGTTCGAGAACGCCCCGTTCGCGCGGTCCCGACCCCGCGTTACCCTCGCCGGCCCGCCAGGCGTCCAGCGCGTCCTGCTGGTAGCGCCGGAGCCGGTACGTCGAGGACAGCGACAGCGTCTGCAGGTCGAACACGCGGTCCTCGACGCCCAGGTCCACACCCCCGGCCCCGGCCAGCGCGTCCCGCAGGTCGGCGTACCGGTAGGCCGGCGCGCGGCCGACCAGCGAGCGCGGGTCGTACTCGACGCCCGGGAGGGCGAGCGACTCGAGGGCGGCCTCGCTCTCGACGCGGATCGTTCCCTCCTCGTAGGTGAGCGTGACCGTCGGCACGTCGCCCAGTGGGACCCGGACCGGCATAACGGCTGTGGCGTCAGCGTCTCGCCGCTGAAACCGTCACGCTAACCAAGGCCCGGTCCTAAGTCCCAGTAATGGGCGAAACCTCGGACGAAACGCGCGCGCCAGCCACGGGCGGGTCCGACTCCGAGGACATCGAGGCGCTCCGCGAGCAGGTCGAACGGGAGTACGACTTCGAGAACTTCGGCCCCGGGGCGATGGCAGAGATGAGTCCCGAGGAGTGGGAGGTGGCGTTCGATCCCGACACGTGGATCACGGGCACGGAGTTGCTCGACCGGGTGGAGGCCGACCTGAAAAACCAGGTGCTCCAGCGGGACGTCTTCGCCCGCGTCGAGCGGTTCGACGACCTGCTGGTCGCCTACTCGGATTCGGGGTACGCCGCGGTGTACCCGGACGGCAGCGTCGAGGGACGCGGGACGGTCCTGCGGGACGTCAAACCCACCGTCGCGCTGTGTTCGATGGACTCCTACGACGTCCCCGAGAAGCCCGACGGGGAGCTCCTGCCCAGTCCCCAGGAGATTCCCGACGACAGCAGTAGCGAACTGGGCAACACAGTCCTGCAGATCGTCGCCGGCGTCCACATTCTCGCCGGACTGGTGTTGCTGGGTGCGTGGGTGCTGTATCTCACGGGCGTTCTCTCCCAGCCGGGGACGAACACCCAGGGCCTGAACCTGGCGCTGGTCGTCCTCGTGGGACTCGGCTTTCTCCTCGTCGGGGTGTTCCTGTTCACCGTGGTGGCCAACGCCCGGCTGTCGGACCGGTTTCGCGCCGAGGAGTTCCGCGACCGTCTGCGCGCGATCGGACTGGAAGACGGCGAGCGACCCGACTTCCTCGAAGAGGTCGAAGGGCTGCCAGCGGATTTTCCCCAGGACAGCGAACCGCGAGGAGCCGCGGAAAACCCCGCGGA
>CAYYHG010000007.1:0-38336 GCA_964471665.1 uncultured Halobacteriales archaeon | reverse complement strand
CCGCGGAAAACCCCGCGGAGAGCACGGACCGTTCGTCCGACGCCAGCGGGTCCGACCGACCGTAGGGCGAGCGCGTCACGCCGCCGTATTCGGTGGGTTTATACAAAACCAGGCCTCAGTCTCCAACACACATGAACAGGCGGGAGTTCCTCCGAACGGCCGGTGGCGCAGCCGGCGGAACAGCCGCCGCGAGCGTTGCCACGGGCAGCGCCGTCGCCACCGAAGAGGGCGGTGGCGGCGAGGGCGGCGGTGGCGAGCCGGACTTCGGGGGCTACCTCGACGACGTCGGTAACTTCGACGGGTCGGTCACCGACGCCCGTGGTCAGGACGAAGTGGTAGTGGAGGTCGGTGCCGAGGGGAACGGCGGAAACCTCGCGTTCGGCCCAGCAGCCGTCCACGTCGACAACGGCGCGACGGTCGTGTGGGAGTGGACCGGCGAGGGTGGCTCGCACAACGCCGTCAGCGAGGACGGTACCTTCGAGAGCGACCTCACTGGCGAGGGGGGGTTCACGTTCGAACACACCTTCGAGGAGGACGGCGTGTTCAACTACTTCTGTCAGCCCCACAAGAGCGTCGGCATGAAGGGGTCGATCGTCGTCGGCGAGGACTTCCCCGCGAAAGCGTCCGGCGGGTCGACGCCGCTGGACCCGGCACACATGGGTGCGGACATCCACGAACACTTCGTGGGCGTGTCGGTCATTCTCGCGATATCGACCTCCCTCGTGTTCTCGTTTTTCGTCTTGAAGTACGGCGAATCCGCACACACCAAGGGAGGAAACAACTGATGCCATCAGAAGGTAGCACCTACGGCGACATCCACAGGTACGAACCGGCCCGCGAGAGCACGCCAGCGGCGGTCGCGATCGTTCTCCTGACGCTGCTCGAGGTTACCCTGGTCGCGCTGTTCGTCTTCGGCCTCCTCAGCGGCTGGGGCTTCCCGCGGCAGTTCGGTGCCGCCGGCAACACGTTCCTGGGCAGCCTGCTCGCGGCGATGTTCATCAACCTCGCGTTCATACTCGTGTTGTACCGCAAGGAGTTCCTCCCGGACGTGATGATCGTCAAGAAACGCCGCCGGAAGTGGGAGGACCTCTACATCCGCGAGGAGGACGTCGACGGGGAGGAACTCTCGGACGGCCTCGTGGACAACTTCAAACGCGCGGTCTACCCGTACTACAAACGATAACAATGCCACTCGACGAAGACAAGTACCCGGAGCAGACCGGGCGACGGCGGTTCGTAAAAGGTGTCGTCGGGAGTGCAGCGCTCGCGACTGTCGCGGCCGGCACCGCAGCGAGTATCAACACCGCCACCTCGGCCCCCGGGGCCGGCGGCGGCACGACGGAGTTCGTCGGCATCGAACTCGTCGACGGCCCGGCGCCGCGCGGAATGCCCATCGTCCCCGTCGAGATCACCGACGACGGCGTCCTGCAGGGCAAGTGGCCCGAAGTCCAGGAGGTCGAACGCGGCGGCCAGACGGTGACCGTCGCCGAGGAGGACGTCGGCGGCGTCACCTACTCCTCGGCGTGGTTCCAGTACTGTGGCGTCCAGCAGTACACCGGCACCCAGCCGGGCGCCGAGGCCAACACAGAGTTCCTGGTCAAGCCGGAGACCTACGACTGGCTCACGGAACTGGAGGGTGGACGGCCCCTCCGGGTCGACGACTTCTCGGACTACGAGGAGTGGACCAACGACTTCGGCAGCCCCGGCGACGGCAAACCGGGCATGGCCGACTGGCGGACGACTCCCGACGGCCGGCCGATGCCGATACAGGTCGTCCGCAGTCCAGAGGTCCCGAAACTGGCGAACGGCGAGGGCAAGTACAGCACCATTCCGGACGACGTGTTGAGTTTCGTCGACGCCGCGACACAGGAATCTTTTATCGCCTGGATGGACAAGTGTTCGCACTTCTGTTGTGTGCCCGGCTACCGGACCAGCGACTTCGGCGGCGCGGGAGACAAGGTGTACTGCCAGTGTCACCAGTCGATCTACGACCCGTTCAGCCCCGTGAAAGGACAGTTCGTCGCACTCCCCCGGCCTAAGTAACAATGAGCATCGAACGCAAGGACGACCACGACCACGACGCCTGGCTCGAACAGCGCGATCTGACCACACTCGAGTCGATGTACCTGTCGGTACTGATCTGGTTCGACAGGCGGTTGCGCGTCGTCGACTACCTGGAACTGCTCGAGGACCTCTACTACAAGGTCAACATGCAGATGCCCAAGAGTCACACCGAGCAGTACAACCTCGACAACAAGTTCTGGTACTGGTACCCGCTGTACGCGCTCGGGTCCTTCTCGACGATTGCGTACATCGTCGCCGCGATCAGCGGCGCGCTGCTCGGGTTCTACTACGCGCCGGCCGCGGGTGCCGCCGACGGCACCCCGTCGGTCGCATACGAGTCGCTCCTCTTTATCATGGGCGACCTCAACCTCGGCCTCTTCCTGCGGAGTCTCCACCGCTGGTCGGCCCAGATCATGGTCGCTGCCGTCTTCCTGCACATGCTCCGGGTCTACTTCACCGGGGCGTACAAGGAACCCCGCGAGCTCAACTGGATCATCGGCATCGTGCTCATCTCGCTGACGATGGTCTTCGGATACTCGGGGTACCTGCTGCCCTGGAGCCAGCTGTCCTTCTGGGCGGGCCAGATCGGCGTCGAGATGAGCCTCTCGATACCGTTGATCGGTGAGTACGTCGCCCAGCTGCTCTTTGGCGGGTTCACGCCCGGACAGGCGACACTGATGAGAATGTACATTCTGCACGTGTTCCTGTTACCGTTCGTGGTGACGACGCTCATCGCGGTCCACATCGGTATCGTCTGGATGCAGGGCATCGCGGAACCCCACTGACAATGACAGGAGACACCACCCAAAGCGAGTCGGAGAACCCGGACAGTGACGGCGAGGTCGCCGCCGACGGCGGCGAGGACGTCGCGGCCGACGGGACTGGCATCGTGCCGCCGGACGACGAAACCCCGGCCTGGAGCGAGCGCAAGCAACGCGCCCAGGGGCTGCCCCGGCTGACCTACGAGTACTTCGAGCGGGCCCGCCGCGAGGACCAGGAGCTGCGCCAGCAGTCCAGTTACGTCGAGCGCGACGTGCTCGCGTTCCCGGCCTGGCCCCACGAGATCATCAGGAACCTCGCGCTGACGAGCTTCTTCGTCGGGATGATCCTCCTCCTGGCGGCGACGGTCCCGCCACACCTCCCGGGGCCGGCCAACTCCGGCTCGACACCCGCGGTCATCCTGCCCGACTGGTACCTCTACTGGTCGTTCGGGCTGTTGAAACTGGGCCCGCTCAACCCCGACCTCAGCCTGCTCGGGGGCCAGCAGCTGATGGCTGACCGGACCTACGGCGTCGTCGCGAACCTCGTCGTTGTGGGTGCCATCGCCGTCGTGCCCTTCCTCAACAAGGGCAGCGCCCGGCGGCCGGTCGAACAGCCCTTCTGGGCCGGCGTCGGCGTCATGGGTGTCGTCTTCGCGTTCACAATCGCGGTGCTGTCGGTCAAGAACCTGGTGCCCATCGACTCCCATCTCCTGTTCGACCTGACGTTCCTGGCGCCGGTCGTCTGCGGAATCGTCGCCTACTCCGTGTTGCGGGCGATGCGTGAAGGCTACATGTTCGACCTGAACCGCCGGTACTACCGTCTCCGGCCGCCCAAATAGATGGGTGCGTCGGGGTCGTCCGCCGGTGACGATTCCCACGAACCGGTCGACACCGCGGACGACAGCAGCGATCCTCCCGCGTCGGCGTCGGCGTCGACAGAGAGCGGGGAGGGACGCTCCCGCGACGTGGTCGTGCCCCTGCGCCTGTACAAGACGGTGACTGTCTTCTCGACGCTGTTTGCGATCGTGTTCGTCCTCGGCGGGTTCGTCCTGATCGACGCCGCGACCGACAGGGCGACTGCTGACGTCTCCGAGATCGACCCCCTGCTGGCGATCGTCGGGGTCGCCGGCATCGTCGGCGGGGCGACGATCTACGCGTTCTCGACGCGGTTCCGTGCCGAGGGAATGGGAAAGCCTAAAGACGAGTCCGACGAACCCTCGAACAATGGCTGACGAGTTCGCAAAAGGGCTGGGCATCCTGGTCACCGCCGGACTCGGGTGGCTCATCATCGCCGCCACGTACAACACCCCGGGGTTCGAGGACACGCAACTGATCGCACCGAACCCCGATCCTGCGACGCTCGGGACCTACGAACAGCTGTTGATCCTGCTCAAGGACGCGCTTTTCTGGTTTGCCATCCTCGGGGCGCTGACCTTCTGGGTCGTCATCCCCGCCATCGAGGAGGCACGCAGGGCCCGCTCCGAGTAGAGTCCGGTCAGTCGGTCACGGCCGTCCCGCCGGTCGACGATCCGTCGTCCCCGTCGATTTCGGCCACGACGCGGCGGTGGAACTCCTCGAGGACGGCGGATTCGTCCTCTGCGAGAACCACGTCGCTCGCCATCAGCGTCGCCAGCCCGAACGCCCGCGGAGTCGGCGAGTCGACGCGTTTGGTGACGACGTCGACGTCCCCGCGCTCGATCTCGCCGAGGACTGTCTCGACGCCGGCGACGTCGAGTTTGTCCTCCAGGATCTCCCGGTAGGTCTCCTCGATGACGGCGAACTCTTCGAGGTCGCGGGCAAACCCCAGCAGCATGTCGCTGTTGACCTGTTGCTGGCTCGCCGACTTCTCGTGGCCCTTGTACCGCTTCAGGATCATCAGCGAGCGCGTGGCGTTGATCCGGAAGTACCGGTCCAGGATGTCCGTGCCGTCGAGGCTCGCCCGCAGATCTCCGCGCGCGTCTGCCGGATCGATGTCCCTGACGATCCCCGCGAGGTCGACCTTCCGGTTCAGCGGCAGCGAGAGCGTGAACCCGTGGTCGGCGACCGCGACGGTGACGTTCGCGTTTGCCTCCCGGGCACAGCGGTAGGCGAGCAGTCGCGAGAAGCCGTCGTTGAACTGCCGGCCGTAGTTCGAGTGGACGTAGTAGTGGCGTTCGTAGGCCCCGCGGTCGAGTTCCTCCTCGATGACGAGCCGGCGGTCCGTCGAGACGCTGTCGGGACCCGCGTACCGGACCTGTTCGTCGAAGGTCCGCACGATGGCCCGGACGCTGTTCTCGTCGACGGGGAAGTCCCGGAGCCATACCCGGAGTTCGGTCTTGCCCCCGTCGGTCAGGCGCTCGAGCAGTTCCCGCTGGAAGGCCAGTATCTCCCGGCCGAGGTCGTACGAGAGCGGGAGGCGCTCGGAGAACCACGACGGCACCGTGGGTCTTGCGCTCGTCCGGTCGACGTAGACTTTCGACCCCCGGCGGTAGCGGAACTCGAAGCGGTCTCCGCCCAGCACGAACACGTCGCCAGTCTCCAGTGTGTCCAGGTACGCCTCGTCGAGTTGCCCGGCCCACTCGTCGCCGTTCCGGGTGACGACGTCACACGTGAACGAATCCGGGATGGTGCCGATGTTGGTCATGTAGATGACCCGGGCGAGCCGGCCGCGCTTGCCGATCAGGGGCGCACCGACCGGGAACTCCTCGTAGTGGTGCTCGCCGTCGGGCGGGTCGTTGGTGTCCCGCCAGATCTTCGCGTAGACGTTTTTCTCCTCGAGACCCTCGTAGTCGGCGGTCAGATACCGGAACAGTTGCTCGAAGTCGTCCTCGCCGTAGGCCCGGTAGGGGTAGGCGCGCCGGAGTATCTCCCGGATCTCCCGCTCGGGCCGGGGGCCGTTGATGGCCATGCCGTAGACGTGCTGGGTCGCGACGTCCTGTGCGTTCTCGGGGACGAACACGCGGTCGACGAAGCCCTCCGCGGCCTTCTCGAGCATGACCGCACACTCGACGAGTTCGTCCCGGTCCAGCGCGATGACCCGTCCGGTGACCGTCTCGCCCAGCTGGTGGCCCGCCCGCCCGACGCGCTGGAGCAGCGCCGCCACCGACTTCGGCGACCCGACCTGGACCACCAGGTCGATGTGGGGCATGTCGATGCCCAGTTCCAGCGAGGTCGAGGTGGTCACCACGTCGACGTCACCGGCTTTCAGGTCCTCCTCGACGGACTGGCGCCGGGACTTCGAGAGGCTGCCGTGGTGACAGCCGGAGTCGTCCTCGTCGTACCCGAACCGCTCGCGGAGGTTGTGCAGGACCCGCTCGGCGCCCGAGCGCGTGTTCGTGAACACGAGGGTGTTGGTGTGGTCCCGGATCAGGTCGTGTAGCTGGGCGTAGAAGCGGTCGTTGACCGTCTCGGCGGGCGTGTGGACGAGGTCGTCGGTCGGGCACGTGAGTTCGATGTCGAACTCCCGGACGAACCGCGCGTCGACGAGTTCGTATCCGCGGGGCGGGCCGCCGGGCTCTGCCCGGCCGACGAGAAACTCCGCCATCCCCTCCAGGGGTTCGACGGTCGCCGAACAGCCGACGCGGGTCGGCGACTCCTCGGCCATCGCCTCCAGGCGCTCCAGCGAAACCGAGAGGTGGGTGCCGCGCTTGTTCTCCGCCAGGCTGTGGATCTCGTCGACGATGACGTACTCGACAGTCTCCAGTTTCTTCTTGAACTTCGGCGAGTTGAGCAGGATCGCCAGCGTCTCGGGCGTGGTGTTGAGGATGTGGGGCGTCTCCTCCAGCATGGCCTGGCGCTCGCTGTCGGCCGTGTCGCCGTGGCGGATGGCGTGTCTGAGTTCGACGTCCTCGCCGCGGTCGTCGAGCCTGTCGGTGATTCCCGCGAGTGGAACCTCCAGGTTCCGGTGGATGTCGTTTGCCAGGGACTTCAGCGGCGAGACGTACAGGCAGTAGACGCTGTTTTCCAGCCCCGCCGCGCGGTCCCGGCGGAACAGTTCGTTTATGATACCCGTAAATGACGCTAGCGTCTTCCCCGATCCTGTCGGAGCACAGACAAGTACGTTCTCGCGCTCGTGGATGAGCGGGATGGCTTCCTTCTGTGGGGGCGTGAAGAAGCCGCCGTTGTCGGGGACGAACGCGCCGAACTCCTCGACCCACCACTCGCGTACCACGGGTTCCAGCAGGTCGAGCACGTCGGCGTCGTCGATGTCGACCGCCGCGGGATCGAACGGTACGTCGCGCCCGGCGAGTAACTCGCGTCCTCCCGTCATCACAGCCTCATCCGGCCCTGGGGACGCGACACTCTTGTGGGTTTGGAGAGTGGGGCGGAAGTGGTCGGCCGCCCGGGATCACCTGAGTGTGTCCTCGACGATGGCCATCTCACGGGACCCACAGACGCGGTCGGTCTCCCAGTCGGCCGTGACGGCGACGGTGGCCGCGAGGACAGACTCGACGGCGTCCCAGTCCTCCGAGGGCGTGCCCGCCGGTGTCGCGAACCGGGCCGTGTAGAACGACTCGAACAGCTCCCGGACGCGGTCCCGTGGCGGCCCCTCGGCGAGCAGGTCGTCGCTCCAGGTCCGGACCCGGTCGGCGTGGAAATCGAGGTAGAGACCGCCGAGCCGTGCCCGGAGCGCCTCCCAGAGCCCCCGGCGAGCCACGAACGCCGAGACGTCCTCGCCAGTGTAGTAGGCACCGACCGCGCTCGCCTCGTCAGTGTGGGGGTCGTCTGAACCGGCGGGTGGAGCGTCCGAGTCGGTCACTGTCCCGTGTCGCGCGATCGTTTTCGCCTCACTCCGAGAGGGCCCGTCGCACGGCGGTCACGCCCGCGTCGGGGTCGACATCTGCGCCCTCGTCGTCCAGGATCGTCCCGAGCGCCGAGACGACCTGGAGGGCGTTGGCCGGCCGCGCGGAGTGGCCCATACACCCGACGCGGAAGATGTCGCCGGCCAGCGCGCCCAGACCGCCGACGATTTCGATGCCGTGTTCGTCCATCATGCGGTCGATGACACGCCCGTCGTCGACACCCGCGGGCACTTCCACGGGATTGAGCGTCGGCATCCAGTGGTCGTCGGCGACGTGCAGCGGCGTTCCCATCGCCTCGACGCCGGCCTTGATCGCCCCGGCGACCCGGCGGTGGCGGTCCCAGACGTTCTCGACGCCCGCCTCGGCCACGAGCCGGCAGGCCTCGCGGAGCGCGTAGTTCGTCGAGACCGGACCGGTGTGGTGGTAGTTCCGTTCCTCGCCCCAGTACTCCCAGACGCCGGCCAGGTCCAGGTACCACGACCGGACCGGCGTCTCGCGGGCGTGGACCTTCTCGACGGCGCGATCGTTGAACGTGATGGGCGCGACGCCCGGCGGCGCCGAGAGGCACTTCTGTGAGCCGGTGTAGACGACGTCGAGGTCCCACTCGTCGGTCAGAAACTCCAGGCCGCCCAGCACCGGCACCGTGTCGGCCACGACGTACGCGTCGTGGGCGTGGGCAATCGTGGTCAGTTCGGGCACGTCGGGCTGGCGGACGCCCGTGGACGTCTCGCCGTGGACGAACCCGAAGACGGTCGGCTGGTGGCGGTCGAAGGCGTCCCTGACGTCGTCGGGATCCAGCGGCTGCCCCCACGGTGCGTCGACTGTCACCACGTCCGCGCCGGCGCGCTCGGCCACGTGGCCCATCCGCTGTCCGAAGTAGCCGTTCGACGGCACCAGAACCGTCTCGCCGGGTTCCAGGAGGTTCGCCAGCGCCGTCTCCATCGCCGCAGAGCCGGTCCCGCTGACGACGAACGTGTGCTCGTTGTCCGTCCGGAAAACGTACCGCAACAGCTCCTGCAGGTCGTCCATCACCTCGACGTAGTAGTCGTCGAGATAGCCGACCAGCGGTGCCGACCCCGCCCGGCGCACCCGCGCGTGGACGTTGCTCGGCCCGGGTCCCATCAGCGTCCTGTCCGGCGGCGTGAGCTCGCCGACCTCCGGTGTGTCGGTCATGTTTCACTCGTTACGTGCGACTGGCATAAAAAAGCGGCTGCTCCCGGTTACCGGATGTGCACGGCCGGTTTTCCGGGTCGGGCCTTTCCGGCCGCCTCGCCGTCCCCGTCCACCTGGCGGACCGTCACGTCGGCGTCGAACTCGTCGCGCAACAGCCACGAGGCCCGATCGAGCAGTTCGTACTCGGCCTCGGGACCGAGCATCCGCTCCAGTTCCTGGCGTTGCTCCAGCAACTCCTCGGCGTAGGACTGTGCGGCGTCCCCCGCGGGGACCTCCTCGTCGTCGAGTATCTCGCCCACGAGTGGGGCACCCGCCTCGGCCGAGCGTGCGATCTCGTGGGCGCGGTACTTCCAGGCGGGCGCGACCGTGATCTCGATCTCCTCGGCGTCCTCGATCCCGGCCACGTCGAAGATGTCGCGGACGTCCTCGCGGAGGGTCCGGACCAGCCGGCGCTCGATGTCGTACTCGCCGACGTCGCCGTCGGGTTCGGGCCAGTCTGCCCCGGCCACGACGCCATCGCCCCTGAGGAGGTTCCACATCTCTTCGCCGAGGTACGGCGTCAGGGGCGCGACCAGCCGCGTCAGGACGCCCAGCCCGCGGCGGTAGACCGCCTCGTTGGGGGTCTCGTACTCGCGGTACTGGCCGAGCAGGCCCGCGAGGGTGCGGATCTCCGCGACGACCTGGTGGAAACGAAAGCGCTCGTAGTCGGCGGTGGCGGCCGCGATCGTCCGGTCGATCTCGCGGGCGACGTACTCGTCGTGAGGCCCGCGGTCGTCTCTGACGACGGCGCGCTCGACGAACGCCTCGACCATTCCGTAGAGTGTCTGCTGGAGGTCGTAGGAACTGCTGATCTCGCGGGCGGTCCACTCGAAATCGCGTGCGGGGTGGGCCGCCGAGAGGACGAACAGCCGTGTCGTCTCCGCGCCGTACTCGTGGGGATTGACGACGTTGCCTTTCGTCTTGGACATCTTCTCGCCGTCGTAGAGGACCGTCCCCTGGTTGAGGAGGCGCTCGACGGGTTCCTCGAAGTCGACGATCCCCAGATCGGCCAGCGCCCGCGTGACAAAGCGGATGTACAGCAGGTGGAGCACAGCGTGTTCCTCGCCGCCGACGTAGACGTCGACGGGCATCCAGTCGTCGGCCCGGTCGGCGTCGAACGGCGCCGCCGTCAGGTCGGGCGAGAGATACCGCAGGAAGTACCACGAGGAGTCGACGAACGTGTCCATCGTGTCGGTCTCGCGTCTCGCGGGTGCGCCACACTCGGGACAGTCGGTTTCGACGAACGAGTCGATCCCTTCGAGGGGATTGCCGGTCGTCTGGACGAACTCCGGGAGTTCGACGGGCAACTCCGCCTCGGGGACGAGCACCGGGCCACACTCCTCGCAGTGGACGACTGGAATGGGCGTCCCCCAGTAGCGTTGCCGGGAGATGAGCCAGTCGCGCAGGCGGTAGGTGACCGCCTCCTCGGCGGCGTCGAGGTCCTCGAGGAGTCGTTGGCGGGCGGCCGAGGAGGCGAGGCCGTCGTAGGCCCCGCTGTTCGTGACCATCCCCTCGTCGGTGTAGGGCTCGCCGGGCAGGCCGTCAGCGGAGCCGTCGACCGGCTCGACCACCTGCGCGACCGGCAGGTCGTGTGCCATCGCAAAGGAGTGGTCGCGGTCGTTGTGTGCGGGCACGCCCATGACTGCGCCGGTGCCGACGTCCTCGAGGACGTAGGCGGCGACGTACACCGGGAGTTTCTCCCCCGTCACCGGGTGGACCGCGGTCGCGTCGGTCTCGACGCCGGACATCCCGTCGTCGCCGTGCCTCCTGTCTGCGCGGACGTACTGTGCCACGGTCTCGTCGTCAGCCGCGAGGTCGGCCGCGAGGTCGTGGCCCGGCGAGACGGCCAGGTACGTCGCGCCACAGATGGTGTCCAGGCGCGTCGTGAACACCGCCAGGTCACCGTGGCCCTCCACCTCGAAGGTGACGCGTGCCCCCTCGCGCTTGCCGATCCAGTTGCGCTGGATCTCGCGGACGCTCTCGGGCCAGCCGTCGAGGTCCTCGAGGTCCTCGTACAGTTCCTCCGCGTAGTCGGTGATGGTGAAAAACCACTGGTCGAGTTCGCGCCGCCCGACGGGCGTCTCGCAACGCCAGCAGACGTCGGTCTCCCCGTCTTCGGCCTCGGTGCCCGCCTGCTGGACCTGCGCGTCCGCCAGCACCGTCTCGCAGTCCGGACACCAGTTGACCTCGGCGGCCTCGTACTCGACCAGGCCCGCCTCGTAGAATTCGCGGAAGAACCACTGGTTCCACCGGTAGTATTCGGGCCGGCAGGTGGTGATCTCGCGGGACCAGTCGTAGCCAAAGCCCATGTCGGCCATGTCCTCGCGCATCTGGGCGATGCACGCGTCGGTCCAGGATCCGGGGTCGGTGTAGCGCTCGTAGGCCGCGTTCTCGGCCGGCAGCCCGAACGCGTCCCACCCCATCGGGTGGAGGACGTCGTCGCCGCACATCCGGCGGTAGCGGGCGTACGCGTCGGTGATGGCGTAGTTGCGGACGTGTCCCATGTGCAGGGTGCCGGATGTGTAGGGAAACATCCCGAGTACGTAGGTCGGGTCCGCCGCGTCCGCCAGTTGGTAGGCGTCCTCGCGGTCCCAGACGTACTGCCAGTATTCCTTGACGGCCTGTGATGAGTACGTGCTGCGACGGGCCATGTGCGTGTTGAGGTTTTTGCCACACCCGGTGGAAAAACCTGTGGGGTTACTCGTCGATCTGTTCGAGAACGGCGGCGGGGATCTCCTCGCGCGTCTCCGCGGGGATGTCCTCGGGTTGCACCTCGGTGACGAACTCCGGTGGGGTCGCCTCGTCGGGGCCGAGGTTCGGGTCGAACAGCTGGAGTGCAGTGTGGATGGTCGACCAGTCGTCGTCCTCGGCGGCGTCCCGGAGACTGGAGGTCGGCGCCGCCAGCAACTGGGAGACGATGGCGTCGGCCATCGACTCGACGATGGCTTCCTCTTCCTCGTCGAGGTCCAGCTTGCCAAGCGCCGTCCCGAGCTGGCGGGCCTTCACGCGCTCGGCGCTCTCGTACATCGCGGAGATGACCTGGTCGGCCCGCTTTCGCTTGTACTGTGAGAGCAGTCGGTCGAACTCGGCGTCGACGATGGCCTCGACTTCCTCGGCGGCGGCCTCGCGCTGGCGGCGCGTCTCGTCGGTCACCGACTCCAGGGCGTCGAGGTCGTACACGGCCACGCCCGGCAGCGTGTCGGCCGCCTCCGGGACGTCCCGTGGCTGGGCGATGTCGGCGACGACTGTCTCGCCGGCCGCGGCCAGCCGATCGATCCCGACGACGTGGCCGGACCCGGCGGTCGCGGTGACGACGACGTCCGCGCGGCCGAGGGCGTCCCCGAGCGAGTCGGTACCGAGCGTCCGCGTCCGGACGTCCGCCTCGACGAGGCCGGCGACGTGGTCGGCGTGCGTGATCGTCCGGTTGGCGATGTCCAGGCGGTCGACCGCTTCGGCGAGCGATTTGGCCGCCAGCCGCCCCATCTCGCCGGCGCCGACCACGAGCCCCGCCGACGGCTCGCCGTCGTAGGCGTCCGTCGCGAGCCTGACCGCGGCCGAGGCCAGCGAGAGCGTCCCGTCGTTGATCGGGGTTTCCGTCCGCGCCCGCTCGCCGACGTGGATGGCCTTGGTGACGCCGTCCGAGAGCAGGGGGCCGATCCCGTCGACGCTCCGGGCGTCCTCGTAGGCGTCCCGGACCTGCCCGAGAATCTGGTCCTCGCCGAGGACGACCGACTCCAGTCCCGCGGCGACACGCAGCAGGTGCCGGAGGCTCTGTTCGTGGTCCATCTCGACGACAGCCGCGCCGTCGACGTCCGTCGTCAGCAGGCCGAGCGCGTCGCGGCCGGTCGCGAAGTCTCCGGCGACGACGTATCCCTCGACCCGGTTGCACGTCTGGAGGACGAACGCCTCCTCGACGCCGGGCGAGTCGAGCAGTCGCTGGACCGCTGCGCGCTGGCTATCGGGGTCGGCCGCCTCCAGTTGGTCGACCGAGGCGCGGACGTGTGAGACGCTTACCCCGGTGATGACGCCGCGTCCACCCGTCACGTTGGATCACCCGTCAGGTCAGGCATCACGTCGGTTGCTACCTTCCGACCGTTGGACCCGGGGCTATCTAAAGCCTTCCAAACATCGTCGCTTCGCACCACTGTCCGGACCGCCTCACGGCGGTTCTCGGAGGGGTGGTCTCGGAGCTCCGCGCGGAGTTGCTCGGTGAGCCGTGCCATCGCGCCGGCGTTCTCGACGACAGGTTCGATCTGCTCGCGGAGATACCGGCTGAGCGCGGGACTGCTCGCGCCAGTGGTGACCGCGACCACGACGGGATTGTCCCTGACTGTCGCCGGAACGACGACGCTTCCGGCCTCGCGGGCGCCCGACTTGTCGGCACGGTTGACCAGCATGTGTCGTTCTCGCGCTGCCTGTTCGATGGCCTCGTTTAATTGTCTGTCGTCGGTTGCCGCGACGGTGAGAACGGGAGCCACCCGGTCGAGCCAGCCGCCAACCGCCGCCGGATCGGGTGCTGCGCGCACGCGCCGGGCGTCCCCGAAGTCCGCGTCCGCGAAAGCAGGGCTGACGACCAGCACGCGTGCCTCGCGTGCGAACCGGCGGGCCTTCCGGGCGCCGACGGGCCCGCCGCCGAACACGAGCACCGTCTCGCCCGCGAAATCGTGGACCAACGGTAGCATCTGGTTGTTCTGGACTGTGCAGGCTCTTAAGCGTCCCGTCGGTTCGGGGGCTCGATGGCCGCGTTCTCGGGCCCGTCCGCGTCACCGCTGACCGCCGAGGCGTCGTATCCCCGCTCGCGGGTCGCTTCCAGGATGGCCCGGGTGTCGGCCGCGGCCTCGAAGTAAAAGACGATGTCGAAGCTTCCGTCCCGGAGGAGTTGCTGGCACTCCCAGACGAAGTCGTCGTTCCCGAGCGTCAGTCCCTGGTGCTGGTTGGAGGCGAACTCGGGGTCGTCGTTCCCGGAGTAGACGTACGTGTCGCCGGAGTCGTGGCCAGCGTGGCCGGCGATGACGTCACCGATCTCGAGGGTGGCCTGGTGCATTCGCGTCTCCGCGTCGCCCCCGAAGTCGGTGTGGACGACCAGCCCGTCCAGGTCGACGTCGCCGGGCTGGAGTAACTGCCAGGTCCGTCGACACAGTTCGGCGTCGAGAGCGTCGTTCATGTCTGGATGTTCGGTGTCGCGCTCATACGCGTGTCGGTTGCTCCCCGGACGGCGATCACTTCTCGCGGACCCGGCCGAGGAGGTCGATAGCCTCGTCGGCCATCTCCTCGGTGGCCTCGCCGCCGTAGTGGGCGCGCTCGCGGAGTCGGGACAGCCGCCGGGCCTGCGGGCCGGCCTCGATATCGTCGAGATACTGCCTGACGGTCTCGCCCTCGCGGCGTGGCCGGTGGCGCCGTTCGAGCAGGTACAGCAACCGGTCGAACGCCTCCTCGATGTCGGTTCGGGGATCACTCCGCCGGAGGCGCCGGAGCCAGACCGCCCGGTAGGCCAGCCCGGTGGCGCCGCTCTGCCGGAGGCCGGCAACCGCACCCACCAGCACGATGGCGCCGAGCGCGAGGTGTTCCTGCGGGGGGAGTCGCGATCTGGTGTTCTCGTCCTCGTACTCGCCGGGGCGTCCCTGGATCGCCTCCACGATGTCCTGTGTTTCGGTGCCGTTGATGTTCGCGGGGTCGGGCTCTACGGACGACGCCTCCTCGTCGTTCCGCTGGGCCACGTCGTCTTCGGGGTTCGGCGTCGTGCGGTTTGTCTGGCTGGTGTCCACGTTCGTGGCGTCGTTCTGTCGGGCCTGGTCGAGACGCGACTGCTCGGCGGTCTGGCGGGGCGCGGCCGGCGTCGGATCGAACGGGATCCAGCCGTATTCGGGGAAGTACACCTCCACCCAGGCGTGGGAGTTGTACCCGCGGACGACGTAGGTCTCCTCGCCGACCTGTTCGCCGGGCGTGTAGCCGACGGTCAACCGCGCCGGAATGCCCTGCGAGCGCAACATCGTGACCATCGTCGTCGCGTAGTAGGTGCAGTAGCCCCGCTCCATCTCGAAGAGAAAGGCGTCGGCAACGTTGCCGTCGGGCCTGTCGACATCCAGGGAATACTCCCTGTTGCTCTCGAGCCACTGTTCGACGATCCGTGCGGTCTCGTAGCGGTTCGAGGCGCTCGCGGTGATGTTCGCGGTCCGGCGGGTCACCCGGTCGGGCGTGCTCTCGGGCAACTGCGTGAACTCCTCTTCGACCGCCGCGGGGTCGTCCGACGTGGCGGACGCGAGCTGGTCTGCGGTGACGTCGGGGACGGCGCTGGTCACCTGGTAGCTGTCACCGACCGAGAGCTGCGCTTCGGGCTCTAACCCGCCGAGGCTGGTGACCTGGGCCAGGTCCCCGGCGTCCTCTGAGACCGACACGGGACGCCAGGCGGCGGGCATCGTCCCGATGGCGGACTCGGGCTCGAAGGTCTGTTCGAGACGCGTCGTCGGCCCGGGCGGGGAGTCCAGCCCCCGTTCCTCGAGCGGCCGAGACTCGCCGGTCCGGACCCACCCGTCGCCGGTGTAGCGGTCGTAACTCGACGTCCGCCAGTACCGCGACTCGGAGGCGGTGACGGTGTACCGCGCCTCCGGCGACAGCGAGATGTCGCCGACGATGTCAACCTCGGAGCCGGTCTGGACGATACTCGCCTCGACGGTTGCGTCGCCACCACTGCCGCCGTTCAGGTCGAGCGTCGACGCCGACCCGGCCGGCGTCACCGATACCAGAAGTGGCGTCACCACCATCACGGCGAGCACGACTGCCACCGGTTCCGCGGCGGCGAGGGACGCGTTCCCGTGATCGAGGTCGCCGAGGCCGACCAGCGCGGCCGCGCTGACCACGCCCAGAAGCGTCTGGACGATCGTCGCGTCACCCGTGAGGACGAAGTACCCGAGCGTCGCACCGCCGACCAGCGCCGCCGTGCTGTACCAGCCACGGATCGACAGGTACCAGGCGACGAACATCGGCGTCGGGGTCACGGACAGCGCCCAGACGTCCGAGCGCTTGATCTCGAGGATCGACTGCCCGGTCACGAGTTCGAGATTGCTCTCCAGCATCGCTACCACCTGGGGATCGTAGGGCAACGAGAGCACGTACAGCACGAGGCCGACCGACAGCAGGGTCGCCGCGACGACGACGGCGGCGACGACACGCACCGTGCGCGCGAGAACGGTCGCCCCCAGAACCGACAGGCCCGCGAGGAGAAACAGCGTCGACGGGTCGCCGTCGACCTGGACGATGCTGTACAGGACCGACAGCACTGCCCCCAGCAGGCTGGCGGCCGCGAGCAGTGCGAGCATGCGGGTCGCGCGTACGTCCGGGAACGGCATCGCCCGCACGCGCCCGGCGAGGGTCACACCATCACCTCCGCGTCCGCGTCGCCGTCGCCGTCGGCGTCGGTGTCCCTGACGACGGCCGAGTCGGTGCGTTCTTTCCGGCCGGTCACGAGCGATCCGAAGGTTCGCTGGCCCTCTGGCAGGCGGATGTCGGTCTCCTCCGGGCCGGTGGTGACGACAACGTCGGCGTCCGCCCGGGCCGCCTCGTCGAGGGACCCGGGTCCGGTCGTCGCGAGCAGTCGCATCGCGTTCTCGCGGTGGGCCTCGCCCGTGCCCGGCGGGAGGTGGCCGTCGGGCACCCACAACTCGACGGTCAGGCCGGCCTCGAGGGCAGCCTCGGTCAGCGTCGCGGTTGCGCCTGCCATCCGGTCGGCGCCCTCGTCGTGGGCCTCGCCGGCGATGCGGAGCGTCTCGGAGCGCTCGGTCGGCGCGAACTCCATCACCAGGAAGTCGTCGTGTTTCGCGCTCGACTTCCAGTGGACGTTCTTGAGCGGGTCGCCGGGGACGTACTCACGGAGGCGGTCGAACTCCTGTCGTTCGGTTGTCATCGGATCGGCGAGAACCCCCCCGAGCGTGGGATCCGCGAGCCTGTAGACCTGCGGGTAGACGACCAGGCGCGCGCTCGCGTCGGCCTCGGCGCGTCGCTCGATGAGTCCCAGCGGGTCGCGCTGGCGGATTTCGGGTGGCCCCAGCTCGTAGACGCCCCGTGACTCCAGTGTCATCTCCTGATCGAACGACCGGGGGAGCGGTCCCGTCTCGTCGACGGGCCGTCCGGCCAGGCCGGCGGGCAGCGAGTGGCTGACCCGCGCGAGGCCGTCACCGTCCACGCGGAACGACAGGGCACGCGTCTCGCCGGGAAAGCCCGCACGGAGCTCCTCGAAGGTGATCGTGGGCGGGTCGGCGCGCCACAGGACGACGCCGGCGACGGCAAGCGCGGCCAGCGTCGGCGTGGCGACGGCGTTCAGCGACCGCTCGCCGAACGACCACGCGAGGACGACCGCCAGGACGACACCGACGACGGCCGTCCAGCCACGTCTGGTCAGTCCCATTCCTACCGGACCTCGACCGATCCGAGCGCTTCTTCGACGACGTCGCCGGGCGTACGGTCGGTAGCCGTCCGGACCCTGTGCGTGAGCACGGGCCGGGCCTCCGACTGGATGTCTTCGGGCACGACGTAGTCGCGGCCATCCAGCAGCGCACGGCCCTGTGCGGCCCGCAACAGCGAGATGGTGCCCCGCGGGCTGACCCCCAGCTGGGCGTTCTCGCGGGTGGCGGTCGCGAGTTCCGTCGCGTACATGCGGACGTGTTCTGCGACGGTGACACCCGCGGCGACGTCGCGGGCGTGCTGGAGGTCGGCAAGCGAGGCGACCGGCGACAGTTCCTCGATCGGGTGGCTGCCGACGACGCGTGCGAGCATCTCCGTCTCCTCGTCCTCGTCGGGATACCCCAGGTTGAGTTTCTTCAGAAAGCGGTCGACCTCGGCCATCGGCAGGTCGTAAGCGCGGTCCCCCTCGACGGTGTTCTGGGTCGCGATCACGGTGAACGGCTGTGGGGTCTCGTGTGTCTCGCCGTCGACCGTGACCTGTTCTTCCTCCATCGCTTCGAGCAGCGCGCTCTGTGTCTTCGGGGGCGCTCTGTTTATCTCGTCACCCAGGACGACGTTGGCGAAGATGGGACCCGGCCGGAACTCGAACTCCTGGTTTTTCTGGTTGTAGACGTTGACGCCCGTGACGTCCGACGGCAGGAGGTCGGGCGTGAACTGGACGCGCTTGAACGAACCGTCGAACGACTCAGCGACCGCACGGGCGAGCATCGTCTTTCCGACGCCCGGAACGTCTTCGAGCAGGACGTGACCGCGGCCCAGCAGTGCGGTCACCATGTGCTCGATCTCCTCGTGGTGGCCGACGATGACCGTCCCGACGTTCGCGACGACGTCCTCGACAACTGCACTCACTTCCTCGATGGTTCGTTCCAGGGTCGGTTCGGGTACGTCTGTCTCTGTGTCAGTCATGGATAGCGGACACGACCACGCTCGGTTGGCGCCCGATCGATCGCTGGCAGATGCCGACAGGTGTGTTCTGTCTCCCCACGGGGCGAGCCTCGTTGGCCACTCTTTGGTCCGGAGGATAGTAAGGATGCCGGGTCGGTCGATCGAGTGCACAGCCGTCCCGTACTGGTCGGGCTCGACAGCTCACAGCCGACAGTAAGCGGGGGCGGATCTGCACAGATCCGTCGGATTCCCCACAGACACAAGTCACTCGGGGGCGTCTATCACCCATGCCCACGCGGCGCCCGTCTGTCGACGGAGCCACCCGGAACCGGACTGCCGAGACGGGCACGCGCCGCCAGTTTCTCGGCCGCGTCGGCGCGTTCGGCAGCGCAACCGGGCTGGCGACACTCGCGGGCTGTCTGTCGGGGACTGCAGCCGAGCCGGCGGGGTACACGGACTGGCTCGCCGCACCCGACCTGTTCGGTGGGCGGCGCTACTTCTTCGACTACTACGACGTCGCCGCGATCCGGGAGCACCGCGAGGCCTTCGACCCCGCGGCCTACGAAGCCTACCGGGCGTGGGCGGCGGACGGCTACGACCACTTCGGCCTCCCGTTCGAGGCGGTCGACGAAGAACTGCTCGGAGTCAACCGGCGGCTGACGGTGCTCCGGGGTGACTGGAACGTCGACGCCGTCGACGAGTATCTGAAAGCGACCGGCTACGTCGAGGCAGACCCCCACGCAGGATTCGACTTCTACCGCCACCGCGTCGCAAAACTGGCCATCGCGGTCAACGCGGACCGCCTCCTTCGATCCCGGCGGACCGACCGGTCACCCCTGGGGACGGTCCGGCTGTTCGTCAACGTGGGTGTCGGCCAGGAGCGCCGGTACGCCGAGTCCGATCCCGTGATCGCCGAACTGACCGCGCGACTCGGCGAAGGGACCTACGTGTACGGCTTTCCCCACGTCAGGAGCGACAGCACAGACGTCGAGCGCGGCGAGTTCCGGGCAGCCGAGGCGCGGGGCTTCACCCGGACCGTCGACGGGTCCAGAACGACCGACAGAGTGGTCCTCGCGTTCCGCGACGACAGCGACGTCACCGACGCGATGGCAGACATCGAGGCCTGGGTCGAAACGGCACCCGTCTTCGACGGCGCCGAGGCCATCGAACTCGAACCCGAGGGCCGTTCGGCAGTCGTGACTCTCCAGCGGCGGACAGCCGACCTCGACGAACTCACCCCTCGGTTATAGGTTGCTGCGTGTTGCTGGGGCTGAAACCCGGGCAGGGAACGGACTGCTGGTCGTCCACAACTACGTGCTGTTGCTCGGCGGGAAGACCTAGCGCTCCACCGAGAGAACGGTGATCCGGTGGGCTTCGATCTCCTCGACCATCGCGCCCCACCCGCCGATCTCGACGGGGCCGTCCCCAGTCTCGACGACTAGGCCGATCTGACCGCTGTACTCCGCGATCGGCACGTCGGTGCCCCCGTGGCCGTTGGCGATCACCTCGCGGACGGTGCCCTCGATCCTCCGATCGCTCCCGGTCCCGGTGTCGACGCCCTCGATGAGGATGTCGACGGTCGCGCCCGCCTCCAGCAACGGCGCGATGTCGCGCACACAGTACCGGATGTCGAGGTAGTCCGTCGGGGGCCCGTCGTCGGCCGTCGTGTGGTAGACCTCCCAGGGATCCCACAGCACTGTCAGGAAAAACCAGTGGAGGACGTACGTGTGGGTCCGGTCGTCGACGAGAACACCGTACTCGTTGGCCGAACCCCTGTTGGGAGCGAAACACGACTCGGTCCGGTCGACGATGACCACGAACGGTGCCGGCTTGTCGCGGGTGCGGGCCTCGGTACAGACAGCCGCGACGTCCTCGCGGTCGGGGAGCGAGTCGACGCCAGCCTCCCCGGTGTGTAACGACAGGTGGACGTTGGCGCCGTTTCCCTTCGCCTCCCTGAGTGCGGGCCTGAGCCGTTCGTACTGGGCGGTACTCAGAGACACCTGGACCTGGCCGCGCGCGTTCCGGATCGCCTCGGCCGCGTAGTTTCTGACCGTCTCGAAGCGCTTGACGAGACTGACGACCGACACCTCCATCGGTGTCTTCTCCCACCGGCGTTCGATCTCCTCGGCGGCGTCGCTGAACCTGCTCGCCCGCGTCCGGAGGTTCTCCAGGACCTCGTCCGGGTCGACCGCCCGCGCGTACAGGAGATCCTGTTCGTAGGTCTCGATGCAGCCGTCGTCCTCCAGGTCGCGCAACACGTCGTAGATCCGCGGGTCCGGAACGCCGCTCGCTTCCGCAATCTCCGTCGCCGGCGCTGCCCCGAACTCCAGCAAGGTCACGTACGCGTCTGCCTGATACGGCGAGAATCCGGCGTCCTCGAGCGCGGAGACGAGATCCGCCTGCTCATCCACGGTCACCGCCCCCCGACGTCGACTGCCGCGACAACTCCTCGCTGCGTCTCATTGCGAGCAGGTACAACCCACATTGTAAAAAGATTTGTCCAGCGGTAGATTCTTGATTGCGGGGTCGTACTCCCGGATATGTACGCTGTCGTGGGGTGTCCGGAGTGTTCCTCGCTGTGGATCGTGGAGGGACGCCCCGAACGGAGCCAGTGTCCGACCTGCGGGCACACGCGCACCCACGAGAAGCGCAAGGAGTTCCTCACGACCGAAGACCCCGACCACGCCCGCGAGGTCCGCGCCTCGATGCTGGCCGCCCGCCAGGGCCACGACGACGCGTTCGCACGCCTGGACTCGTTCGCGCAACTCGAGGACCGGCTCGACGAGGCCGGCGTCGACGACGAAACCTACCTCGAGGAGTCGGGCGTGGACACGGACGCAGTCGCCGCGGCGGCCGACCGGGCGAGCGAGGGCGCCGGAACCTCCACCGGGAGCCGCGAGGACATCGTCCGCCGGGCGCTCCGGGAACTCGCGAGTCCCGAGGAGGAGGCCGTCGTCGAGTACGCACGGAAGCGGGACGTCTCCCCAGAAGACGCGCGGCGGACGCTCGCGAAACTGGTCCGTGCCGGCGACGCCAGCGAATCCCGGGGCGTCTACCGACTCCTCTGATCTCCTCCCAGAGTCGCTGCTGGCTGCCGGTTTCTCACTCCGCCCTGTCGATGTCGAGGTCCCCCCTGACGTCCTCGATCCACTCCGACTCGGCCAGGTCCGCCATCTGCTCGCGGAAGTGCTCCTCACAGACGCCGACGCGGACGTCGTCTTTCTCGACGGTGACCGCTGCGTCCCGCGCGCAGTAGTGACACTGCATGGCCGGAGCTACGGGTGTCCGGGCATTCAAGTCTACGGACGCGGCAGGCGTTCGGGGGCGTTCTCGTACTGTCGGCTACAATTTCGTGAAGACATTCCCCACCCCAGGGTGCCGATACTGCTCACGGGCTTACAGCCGACAGTACTACGTTTCTTCCAGTATCTCGTATGGGCTCTCTGTCGGCCACTCCGGTAGCAATCCCATCAACATGATTCCAGCCACAACCAACAACCGAAGTTCCTCGTCGCCGGTATTGTGAACCCGGTGTTTGACGTTCTCCTCGTTGAACACTGCGTCGCCTGCCTGTATCTCGTGTTCTTCGTCTTCGACTTCGACGTACCCTTTCCCATCGAGCACATAGTATACTTCTTCGCAATTGTGTCGATGGAGCGGCGAATGATCCTCCGGCGGAATCGCGACGAGACCAACGATAAGTGTCTTCGGATCGAAGCCGGTTTCCGGATAGATGACCTTCCAGTCTTTGACCCCTTCTCGCTCCTCCATCGGCGAACCAGGCTGGAACTCGTCGGGCGATATGACAATCTTGGAATCGGACACAACCCCCCTACGACGCCCTCGACAAAATAATTGTGGGCAAGACCGAAACGTTATGATGGTACCGGTCGGTCACTGCTATTGATGGAAATAACTAAGATTCAGGTAGAAACACTGAGCGTCGAACTCCCGGAACCGAACGAACTTTCGATGGATCGGTCAGTTGGAGGAAGAGCGGCAGCGATCGTGGTTGTCGAGACGGACGTCGGTATCCGTGGCGTCGGAGAAGGAATCGGCCCTCAGCCAGACGTCATCGAGACGCTCGTCGAAGAGAAGTACGGTCCACGACTGGTGGGTAAAAATCCGCTCGATCGGGAGCGACACTGGCGGGAGATGCTCGTAACAGACGTCTATCGTGATCAGAAGGGACAGGGAGTCTGTGCGGCCAGTGGCATCGACATGGCACTGTGGGACATCGCAGGCAAACACTACGAGGCCCCAGTCCATCAGTTGCTCGGCGGGAGGGCTGAGGACGGTCCAGTCCGGGCCTACGCGAGCGACCTTTTCTGGGATTCGCCGGAGGCGATGGCTGACGCGGCTGCCGAGTACGTTGATGACGGTTTTCCGGCGGTAAAAGCACACCTCGGGCGCGGTCTCGAAGCGGACGAGTCCCGGGTCGAGACGATACAGAATTCGATCGGCGACGCGGATCTCATGGTTGACGTGAACTGTGGATACGACCGCAAGACTGCGCTCGAGGTAGGCCGGATGCTCGAGAAACACGACGTCTACTGGTACGAAGAACCGCTGGCACCTCACGATATTGACGGCCACGCCCAGCTGGCTACGAAACTCGACATCCCCATCGCGGTCGGAGAAAACGAATACACGAAGTGGGGATTCAAACCACTGTTCGAGCGAGACGCTGTCGCCATCGCGATGCCAGACATAATGCGTAGCGGGGGCGTCACGGAAGTAAAAAAGATCTGTAATCTGGCCGAGGCCCACGATACGATCTGTTCGTTGCACAACTTCACCACTGGCGTCGGCCTGGCTGCAACCCTCCAGGTGATGGCTTCCTCGCCAGTCTGTGAATGGCTCGAGTGGGATGTCACGGATTTCGAGCTATACGAATCCATGACTGCGCATTCTGTCGAGGTCGACGACGAGGGATATGTCGCGGTGCCCGACGAACCCGGCCTGGGAGGCGAACTTCCGGATCATATTCTCTCTGAGTACGGTTCCTGACAGGATTCTGACGAGGATAACTGCGTGGAGATATCCGACACCCTCGTGGGCGACGCTGGTTCTGACGCAGATCTCAATTCAACCGGGCGGCCCCATCCTCGGTGCCGTCAAAGAGGTGGATGTCGTCGAACGAGGCGGCTACGTATCCGGCACCGTCTCCGCTGACAGTGTCCGGGTCAACAACGACGGACACGTCCGTTCCGGATTCGGTTCGACAGTGAACTATCGTCTCTGTGCCGAGTTCTTCGGTAAAGTTGACTGAGACTGGGATGTAGAGTCCCTCTTCGGGAGGGGTATCCAGCCACTGGAGATGCTGTGGACGGACGCACATGCTGACCCGGTCGGCCGCGGCGTCTGTGACACCCGGAATCCGCTCACTTGCGGTTGCAAACAGGATCTCGTCGTGGACCAGCCTCGTCCCTGACGAGGTTTCACACCGACAGTCGAACTGATTTATCTGTGGCGAACCGATAAATCGGCCAACGAACAGGTTCCTCGGCTGGTTGAAAACAGTTGTCGGCGGCCCGATCTGTTCGATCTCCCCCTTGCGCATGACGACGATGCGGTCGGCCATCGTCATCGCTTCCTCCTGATTGTGCGTGACGTGGACCATTGTGACTCTGAGCTGTTCCTGTAGCGCCATCACGCCGCTCCGGATGTTCCGCTGGAGGAGTTCGTCGAGGTCACTGAACGGTTCGTCGAGCAGGAATACGTCCGGTTCAGTGACGAAAGCACGTGCAAGTGCGACCCGTTGTTGCTGCCCGCCCGACAACTCCGAGGTCGGCTGGTCCAGGAGGTCCGCACAGTCGACCCGCTGTGCGGCTGTCGACACTCTGTTCTCTATCTCCGATTCAGACACATCTCCACTGGCCCGGAGCGCGAAGGCGATATTTTCTCTGGCTGTCATGTGGGGATACAGCGCCAGATCCTGGAACACCATGCTGATGTTCCGTTCCTGTGGTCTGAGTGCAGTGACGTCGCGTTCGTCGAATCGGATGGTACCGCCAGAGGGAGTCTCCAGTCCAGCGATCATCCTGAGCGTCGTCGTCTTCCCACAGCCGCTCGGACCGACGATGACAGTCAGTTCCCCATCCGGCATCTCGAGACTGACGTCTCTGACTGCCTGGATGTTGCCGTACGTCTTGGATACGTTTTCCAATGTGACTGTTACCATGGGTGTTCAGAGCTCCGTCATACCGAACGTCATTCCCTCGATGAGATGCTTGCGGAAGGTCAACAGCATGACTGCCGGCGGAAGCGTGACCATGAGCGTCAGCGCCATCAGACGATTCCAGAGGATCTGATCTCCCGTAACCAGCGTCGGTAGCACCGCCGTATACGGTTCGACGCCGCCTGCAGAAAGCACGAACGCGAACAGAAATTCGTTCCAGGCGAAAACCCACGCCAGAAGCGTCGTGGCCAGCAAACCCGGCTTTACGAGCGGGAGAACCACCTTCCAGAACGTGGGGAGTGCGTTGTATCCGTCGGTGTACGCTGCTTCTTCGTAGGACCGTGGGATCTTGTTGAAGAAGTCACGCATCAGCCAGGTTGTCAGTGGCAGGTTGAACGTCAGGTACAGCAGAATGAGTCCCAGGTGGGTGTCGCGGAGACCGAGCCACTGCCAGATGAAAAAGATCGGAAGGACCACCGCGATCGGTGGAAACATTCTGGTCGAGAGCAACCAGAACGCGACGTTCTCGCCGCCCACACGGTCGCCGTACCGGGAAAACCCGTATCCAGCCATTGCACCCAGCGCGACCGACAGCACGGTCGTGCCGGTCGCAACGATCAAACTGTCCACGATGGCGTCGACCGTCTGCGAGGCTGTCAAAACCCAGGCGAACGCCTCGATCGTGGGTTCGACCGGAAGAAAGGTCGGAGGACTCGTGTTGATCTTATCCAGGGGCTTAAACGCAGTGTTGACTGTCCAGTAAAGCGGGAACAGCGCGAACAACATATACATCCCAATAAACACCCACGCCCCGTATCGAGCGTAGTCCGTCTCCGGTTGGTCGTCGTCTGTCACGAGGTGACCCCCCGTTTCATCTGACGCCAGAACAGGAACATCACGAGAATGGTCCCGACAGCAAGCACCCACGTGAGCGCGGCTGCCCGGCCGATCTGGAACTGGTTGAGACCAACCTCCCAGGCATACAGTGTCGGCAGTTCCGTCGCGGTTCCCGGACCACCGCTGGTCAGTACAAACAACTTATCGAAAAACTTGTACGAATCCATAAACCGGATAATGGCCGCGATCGCGATGAGATTCTTCAGTTCCGGGAAGGTGATGTACCGGAATTTCATCCAGCGCGAGGCGCCGTACACCTCCGCAACTTCGTAGTGGCTCTCCGGAATGCCGATCCGGCCGCCGTAGACGATGATCAGAGGGAGGCCGATCCACTGCCAGGTGTCTGCGATGAGCAACGACGTGAGGCCGAACCATCGGGAGTCGAGCCACGGTACGGCCGGTAGTCCGGCCAAGACCAGCATCTCGTTGATCGGTCCGCCAGCCCGGAAAAAGAGCAATTCCCAGACCCGTCCGACGACGATGGGTGCAAACATCATTGGCATCAGCGTCAGGGTGATCAGGCCGACGCGCAGCCACCGGTGCTGCACGTAGTTGTACAACGCCAGTGCCAGTGCGGTTCCCAGAACGACCTGCAGGACCACGCCAAACCCGCTGTAGTAGACCAGGTTGACGAGGGAGTGCCAGAACCGGTCGTTTCCGAATACCCACACGTAGTTTGCAGGGCCGTTGAACACCGGTTCTGGGTTGAGAGATCCAGGATTCCACTGGTGAAACGAGATCCACAGCGACCACAGCATCGGCCCGATCGTGACGAGGAAGACTGTCAGGACAGTCGGACCAACCAGCAGCAGCGACACCCATCGTTCTGTCGCGAACCGACGCCTGACTCCCGTAATGAACCCGCGGTCGACGTTCATCTCTTCTCAGATGTAGCCGAGTTCCTCTGCGCTCGTAATGAGCTGATTGTATGCTGCCTGTTGGGCCTCCCGGCCAAGTTCCTCGACGGTCTGTTCCCACTCGGACGCAATTGCGTCGAGAGACTCCTGTGGGCCCTCCTGTCCCGCGAGTGCCCGTTGGATGTGGATCGAGAATGACTCGACGTACTGGTTCGCACCCGGCCAGTTGGGCTGGGGGAAGCCGATCTCGAGATTATCGAGTCCCCCCTGCAGGTGTTGCTGTGCAGTCTCCATGTCATCGAAGATTGGCGGGTTATCCTCGAACCCCTCGCCCGTGTCTCGAACAGGATTGGCTTCGAGGTACGACTGTGCGGCCTCGTCGGTGTAGTGATCTTCCAGAAACGGGTCCATGCCGGTGAACGGGTCGGCCACGAGGTGACGACTGTAGTCTGGATGGCTGACCCGCATGATCGCATAGAAGGCCGCGGGTTTTTTGCTGTCGTCAATATCAACTGGAATACCAAAAATGTGGTTGACAGCCATCATTGCGTTTGCCTCGATCGAGCCATCGTCCTGCTCCCACCCGGGCATTCGGGTGTTGGCCTGATCGCCGCTGGCCGGGACATCTGCGCGTGCGGTGAACTCCGGGAGATCGATCCACCACGGCGACATCACGACATTGCCCTCCTGCCAGTTGCTGATCGTTTCGTTGACGCCGAACTCGGAGCTTCCAGGTGGCGCGTACTCGAGTGTCTCGATCATGTGTTCGAGTGCCTCGACCGCGTCCGGCGTGTTTATCTGCGGGTTCATCTCCTCGTCGAAGTAGATGACCCCTCGCGAAGCGGCTCGATTCATGTAGTACGCAAAATTCCACGGCTGGGCACCGTAGACCTGTGTGCCAAAGACGCCGTCGTCAGTGTTCTCGGTGAAATACTGGGCCACCTGGTTGTACTCCGGCCAGGTTTGTGGAACGCGGAGTTCTACACCGAATTCTTCCTGATACTGTTCCTGATGATAACTGTCCTCGAAGTACGAGGGACGATAGTTGAGGACGTGTACGTCGCCGTCGTACGGGAGGCCAACGATGTCCCCGTCCCACTCCATGTAGAAGGTTCGAACGGGCTCGAGGATGCTGTCCAGGTATTCGTCCATCCCCTCGTACTGGTCCAGAAATGGGTTGAGAGGCTCGAACAACCCGCGTGCTTGGATATCCCCAAGGTGCAAAGGTTGCAGTCCGGCAATGTCGAACGACGGATCTCCGCCGATCAGGTTCGAGTTCAACCGAGAGTAGGCATTTGCGGGCGATACCAGCTGTCTGTCGCCGAACGTTACCCCTGACTCCTCTTCCAGGGCCGGTCCGATCATGTCGAAAATCGGCCCGTTGATCGCGAGGGCATACCAATTCAACGGGTCAACGTCTGTGAATGCGTCATCGTTACGCGGGACCGGTATCAACTCATCGCCGCTGTCGCTTCCATCGCCGCCATCGCCGTCATCGCTGCCGCTTCCGTCTCCACCGTCGCTTCCATCGCCACCATCGCCACCGTTGCTCTCATCGCCACCAAACACACATCCCGAGAGGCCGCCCGCCAGACCGACGCTACCGAAAAATTTGGCCGCCTGTCGGCGTGTCATCCCGAACTTTCGACCAGGATGACTTCTCTGTTCTTCTGTCATATCTGCCTGCTTGTCGGACTGGTTTCGTGGCATACAACACCGCGACATCGAGAGCAATATAATGCTTTGGTTGTGTGGTAATATTTATATTATATTAGTAATAAGAACGTTCGATTGGTCACTCTGGAGCGTCGCCTGACTCGAGTTGGACCACCATGACTTCCCAGTCCCGGAGCCCTCTGTTGACCCGGTACTCCCAGGCTCCGCGGGGGTCGATATCGTTCTCCAGGGCCGCAAACAGCAGGTTCCGGAGCGCGGTTCTGAAATCGTCCGGACTAGTGATGTCGTCGTCGACCGGCTGATCTGTTGTCATGGGTTGGAACAAGGACGGGTTGATACTGCCGGCCATAAGCCCGTGAGTAATTTCGACCCCCCTGGGGTCGAATATCTCCACGTAGTTATGGCCGGCAGTATGAGAAGCCTGACCTTGTCACAACCCAGGTCCCCCGCGCGGATAGTAGTATCGAAACACATGGTGTATCATGTCGGCAGCTGTTTCCCGGACTGGACCTGGGAAGTCTTTAACAGAGTTGGTGTCGAAAGGACAGTATCTAATGAGTGTCATCACCGAGCTAACCATCCCGTCCGATGCGTTCGAGTTGGGGGAGATCCTGTACGTCGAGGAGCCCACGCGCGTCACACTCGAGACGATGGTACCACTCGGGGGACGACCGACGCCGTTCGTCCGCGTCCAGAACCACAGCCGGCGGTCGTTCCAGCGGAGTGTCCGCCAGCACCCGACTGTCAGTGAGATCCAGGAAGTCAATACCCACGACGACGAGACACTGTACGCACTGGAGTGGGACCCCTCGGAGGACACGCTCTTCCGGAAGGTCCTGGACATGGAGGTCGCGCTGTTGAGCGCGTCCGGGAGCGCCGAGACCTGGAGTTTCGAGCTCCGGTTTCCCACTCACGAGACCCTCTCGGAGTTCCAGGACTACTACCTCGACCGGAACATCGAGGTGACCGTCCAGCGGATCTACAACCCGACACGACCCGAGGCCGGACCGTGGTACGGCCTGACGCCGCCACAGCGTGTGACACTCGCCCGCGCAGTCGAGGCCGGCTACTACTCGTTGCCGCGCAAAATATCGACGGTAGAACTCGCAGAGCAGTTCGACATCTCCGACCAGGCCGTCACCGAACGGCTCCGTCGCGGTATCACCACCCTGGTGACGAACACGCTGCTCGCGACCGACAGCGACAAGTAAACTCCTGCCCTCGCGTTCGCCTCTTACAGGACACCCATCTCGGTGAGACGCTCGGGCAGGTACGTATCGGTCACGAAGTCCAGTCCACGGGACGCGAGCGACTGCTGTTCGGATTTCTTCTCGATGTCGAGCTGGAGTTCGATCTGTTCTTCCCAGAACTCGGTCTGGAACCGCGGGTCCTCCAGTTCCGACTCCAGGGCGTTGACGTCCGAGTCCGAGAGCGGGTCCGTCGGGAGGTCGTACTCGACGATGTCCTGGGGGCGGATGCCGACGAAGTCGGCCGCCGGCGTGGCCAGGTACTGGGAGAGGTGGGCGCTCTTGATCGACCCGTAGGCCACCGACCCGTAGATGCGGTACGACCAGGGATCGCCGTCGGTGAACACCACGACCGGCAAGTCGAGTTCGTCGTGGAGCCGCCTGGTGAGCCGCCGGGTCGCGCGCGCCGGCTGGCCCTTCAGGTGGACGATCAGCGCGTCCATCTCGTCGTCGAAACCGTTCTCGACCAGCCGGTCGCGCATCCCGCCAGTCTCGACACACAGGACGAAGTCGGCGTCGCTGTCAAGAAACTCGATCGTGTCGGGGTTGTTCGGGATCTGGTAGCCGCCCTCGCCGACGTCCTCCTGGCAGTGGATCTCCCGTTCCCCGCGGCGGGTCTGTTCGCGCAACAGCAACGGTCCCATGATCGTCGCGCCCGACTCCTCGGGGCGCATGTGGAAGTCCTCTCGCGTGGCGCCGGAGACGATCTCCAGATCCTCGATGAGGTCGTTGGACTCGTCCTGGCTCGTGAACTGGGCCTCGTCGAGGTCCCACGACTCCGAGAGGTAGTACAGCTCCCGCAGCGTCGAGGAGCGACCGTCCTCGAGTTGTCGGTCGAGGAAGTCGATGGTGTAGACGGCCTTCAGCAACTTCTGGGCACCCCGGACGCTGTTGGCGCTGCGGGTCGAGGTGCGGTCCCCGTACACCCAGACGTTCTGGTCCTCGTCGTACTCGATGTTGGATTTCGTCCGCGTGGGCACCTCCATACTGGGGACGCTGCCCCCGTCGAACTGGTCGTAGAACTGGGCCGCCAGGTCGGTCAGCCGGGCGCGCGCTCGCTCCTCCGGGCTCGCGTCCGCGGCCTCTGTGTCTGAACTCATGTGTTCACCGTCAGCTTCTCCTCCTCGACGCCATCTACCGAGACGGAGACGTCGGCCCCGGCGGGCAGGCTGTATTCCAGCGTGGCCTCGTCACCGCTCCCGACTGTCGGCGCCCACTTGAGGAAGTACTCGCCGTCCATCTCGACCACTGTCGCGCCGTCGGTGTCCGCGGGCTCGGCGGAGACGATGGCCGTCACCTCCAGGTCGGCGTTCGTGCTGGCGTTGTTCTCGACAATCAGCCTGGCTGTCCCGTCGGCCCGGTCGGTCTCCACGAGGACGTTGTTCATGATGCGGGCCATCGTATCGTCGATGTCGAGCGAATTCCGGCCCGTCACCGAGGCCAGCTTCTCCGCCATCTCCGGGAGTATCGTCCCGAGTTTGTTCTGTTTCTCGCGGCGCTGCTGTCGCGACCGTCGCTTGTTCAGGTACGACTTCAACTCGCGGGCCGCCTCCCGGATGGCGAGTTCGATCTCGTGTTCGATCTCGGGGACGTTCGCCACCGCGTCCTTGGACTCGCTGGTGAACGGGACGTTCGTCGAGGCGACGTGGACCATCACGACACCGGGCCCGTTGGGAACGCCGCTCCCGCCGGGCTGGTCGAGTCCGTAGTTGCGCCAGTTGATCTCCTTTACGACGTCGGTGGTCGCACACGCCCCGCGCTGGTAGACCAGCGGTACCCGGTTGGCAAAGCGCAGCACGTCCACCGAGCCGCTGTCGGACAGGTCCCCGCCGTAGGCGATGCCGGCCTCCACGATGAAGGGATCGCCACCGTGGACCGACGCGTCGCGGGTGGCGGCCGCGAAAAAGTCCGCGTCGTACTCCTTCCGGAGGCCGGCCTCCACCAGGTCGGCGCTGATGGGCGCCAGACAGCCCGTCGGCGGCGCGATGATGTCCGTCTCGCGCATCGCCTCCAGCAGATCGGCCGCCGTGTCGCGGTCGTCGGCCACCGCACGGACGCGGGGCGGGTCGTCGGGCACCCGCTCGGCCGTCTCCCAGAGCGCGTCGGTGACGTTCTCGCGAGCCGTGTCGCCGAACGTCGCGCCGTCGTACTCCTCGGTGTCGTCGGCCGACTTGTCCACGTACTCGGCGAGGTCGTCGCGCGTCACGCGGTGGCGCGAGTCGTCGGTGCGGCTGTCGAACTTCGCGACGATCCGTTCGGCCAGTCCCCGGACGTGGGCGTCGTCTTTCCGCTTGGTCGTCGCCTCGTCGACGAGCGCGTAGACGCCCGCGACCCGCTCGGCCGTGACTGCGTTCCAGGCTGCGTCGACCGCGTTCTCGCGGACTGTGTCGCCGAAGACCGTGTCGTGGGTCTCCTCGATGTCCTCGCTGACGGCGTCGACGACGGCGACGACCTCGTGGTGTGCGACTCGCTCCTCGCCCGTGACGCGCTCGGCTACCTGGCTGGCGAAGTCGGCTGTCGCCTCCTTTCGCTTGTTCGCGACGGCGTCCTCGACGGCCGCCTCGAGGTCGGCTCCGACGGATTCGCCGTCGCCGTCTCGGTGCGTCGCCGGCCCACGAATCCCCTCGTGTGGCTGGGGCGGCCGCCAGGCCATCCCCCGGCCGTAGTAGCGGTCCCGGAAGTTGTCGATGACCTTCTCGGCGGTCGTCGCTCCGACGCGGGTGAACTCCTCCTGCAGGAAGCCGGAGATCGAGTAGGAATCGGTCGCCTCGGCCATCTTGATCAGCGTCCCGAGTTCGACGCCGTGGGGATGTGGGCGGATCTCCTCGGTCTCGTCGGGGAGCTGGTCGGTCGCGCGCTCGAACTTGAAGTGGGCGTCGGGCTCGCGCATCTCGATGCGGGCGTGTGGATTGACCACGGCAGTGTGTTCGACGTAGTTCTGGAGTTGCCGCCGGGCGCGCATGTTTCCCTCCATCTCCAGTTCGATCCGCGTCCCGTGGGGCCGGTCCCAGGCCGTCGTCGACTCCTCGCTGATCTCGGGCTCGTTGGTGTCCGTGTCCACGATGAGTTCGAAGTACTGGGCCTTCTCGCTTCCCTTCGTGCGCGAGGTGATCTTCGCCGGCTTGCCCGACGTCAACTGCGAGTAGAGAACGGCTGCGGAGATCCCGATCCCCTGTTGACCCCGGTTCTGCTCGCGCTTGTGGAATCGCGATCCGTACAACAGTTTTCCGAAAACCTTCGGCACCTGGTCTTCGGTTATTCCCGGGCCGTTGTCCTCTATGACGAGCCGGTAGTAGTCCCCTCTGTCCTGTATCTCGATGTATATGTCCGGAAGAATCTCGGCTTCCTCGCACGCGTCGAGGCTGTTGTCCACACCCTCTTTGACGGCAGTGACGAGCGCCCGGGCCTCGGAGTCGAACCCGAGCATGTGTTTGTTCTTCTCGAAGAACTCGGCGATAGAGATCGCGCGCTGGCTCTCGGCCAGTTCCTCGGCGATCCCCTCCTCGGCGCCGAGGCGAGACTGGTAGGAGGTCATGTGGCTGTACGTTTCACACCCGGGTTTATAGGTCGTACGCCATCGCGGTGAAAGTGGTGTCATACTGTCGGCTATAAGCCCGTGAGCAGTATCGGCACCCCGGAGCGGGGAATATCTTCACGAAGTTATAGCCGACAGTATCAGAAAAACTGCAACAGGTCGTCCCGGTTGGCCTCGTGGAGGTGGTCCCTGGCAGCGTCGGTCAGCGCCCCGATAGAGCCACGTTTGGCGCTGATCGGTGCGATCGTCTCCTGGTGTTGCTGCCAGGGTGGCACGAGACCGAGCCTGTCACAGATCGCGTCCAGGCGCTGGTCGCGGTCGTCGACCTTGTCCATCTTGTTGACCGCCACGACGGGCGAGACGCCGACGTCCCGCAGGAAGTGAAACAGCTCCACGTCGTGTGGGATCTCGTCGGGCCCGGTGTGGCGGTCGATGATGTCGACGGCGGCTTTCCCGTCGAGGACGAGAATCCCCACCAGGATGTGGTCGGCGTACGCCTCGATGTAGCGCACCACGTCGGTTTTGATCTCCTCGCGGACCTCCCCGGGGACGCCTTCCATGAACCCGAATCCGGGCAGGTCGGTGATGACGAAGTCGGCACTCGCCCAGTCGTAGTGGTTCGGCCGGCGGGTCACCCCCGGGCGCCGGCCAGTGTCGAAATCGTGACCCGTCAGTTCGCGCATGAGCGTCGACTTCCCGACGTTCGACCGCCCGGCGAGGATGACTTCGGCCTCGCGGTCCGGCCGCGTTCCGAACATGCCCCCGGGTAGTATCCCGGGGGAAATAAGGGTGTCATACTGATTGCCCCAGGCCGTTCCCGGGTCGGCCGCGGGACGCGACGCGGGCGAAACGGTAATCCGGTACACCAATCAGTATCAGTCCCGCGCACCGAGGTGCCGGTCGAGGTACGCGCGTGCGTCCTGCCGGACCGGTTCGAGATCCGGGTCGACGGCGGTGGTCCGCTGGAAGAAGGCCCCTGCGATCATCGTCTGGAGCGACCGCGCGACGTGCTCGGCGTCGCTCCCGCTCGCGTCGTCGATCGCCTCCCTGACCAGGCTCGCGATGTGTTCTCTCAGCTGCTCGTCGACCTCGGTGATCCGCTCCCGGTACTCCGGGTCGTGGATCGCCTGGGAGCGCACGATCATGAACGCGTCCGTGACAGCGTCGGCACGCTCCGGGTCACCCCCCGCTGACGCCCGCTCCGCCCCGAGGGTGGCCCTGTCGACCAGTTCCCGGAGCTGTTCCTCGGGCTCCCTGTCGTCCCGCTGGATGATCTCCGTCTCGAACAGCTCCAGAACGAACTCGAGAAACGAAAACAGCAGATCGTCCTTGTCCGAGTAGTGGTGATAGATGGAGGCCTTCTCCATCCCCACCTCGTCGGCGATCCGCTTGATCGAGAGGCCCGCGTAGCCGTGCTCCTGGAGCACGACAAAGACGGCCTGCATCACCCGCTTGCGCGCGTCGTCGGGCTCGTTCCCGAACAGCCCCGTGTCGTTCATCCCACGTCGTACCTGCGTGGCGCGCACGCTTGAGAATACCGGAACGGTGTGCCCTGCCACGCGCACCACCGGGGCGTATCACAACTCTTAGGCGTGACCCGAACGTTCGTTAGGGACACATGCAACAGAGATCGAAGGCGGCCATTCGAGGACTGGTTGTCGGCGCATTTCTCCTCGGTCTGGCCCTCTCGGCCGCCGTCGTCGCCGCGGACGAGATCGTCGTCGGACAGACGGAACTGGTCGCGAGTTCGCCGGACGGGGACTTCCAGCCCCAGTCGAGTCAGACGCTCACGGTCACGATCACGAACGACGCCGAGGTCCAGAAAGGGGGACCGACCTCGTACGAACAGGAGGTCAAGACCGCGCGCAACATCCGGGTGGAAGTGCTCGAAGACGAGATCGACGCCCCGATCAGCGTCGAGGCGGGGACACAGACAGTCGGGAGCGTCCCGGGCGGTGGCGAGACCCAACTGCGGTTCCCGCTCGACGTCGGTGACGTCGAACCCGGCACCTACCGCGTCCCCGTCCACATCGAGTACAAGAACACGCGGGCAGTCCTGTACGATCCCCGCGCGCAGGGAAGTGAAGTCGAGCGACAGAACAGGGACGTCGACGGGACAAAGTACGTCACGATCACCGTCGCCGACGAGCCGCGGTTCGAGGTCGTCTCGGAGGACGCAAACCGGATCTTCGCGGGCGACACCGGCGACTTCGGGTTCACGATCCGGAACGTCGGGACCGAACGCGCGACCGACGCGACCGTCTCGCTGTCGACGAACACGCCGGGTGTCTTCTTCGGGAAGCAAAGCAGCGCGTCGCCTGACTCCTCGGTGTACGTCCCCGCCCTGGACGTCAACGAGACTGCGTCGTTCTCGGTCAACGTGGGTGCACGCGAGGACGTCTCGCCGGGGACGTACCCGATATCGACGACCGTCGAGTACGAGGACGAGAACGGGATCACCGGCCAGTCCGACACGCTCCGTGCCGGGCTCCGCGTCCGTCCCGAGCGGTCGTTTTCGCTCCGGAACGTGACCACGAGTGACTTCCGGGTCGACGAGCCGGAGGCGACGATACGGGCCGAACTGGTCAACGAGGGTCCCGCCCCGGCACAGAACGTCGTCGCCCGGCTCGAACCGACCGGTGGCGTCACCGTCACGAACGGCGAGACGGCCGTCGACGACCTCGCCGTCGGCGAGGCCAAGTCGGTGTCGTTCACTGTCAGCATTCCGGAGGAGGCCGACCCCGGATCGCGCTCGTTCGCCGTCGACGTCGAGTACGAGAACGCGGACGGCGACGTCCGAAGCCTCTCGACGCCGCTCCGGCAGTCACTCGCGGTCGAATCCGAGCGCGACCGGTTCGAGGTCGTGGGCTCGAACACCTCGGTCACGCCGGGCGGGAGCGAGACGCTGACCGTCACGCTTCGCTACCAGGGCGACGAGCCGGTCTCGAACGTGAACGCGAAGCTGTTCACCAGCGACCCGCTCTCCTCGCCCGACGACGGTGCGTTCCTCGGGACGGTCGAACCTGGCGAGACCGTCACCGCGCAGTTCACCGTCAGCGCCTCCGGCGACGCACTCGCAAAGCAGTACGACAGCGCGGTCGAGGTGCGCTACGAGGAACCGGACGGCGACACGCGGTTCAGCGGAACCCTCTCGGTCGGTGTCCCCGTCTCCGAGTCCGAGTCCGGCGGCTTCCCGACGCTGCCGGCAGCCGCAGTCGCACTCCTCGTCCTGGGTGGGGCTGGCACGGTCATCTACCGGCGGATATAGAATCCAGAGATGATCGACCTCCGGAAGATATTCGCGGCCGTCGGGCGGGCGATACAGGCCCACCCGGTCCTGACGCTCGTGCTCGCGCTGGCGCTGTTCGGCGTCGCCATCGGCGGGGCCACGCAGATCGAGAGCGTCACCGGCGACGAGGCGTTCGTCGGCGAGAACCCGACACTCGACGCGTTCGGCGAGACGTTCGACCGCAGCACCGTCGCCACGCTGGTGCGGGGCAGCGTGACCGACCCGGCGACGATGCGGGCCATCGACCGGTACGACCGGCGACTCTCCGCTGTCGACGACGTCGAGCGGGTCGCCAGCCCGGCCGACGCTGTCCGCCAGGAGTACGGCCGGATCCCCGATTCGGAGGCGAAGATAGCCAGGGTCGTCGACGACTCCGAGTCGGCCGTCGTGACGACCGTCATCGAGCCCGGTCTCACCCAGGAGGAGACCAGGCCCGTCTACACCGACGCCGTCGACGCCAAGGAGTGGGCGCGGTTCCCCAGCGGCGTGAGTGTCGTCATCACCGGGGAGGCGGCGTTCTCGGCACAGCTCTCCGAACTCATCCAGTCGACCACACAGCGGCTGCTCGGGCTGGCGGTCGGGCTGATGATCGTCGCGCTCTTTTTCCTGTTCCGGGGCGTCCCGCTTCGGCTGTTGCCCATCGTCGCGGTGTTCACGGGCGTCGTCTACACGTTCGGAGCGATCGGGTACGCCGGCGTCCCCAACTCCACGCTGACGAGTTCGGTGTTCCCGATCCTGATCGGGTTGGGGATCGACTACTCAGTCCAGTTCCACCAGCGCTACACAGAGGAACTCGAGACCCGGCCGCCCAGGGAGGCGCTCCCGCTCGCGCTCGGGGGGATCGGCCCGCCGGTGTTGCTCGCGATGCTGGCGGCGGCGCTCGGGTTCGGGGCGACCTGGGTCTCGACCCGCGGGACGCCGGCCTTCGTCTGGTTCGCACAGACGTCCATCTTCGGGGTGATGCTCACCTTTCTCGCCGCCATCATCGTCCTGGTGCCGATCCTCACGCTGTACGCGCGCTGGCGCGGCTCCGGGTCCGGGTCCGCCACGGAACGAAGCGAGGCGGGCGACGCTAGCGGTCCGGACCCCGAGCGGATCGGCCGCCTCGGACGGGCACTCGGGCGGATGACGCGGTTCCTCGCGTCACACCCCGTCGCCGTGTTGAGCGTCGCGATCGTGCTGATGGCCGGCGGGTTCGCCGTCGGCTCGGACCTGGGGACGCTGGCCGACACCGAGGAGTTCATCCCGCAGGACCTCCCGGCGTACGTCGACCTCCAGGAGTTCCGGTCGGTCTCCGGCGGGGGCTCTGACGTTCGGTACGACGTCCTCGTCAGCGGCTCGGAACTGCGCCATCCGGAGGTGTTACGCTGGATGGACCGCTACGAGTCGGTCGCGGTCGGGAAACCCCTGATAACCGGGATGGAGACGCCGGCGACGCTGGTCAAGCGGTACAACGGCGGCACGATCCCGGAGACCAGGGCCGGCGTCGAACGGGCTCTCGAGCGCGCCCCCGACGAGGAGGTCGCCCGCTTCTACGACGACGGGTACGCCCACATCACAGTCTTCGGGGCCCGGGACATGAACACCCAGCAGTCCCTGAGTTTCCTCGACAACGCCGACGCCGCGCTCGCGCTGAGCAGACCGCCACCCGGCGTCGAGGCGGAACTCACCGGGACGGCGGCGGTGTCGACGCCAGCGATCGTCGAACAGATCGAACAGCGCAACGTCACCACGGGCCTCGGCGTCGCGTTCGTGTTCGGGCTGTTGCTGGTGTACTACCGGAACCTCCTCCGGGCGGTCGCCCCGCTGGTCCCGATGCTGTTCGTCATCGGCTGGCAGAACCTCTACATGGCGGCGCTGTCGATCCCGGTCTCGCCGCTGGGTGCCGGGCTGGGCGCGCTCACCGTCGGCATCGGCGCCGAGTACACCATCATCGTGATGGAGCGATACTTCGAGGAGGTCGGGAAGAGCGGCGTCTCGCGGCTGGACGCTGTCGAGACTGCGGGCGCGCGGGTCGGCAAGGCCATCACTGTCTCCGGGCTGACCACGGTGTTTGGCTTCTCTGCGCTGACTCTCTCGCCGTTCCCGATCACGGCCGATTTCGGGTCGCTGACTGTCGGTGTCATATTCCTCACACTGGTCGCCGCACTCACGACGCTGCCGCCGACGCTGATCGTGCTGGGGCGGATCAGCGACGCACTGGAGTCGCTGCCCGGAGTCGGCGAACCGACCGACGTCACGCCACAGCCAAACGATGATTGACACCGTCCTCGTCCCGTTCGACGGGACCGAACACGCGGAATCGGCCGTCGAGTACGTCGGTGCGGTGTTCCCGGACCAGATTGTCATCGGCAGCCACGGCCAGTCTGGCCTCCACCGCGTCCTCGTCGGGAGCGTGGCAGAGCACGTGGCCCGGTCCGTGTCCGTTCCCACGACCATCGTGTAAACTACCCCACCCTACTTCGCTCGGTCTGACGACCTCGCTTCGTTGAG
>CAYYHG010000006.1:0-44675 GCA_964471665.1 uncultured Halobacteriales archaeon | reverse complement strand
CGGCCAGCGCGGGGAGCGCACGTCCTCTGGTGAACCACCCCAGTCCGATCACCGCAAACCTGACAGGCTCGACGGTGTCGGTGTCGACTGTCTGCCAGTCGCGGGCACAGCTGTCGCCGACGATGGTGTCGATGTCCATACGGACCCCATTCGCGTCACAGTAATAAGTGATCCTGTCCAGAAGAATCGTGATTGACGCGAAGGCCTGGAGCCGTGTTCCAGATGGCCACGACGCGGTGTCGGATCTACTGGGAGTTATACCGGTCGACGTATTATGTGTGGCGTGGCAAACGGTGAGTATGAACGAGACAGTCGTCGTCACAGGTGCACTCGGAGACGCCGGGAGCTGGGTCGTCGACGCGTTGCGAAGAGAGTACGAAGTCGTCGCGGTCGACCTGTCGCTCCCGGAGACGACGGACCTCGACGGCGTGACCTTCCTGGCAGTCGACCTGACCGACCAGGGACCGGTCTGGGAGACGGTCGTCGACGCCGATCCGACCGCCGTGGTCCACTTCGGCAACATCCCCCACGAGGTGAACCACGCCGGCGGGGACGTCTACCAGAACAACGCGGTGAGCACGTTCCACACACTCGAGGCAGCCGGGCGGGCCGGCGCGGACGTCGTCTGGGCCTCCAGCGAGACGGTCTACGGCACCCACTGGCCGGAGCCGACGCTCCCGGAGTACCTCCCGGTCGACGAACAGCACCCGGTCGCCCCGTGGAACGGGTACGAGACGTCGAAACTCGCCGGCGAGGCGGCGGCGGCCCGCGTCGCGAACGCCTTCGACGTCTCGGTTGCCACGATCCGGCCGTCGTGGATACAGTACCCGGGTCAGTACCAGATCACGCCGATCCGCGAGTCGTTCACCACGGAGAGCGCCGGGGCGTCCGGCAATCTCTGGTCGTACATCGACATCCGCGACGTGGTCTCGCTCGTCCAGGCAGCCCTGGCGGCCGGGTTCGACGGCCACGAGGTGTTCAACGCTTTCGCACCGGACAACTACCTCGGCGTCGATACCGCAGCGGCTGTCCGCGCAGGATACGGATCGCTGCCGGACCGGTGTGACCTGACCGGTGACGAGTCCGGATTCTCGACGGCGAAAGCCGCCGACCTGCTCGGGTGGGAACCGGAACACTCCTGGCGGGTCGCCGAAGAGGAATCCCTCGCCGGCCCGGCCTTCGGCTGATACCGTCGAGACACACTGTTCGACCAGCCGGTCACTGCCGCGGTGAGCACCGACCCCGAACCGGCAGGTTGCGCTGTGTGATCCGGAAACGCCGAACTACGCTTCTACTTTCCAAGCTTATGAGAACCATATGTACACAAACGTTTTAGAATACAATACACTTGCAAAGTCACACGTCGAGTAATCTGCTGAGGTCGAGGGCGGCCCACTCCGGGGTTGACGCGCGAAACAAAATTATAAATTATTATATTGCTGCACCAATCAGTACGTGTCAAGAGGGTTCGAGACAATGGACTCGCTCACTCCGAACCTGATGGTAGAGGACATCGAATCGACCGTCGCGTGGTACGAGCGCGTCTTCGAGGCGGAGGTCGTCGCGACGCTCCCGTCGGACGGCGCGGACTACTGGTGGGCGCAGGTGAGACTCGGCGACGCGCCGCTCATGTTCCAGGAGCGCGAGTCGCTGAGCGAGAAGTTACCCCCGCTGGCGGGGGCCGACATCGGCGGCTCGGTCGCGTTCTACATCGACATCGAGGACGCCAGCGGGCGCCACGAGGAGTTAGAGGACGCCGACGTAGACGTGATCAAGCCGCCCCACGAGACCGACTTCGGCTGGCGACAGTTCGCCGTCAGGGATCCCAACGGCTACGTCCTCTGGTTCGGCGAGCAGATCCAGGACGAGCAAGCCGAGGAGATCGGGAAGGGCCACCGCCTGTACCAGGGCGGGCTCGTGGGGACCGTGGCGGCCGAGCAGGAACAGGAGTACGACAGCCACGTTCCCGGCAGCCAGGGGCCCCTGTAGGCCGGTGGGACACACGCGATCAGTCAGGTCGCCACCGTCCGCCGATCTCCTCGCGCGGGTAATCCTGGTACGTGCCCTCGAGAAACGACGTAACGCGACCGTTCTCTTCGCTCAACGTCACTGTCCACAGCACCTCCTCGCGGGTGGATATCTCCAGCGCACTCAGGTGTTTCGTGCCCATCCAGTCAGCGGCGGCCACCTCCTCGACGTCGGTCATCTCGTCGGGACTGGTACTCCGGATACGGACCATCTGTTCTTGGATGGTGCCGTCCGCGGCGACGACGACCGCTCCATCACAGGTGAATGCCACGTCTCGTGCGACGTCGATGACCGGCGCGGCCGAGTTGGAGACGACACCGCACCGGTCGACTGGCCACCGGTTCGCCCCGAGCGGGTCGGTGTACGAGTCGAAGTCGACGTCGGCAACGACGACGAAGTAGAGACTCGGCCCGGTCACGTACTGCTCGTCCCATCGGGTGAATTCGAGACTCAGCGTCTCGCAGGTGTACCTGAGTATGTCCATCAACTCCTGGCTTGTCTCGTAGTCCACCTGGGATGAACTGCGACCGTCCATACGCGCACTGTAGATCCGCGTAGTACATATAGGTCCACCGTTGGAATCGCCGCTCTCGAGAAAACGACGCCGCCTACAGGTCGGCAGCACCGAAGCGACGGAACGCAACCACCAGCGGAACCAGACACCAGGCGACGAGCACCACGAGTGCCATCCACCAGTCGACGAAGAAGGGGGCACTGTCGCCCACGTACCGACCTGCCTGCCCGATGTCGAAGCCAGCCCGAACGAGTCGGTAGTACGATTCGCTGGGTTTGACCAGCCGGAACAGGAGTGCCCAGTCGGGCATGTCAGAGAGAACGCTGAAGTCAAACCGGTGAAGAGTCAGGAGCGTCGCAGTGTGGATGTTGTCCCAGATTTGCACCAGCAGCAGGTACGCGCCGATCGCACCGAACGTTATCCGGCGATCGACGGACGTACTCATCGACAGCCCGATGGCAATACCCACGAAGGCAATACTGTACACGGCCGTTGCGAGGAGGAACCACGGATACAGCAGTGCCCCATCACTCCCGTATCGTGCGACGCCCACGACACCCGCGATGGCCAGTGTGGCCGCCATCGGAACGAGCAATACCAGCGAGCGGCCGACGTACTTCCCGACGACCACGTCCCGACGGGAGTTGGGGAACGAAAGCGTGAGCTGGAGACTGCCGGTCGTCCGCTCGTGAGCGATCGACTTGTAGCCCAGCAGAATAGCCAGCAGGGGTAAGAACACGCCGACAAGAGTGGCGAGTCCCTGCAAGAAAGACGGGAAGGTGTCCGCTCCGACGTAGGTGTGGGCGAAGCCGTACCCGACAAACGCAATCACCAGGAGACCGGCCACGAGCCAGATGGTCCGCGACCTGGCGGCGTCGTGGATGTCCTTGCGGGCGACGGTCTGCCAGGTCATGCCAGATCCCCCCCGGCGAACCGCAGGTAGGCCAGCCCCAGTGGAACCACAGCCCAGCCGACGAGCACCACGAGACCGGTCCATTCGCCGAGGTACCACGGTCCGCCGACGGTGGCGGCCGGGTCGAGGAATCCGTCTACTACCCGCCTGAACGCGCGACCCGGTGAGAGACTGAACACGAACTGCACAACAGCGGGCAACTCGCCGTTACTCGTACCAGCGGTAGTCAGGCCGAGGCGGAGCGCACTCTCGATCGTGTCCCAGACGAACACGAACACGAAGAGGAATCCAAACCCCAGCACGAGCGCACGACGTTTGGAGGCCACCGAGAGAGAGACGGCCATTCCGAGCGCGATCCAGAGTGCCCCGAAAAGGACCGTCAGCAGGACGAAAGCCACGAACTCGGCGACCACCAACTCGCCGAACGGATAGACGACGAGAGCGCCGGCGAGGGCCATCGTGCCCACGATCGTCGCGACCAGTGGGCCAGCGCGGCCGACGAACTTCCCGAGGACGACGTCCTCGCGGCTGTGTGGCAGCGCCAGCGAGAGCAACAACGCGCCCGACTCCCGTTCGCTCACGACCGCGTTGTAGCCGAGCAAGAGCCCCACCAGCGGCGTGACCGTCGTGAGCCATCCGCTGACGTAGCCGGTAAACCGGGCAGTCGTGATCGGGTCCGCGGCCTGGACTGGATAGAGATATGCCAGCAGGACGATACCCAGAGCGAGGATCCCGAGGAGGACCTTGACCGACCGGGCACCGAGTGTCAGGCGGCCGTCCTGGCGGGCGATGACCGTCCACGTCATCGCTGACCGCCGTTGGTATATTCGACGAACATGTCCTCGAGCGAGGCCTCCTCGGTCCGGAAGTTCACCACGTCGACGCCAGCGTCGTGCAGCTCGACGAGGACGTCCATCTTTGCGTCGTCGGTACAGGTCACTTCGATGGTTTCCTCGCGTGCTACGACCGTCTCGACGTCCTGTACGCCCCGGACCGAGTCCAGTGTCCCGTTCGTGAGACTGTCCGCTTCGATAACGAGTTTCGTCCCGCCACCCAGCGACTCCCGGAGTCCGTCGATCGTGTCGACGGCGACGAGGTCGCCGTCCTGGAGGATACCGACCCGGTCACAGACGGCTTCGACCTGTTCGAGGATGTGGCTCGAAAAGAAGATCGTCGCGCCACGGGCGTTCTCTTCCCGGAGGATGTCGCGCATTTCGGCGGCCCCGTTCGGATCCAGTCCGGTCGTCGGTTCGTCGAGCACCAGGAGGTCCGGTTTCCCCGCAAGCGCCATCCCCAGTACGAGTCGCTGTGCCATCCCCTTCGAGTAATCGCTGGCCGTCCGGTCGGCGTCCTCGCGGATACCGACCCGGTCCAGGAGTTCGATCGGATCGTCGTCGGCGTCCTTCGAACGGATCGCGTACTCGATGTGCTGGCGGCCGGTGAGTCTCTCGAACACCGAGTATCCCTCCGGCAACACGCCGATTCTGTCCCGCACGTCGACGCCGTCTGCCTGACAGTCGTCGCCGAAGATGGAGACCTCGCCGTCGGAGGGTTTCACCAGATCCAGCAGTACATTGATGAACGTAGATTTGCCAGCCCCGTTGGGGCCCAGAAAACCGAACGTCTCTCCCTCTTCGACGACGAGGTCGACCCTGTCCAGGGCGACAACCGTTTCGTACCGCTTCGAGAGGCCGGTCGCTTCGATTGCTGCCATGGGTGGACATCGAGCAGGGTGTAATTAAATTGAGCCACACAGTTGCTGGCGATGAAACCCCGACAGAGCGGTTCGACCGGGGCAGAGAACGCGCTGCTGGTACTGCCGGCTACACCTTCGTGTGGATGTTCGACACCCCAGGGTGCCGACATGCCGCACGGGCTTATCGCCGGCAGTATCAGTCGCCAGCGAAGTAGCTTGTGAAAAACCCCGACAGGAACGCTGACACCGCGACAGCGAGGACCACGTCTGTCATGTCGTAGGTGCCGTCGTCGCTGTCGGCCATCGCAACCGTTGCAGCCACGCTGATCACGAGCGAGATACTCCCGTTGAGGAAGTCTTTACCGAGACCCATACTCACTCACTACCGGCTGTAGATATATGGGTTTCTCGGCCGCCGTCTTTTTTTCGGGTGGAATTGGAGACGTCACTGATGGCAATCGTCACAGGAACCGTCCATCAGCGCGCTCCGATCGGATCGTTGCCTCCGGCGCGTCGAGCCAACCCGTGTCCGGGTCGTCCGGCACGTCGAACCCGGGGACGAACGGCTTGATGTCGAGCAGCGGTGTCCCGTCGACGACGTCGATCCCGCTGACAGCCACTTCTCGAGCGGTGACGGACTCGATCCCGACCACAGAGAGCCCGACTGGATTCGGACGCTGTGGTGCCCGTGTCGCAAACAGCCCCCTCTGCTCGTCGTCGAGAAATGGCTCGACCCGTAGCGAAGCGCAGTCGGCCGAAGCGTGGAAATGATACAGCAAAATACAGTGCGTGAACCCATCCAGATCCTGCAACCCGTCAGTGTATGACGCGTCAACTTCGACCGTCCCCTCTGTCGCGTCTGCCCCTGCTGGTTGAATCGGCATTCCGTCCGGGGAATCGAACGGTGTTCTGATCACTCCGATTGGGTCGTACTCGACAGTCTCTCTGGACACGCCTGCCAGTCAGTCGTCGAGGGAGAAGCCAGTTTCGTCGTCGGTGTGCGCTGGTCGGAGGAGCACGGTCTCACGACAGATCGTCGGCCTGGTTCGCGGCGGGCAAGATGAGTTTGACGACAGTGCCACGGGGATCGTTGTCTTCGAACGCCAGATCGCCCCCGGAGAGCGAGACCACCCAGTTGACCAGCCAGAGTCCGATCCCGCTGAGGTGCTGTAACTGTCCTTCCTGATCGGATTCGAGCACCCCGGTTTCGTTCTGGGGGACGCCCGGGCCGTTGTCCGCGATACAGAGGGCCACCTCCTTGTCGTTCGGCTGGCGTTCGAGTGTCACCTCTATCTCGGGCGTGTCCGTATCGTTGTGTTCGATCGCGTTCTGAAGGACGTTCCTGATTGCCTGGTCGATCAACTCGTTTGTGGCCGCGTACGCTTCGGACGGCAGGTCGACCGTGGTGTCGACGTTCTGCCGTTCGGTCTGGACAGATGAGACCTGTGTTCGTGCTCGTTCGGCGAGGTCGAGTTCTCTCGTGTGGTTTTTTTCACTCTGGAATAACTTCTGCAACTCCCGAAACGTGTTCGCCAGCGAGAGGGTCTCCTCGACGGTCCGCTGGATCGCGTCGAGCTGGTCGGTCGACTCGCTCTCGTCGAGTTCCCGTCTCAGTATCTGCGTCGCAAGGAGGATCTCGTTGAGGTTGTTCCGGAGATCGTGTCGGAGGACACGCTGTAACACCGAGAGCTGTTGCTCACGTTGGTACTGTTCGGTGATGTCCGCGGCGACCGCCACAAACCGGTTTATTTCCCCGTCCTCGTAGACTGGCGAGATCGACTGGTTGACGGTGTACCTCTCACCGTTTTTCCGGCGGTTGACATACTCGGCCTCCCACCGTTCCCCTGCCTGTATCGTCTCCCACATGTCCGCGTAGAAATCGTCGGACTGGACGCCGGAGCTGAAAATTGCCGGTGTCTCACCGATTGCCTCCGTGGCGCTGTACCCGGTCTGTTCCTCGAAGGCAGGATTGACGTACTGGATGGTCCCGTCGTCGCTCGTCCAGTAGATCGAGTGGCCGGCGTTTTCGACTGCCTCCCGAAACGTGTGAAGCTGGCGTTCGCGCTCTTTGCGCGCGGAGACATCCCGGCCGGTCCCGACCAGGCCGATGAGTTCCCCGTCGGGGTCGGTCAGCCGCGCTCCCGTGAACTCGTACGGAATCCGCTCCCCGTCGACCGTGAGAAACTCGGCCTCTATGGCAGTCCGGCCGGTTTCAAGCGTTTCCTCGATCGCCTCGCCGACCGGCTCCCTGTCGTCCTGACAGAAAAGGTCGACAGCGTTCAGTTCGGCGAGTTCCTCGTCGGAGTGGCCGGTGACTTCGGTCAGGCGGTCGTTCCACCGGCGGAACGTGCCGTCCATCTCGACCACGTAAAACACCTCGTCGAGAGTGTCGAGTGCCTGGTCGATGAACGCACGCTCCTGTTCGAGTTCCCTCTCTCGTCGCTTGCGCTCGGTGATGTCGACGTAGAGTGTCAGAGTACCGATCGTCTCTCCGGTCGCGTCCCGGCGAGGCACAGCACGGAGGAGCGTCTCGATCTCGTCGCCGTCCGCGGTGACGAACGAACGCTCCTCGGTGACGAACTCGCCCGACAGTGCGCGGTTGTATCCGCCTCCGTACAACGCCTGCGTCGAGTCCGCCGTGTACAACTCGTCGAGCGGTTCGCCGAGAACGTCCTCGCGAGCGTGCCCGAGACTCGCCAGAAACTGCTGGTTGCAGTCTTCCACAATCGGTTTCCCGCCCCTGTTGTGTGTTACGGCGTACATTACGGGAGCCTGCTCGAAGAGCTGTTGGTACTGCTCTTTCTGTGTGGCTACGTCCTGCTGGGTCCGGTAGCTATCGACGGCATTTTCCACGCGGTTGGCCAACACCGTGCGCTGGTCGGTGTCAACGTCCGTCTGGAGATAGTCGGTAACGCCGCGCGCAATCGCCTCGCTGGCGACCGCTTCGCTACCTCCGCCCGTATACATGATAAACGGGAGGTTCGGATACTCCTCGCGGACGGCGTCGAGAAGTTCGAGACCGTTCACCCCTGGCGTCTCGTAGCCGGAGACGACACAGTCGAACTCGTCTTTCGCTAGCCGTTCGAATCCCTCACTGGCGCTCGTTGCGGTATCGACGCTCAACTGCTCGCGCTCCCGTTCGAGCGATGTCGCAGTCGACTCAGCGGCGTCTGGGCCGTCCCGGACGTAGAGAACGCGTGTAGTGGCCGCCGACCGCTGTTCCATACACACAACTGGGAAAATGTTCGGGATAGTCGTTCGGGATAAATTATCAATGCTGAATTTGGATCACGAGTAGACTACGACTAGGAGATGAACTGATACGGACTGCTGTCGCCGTTTTTCAGGCCGTTCGCACGCTGTCCTGCGGTCGATCCGGCACAGAACGACAGCAATCCGCGTGAAATCGGTCGATGGGAGGTGTCGCTGCTGTCGGGTCCGACACCAGATGTACCGCGGTACACCAGGTGTAGTGTAATTTGCCTGAAACATTTTTACCAGGGGTATCTACCTCGACACGCGACGATGTCACAGAACGATTCCCGGCACGCGAGTGCCGCGATCCTGTCGAACAGTACGCAACCGATCCGCGACGCCGGGGGAGGTGTCCACTGATGGCAGTTCCGCCAGTCGTGTCCGACGCAGCGTTTCTGGTCGGCCGGGCGCTGTTCGCCGTCGTCGTCGGATATCTCGCTCTCGGAAACCTGCTCGATCTGGAATCCGCTGTCGGTTACGCCCAGAGCAAGGGTGCCCCGCTGGCCTCGATCACCGTCCCGCTGGGAAGCCTCGGGTTGATCGCCGGGTCACTGGCCGTTCTGGTCGGTTTCTACCCCGCCGTCGGCGTGCTGGCGATCGTGGCCTTCCTGCTCCCGATTACTGTCATCATGCACGACTTCTGGACCATGGAGGGCCAGGCCAGGCAGAACGAACAGATCCACTTCCTGAAGAACGTCGGCCTCGTCGGGGCTGCGCTGGTCATCCTGGCGCTCTCGACGAGTGGGTGGCCCCTGGCGGTCGGAGTGGGGCTCTGATCTGCGATGACGGCGACTGAGACTGCGACGCGCGCGAATCAGACAGCTGGTGTGCCGTGGCGGTCGCCAGCACTGATCGCTATCCTCGCCGCGACGCTGATGACGCCGATGGACGTGCCGCTGATCAGCCCGGTGTTGCCCGAAATCCAGGCCGTGTTCGGGATCTCCGAATCCCAGGCCGGCCTGCTCATCACGGTGTATGCCCTGCCGGGCATCGTGCTGGCGCCGGTCGTCGGCGCACTGGCCGACCGCGTCGGTCGGCGGTACGTCCTCTCCGGGTGTCTCGTGTTGTTCGGGCTCGCCGGCACTGCAATCGCGTTCACCAACGAGTTCACCGTGGCGCTCGGACTGCGACTGCTCCAGGGCGTCGCTGCCGGAAGCCTCCTCTCGGCGCTCGCCATGACGGCCGTCGGCGATCGATATGCCGGTACCCGGCACGACGCAGTCATGGGGATCACCGCTGCCATGCTCTCGCTGGGAACGGCAGTCTACCCACTCCTCGGTGGATTCCTCGCCGAGTACGCCTGGAACGTGCCGTTCCTGCTGTACGCGCTGACCCTCCCCGTCGCCGGACTGGTCCTCGTTGGATTCGACGACCACGACACACGACTCGACTCGGGCGGGCAGGGATACGTCCGCGAGGCGGTCCGGGCGGTCCCGACGGTTCGTGCGCTCACCATCTACGGAATCATGTTCGTCTCGTTTACCCTCCTGTTCGGGGGGTTCTACACCGCCCTGCCCTTCTACCTCGCTGGCGAGTTCGGCTATGCCCCCGCGACCGTGGGTCTGGTCAGCAGCGCTGTTCTGCTGGTGGCCGCCGTGGTGTCGACACAGAACGGTCGCGTGGCCGCCCACGTCTCGAAGACGACGCTGCTGGTCGTCGGGTTCGCGCTGTATGCCGGTGGCTTTCTGGGTGTCGCTCTCGCACACTCCCCGCCATTGCTGGTCGGTGCCCTGCTCGTGTTCGGCGCCGGGAGTGGGCTGGTCACACCGACGCTGTTTGCCGGGCTCAGTGCGCTGGCCCCCGACCGGCTCCGTGCTGGCGTGATGAGCCTCCAGACGACCACGATCGGAATCAGCCAGGTCGTCGGACCGGTGCTTTTCACACTCGTCGGTGGTGCCGTCGGCTACCAGTCGACGCTTCTCGGTGCCAGCCTCGCAGCCACCCTCTTCAGTGCCGTGCTCGTGATGGCTCCGCTGGAACCCTGAAACGACGCCTGGCGGCTGGACGCAGGCAAGTGGAACGGAGCCTCCGAGACGGAAACCCGCGCGCCACTCTGGGCCGCGATCCGTCGCCGCGTCTGATACTGCCGGCTATAAGCGCGTGAGCACTGTCGGCACCCCGGGGTGCCGGATATCTTCACGTAGTTATAGCCGGCAGTATGAGGGCTCTCTCCGGGGCTACTCAAATCAGTTTCACCAGCTGTTCGTGTTCTGACAGTGGTCGAGAACGCAGTTCGACGAAAATACCGTCTCGGGAGACAGTCTGGATCGACACACCCGGGCTCGAGGTAAATTTCATTTCACAGAGATAATAAGTGGGTGCGAGACGTCCATTTGTTTGACGCGAGATGACCCGAGATACCCAGGTAGTGGCTGTCTGTGGAAGTTTGGCTGCCGACAGCGTGACCCGCGTCGCGCTTCGGGAGACACTGCAGGCAGCACAGGCTGCGGGCGCACAGACCACGCTCGTCGACCTCCGGGAGTACGACCTCCCGACGTTCGACGCCGACAATCAAGACGCTGGTGACGCTCCGGAACTGCGAGCCCAGCTCCGGCAGGCAGACTCGATCGCGCTGGGAACGCCGATGTACCACGGCTCGTTCAGTTCGCCGCTGAAGACCGCACTGGACTACAGCGGCTTCGACGAGTTCGAGGACACGACTGTCGGACTACTCGCTGTCTCTGGCGGTTCCTTCCCCATGGCGGCACTGGAACACCTCCGGTCGGTGACGCGAGCACTCGACGCGTGGCCACTGCCTCTGGACGTGGCCATTCCGGACTCGCACCAACAAGTCGTCGACGGTGGCCTCGCCGACGAGTCGCTGCAGGATCGAGTGGATCGACTCGGCGGGGAACTCGTCCAGTACGCAGGCGTCGCACAGAACCCGCCCACCGCACAGATGTCCCGGGCACAGCCCCACGCAGATTAATACACATGTCAACCACGACCACTCGCCAGGAGGAAGTCCAGTCGAAAAACGTCGAAGCGTGTCCCGTCGTCCAAACACTGGACGCTGTCGGGACGCCCTGGCGTCTCCAGATCCTGTATGCGCTTCGCGGCTCGGAACTGCGGTTCAACGAACTCAAACGCGCCACTGGCGGCCGATCCAAGACGGTTTCTGACGCGCTCGATGTCCTGACCGAGAACGGTCTGATCACGCGGCGGACCGAGGCGGCAGCCCCGATCGCTGTCTACTACCGGCTCACCGAGAAAGGCGAGACGCTCGTCAGCCGACTCGACGGCGTGAGCCAGTGGGCCGTCGAGTGGATGGACGACGTGGACGACCCCGACGAGTTCTCACAGCGGCTCCGGTAGCGACCCGACGGCACACCGACCACGGCGAGGGTCTACGAGAACCCGAAAATTATCAGGCGGGGTAGACAACAGTGGGGATATGACGGGGGCGACCGACGGTTTCCCGGCCGACATCGACCCACAGGACGCGTTTCAGCTGTTCAGCCACGAGTTGCGCCTCGAGATCCTGTTCGCCCTCTGGGAGGCTCCCGGGTACGCCCTGGCGTTTTCCGGTATCCAGGAGGCCGTCGGCGAACGGGACTCGGGGAAGTTCACCTACCACCTCGAACAGCTGACTGGACAGTTCGTCAGGGAGATCGAGGGTCGATACGTCCTCCAGTACGCCGGACACCGCGTCATCGACGCGATCCAGAGCGGTGTCTTCCACATCTCGCCGACAGTGTCGCCTGTCGAGGCACCTGGTACCTGCACGCGCTGTGGGACGACCCCCACATTCGAGTACGACCAGCATCTCGCAACCGTCTCGTGTCCCGACTGCGAGACGAAACTCCTCGAGTATCCGTTCGATCCTGGCGGGTTCCAGAACCGGACGGTCCGGGAGGCGATCGACACGTTCGACCGCCGCACGAAGTCCAAGTGGCGACTGGCCTCGGATGGCGTCTGTTTCGTCTGCGCAGGCCGCGTGCGTGTCGCCTACACTGCCTCGGCCGCGGAAATGGACCACCACGACCGATACAAGGAGTTCTTCGCGGCCGACCACCCCGCTCTCTTTCACCTCAGCTGTCAGAACTGTAGCTTCTACAGCTACATCCCGGTCGGCGTCCGGCTGCTGGACAGTCCGGTCGTCGCCGGTCGACTGGCCACCCACGGGGTCGACACCACCGACCGGCGTCTCTGGGAGCTGCCCTTCATAACGGACCCGGAGTGTGTCACAGTTCGGGACCGCGATCCCTGGGAGGTTCTCGTGGAAGCACCGACCCCCCGCGGAACACTCGACGTGACGCTCGACGAGAACGCAACCGTCCACTCGCTCGCGATCGATCCGTGACCGACAGGTCCGGCTGTCGCGAGCCACAGCTGATTGGCTGTAGCATACCTGCAGTCGTATCGGGGCCACGCGGCAGGGCTACTCGAGCGCCTCGGGAAAGCCGGGGATGTCGTGCTGGCTGTCCGGCATAGCCTCTGGCCAGCCGGGAGCGATGTTGTACCGGCGTTCCCCGTCTGGATCGCTGTCGCGACCGCGGGTCTGACTCGCCGGGAACGTCAGCATGTTGCGGATAGTCGAGGCGGGCGCTCCCTCCGGCGCGCCGTGCGCCCGGAAGTTGTGTCCGTTCGTGTTTCCTGCCACCGTCGTTCCCGTGGGGTACGTCGAACCGTGGACGCGGCCCAGTCCCTTCGGGTTCCGGTCGGTGACGAACTCCTCACACTGGAGTTCACACATGAACGCCCGGGGGATGCCGCTGTGGGGGTTGAACTCTGTCGGGAATCCCGAGCGGTAGTGGATCGATATGGGATCACGACCCTGTCCGCGGAAGATGTTGTAGTGCCCCCAGAACGTTCCCATCTCCTCTGGCAGGCCCTTGTGGAACCCCGCGTCCGGGCCGACCTCGTCCAGGACGAGTTTGTCCGGCGGATCGACCTCCGGGTCCTTGCCGCCAGCGACGCCCCGGCCCGTCCGCAGTGCGCCGTCTGCCTGCGTGTTGTACCAGAACCGCGGCCGTCCCTCGCCAGCCGCTTCCATGCTCTGCCTGATGAACTCCCGGGGGATGTCGTCGTCCTCGACGGCGAAGATCCAGTAGCCGCCGTCGCGGACCTTGTTCGCCGTGAACGGATCGCGGTTGGTCATCTCGCCGAGGTCTCCGTCGTCTTCGTCGTTCGCCGGAACGGTGTGCCCGCTCTTCAGGTAGTTGGTGTACCCGACCTCGGGTCTGAGCATGAGCGACGTCTCCGGGACGGCGGCCTCCGAGCGGTCCCCGCTCGGATCGGGGATCCACACGAACGTATCGAACATATTCTCCTCGGTGATACCCTCCTCGGGAACCGGCTCCGCGGGGAGGTCCTCGCCGACGCCGTCCTGGACCCACGCCGCCTTCGGGCCGCGCTGGCCCAGCGGCGGAACGAGCGTTCCCGGTGGAACAGTGTACGCCTCGCCGTAATACTGGCCCTGCATGTCGATTCCGAAGTGTTCGAAGGCGTAGTCGTGGTGGGCCTGGCGGTCCGCGATTATCTCATCGACGGTCCGTTGCTGGATGTCGTAATGCCAGAACTTCGACAGGAGCGGGTCACCGTCGACTCCACCACTGGTGTCGTCCGCGCGCGGGGACTCGAAAGACGCCGGGTTTATTCCCTCGGCCAGATACATGAGGACGTGGTCGAAGTTCCCGAGATCGGACGCCGTCCTCGTGTCGTCCCCGCGGTGAGGATCGTAGCCGTCACCACTCCCGGAAACTCCGCCGTGGCTGGCCTGGACACGTCCCATACCGAGTGACCCTGCTGCGCCGATGCCTAACGCTTTCATCAGATTTCTTCGTTTCATGTGTGAAATCACCCGGCGACTGTGTCTGCCGGGCTAATTACTGATTGGCAGGAAAGGACTAATCGCTGCTCCCTATGGTAATAGGTGCCATGATATGGGATCCGAGGGCGGTGTCGTACCGTCGAAGTCTCTCGGGATGGCCGTCGCCGCCGGTACGATTGCCACTCATAGTGCTGTACCGAACTACCGTTTCGACCGCGTCGCGTCCTGCGGTCGATTCGGGAATGGCTTACAGCCGGCAGTATCACTCGGATCTCGTGTGCTCGGCCTCCGTGGCCGCCTCGAGATAGTCGAACTGTGCCGAGAGTTCCGTCTTGCGCTGGCGAGCGATGATCGTGCTGTCGAGGATCGAGCCGACGAGGTCGACGTCCAGCGCGAACTCCGTCGTGGCCTCGATCACCACGCCGTTCGCGGTCTCCTCCAGGCTATACCGCGTCACCATCTCCTCGAAGACGCCGTCGACCTGTTCGTACGCGAGGACGTCGTCGGTCTCGAGCACACGCAACTCGAGTTCGATCGTGAGCAACCCGACGTGGTTCGTGATCTCGACGATGTCGCCCGTGACGGTCACGTCGTCGAACTCCGCGGCTTCCATGAACGGCCCCACGTCGGTCACGAGTTCGCGCACCACCGGGGCGGGCGCGTCCACCGTTCGGTCGAGTGCAACCGTCTCCATACTCCCGGTTCGGGTACCCGCCGGAAGGACGCTTTGCCGAACATGTTCGAGGGTGTGTATACCTGTGCGGAGCGAATACGTTCTGGCATGCCACTCGCGAAACTCCGGCTGACGATTCCGGAGGAGGTCTGGATCGGGGAGTTGACCCGGGAGCACCCGGACGCGCAGTTTCGAATCCTCGCTGCGCTGTCAGACGAGCAGGCGGGTGTCGCCCTCGCCGAGGTGACAGCGTCGGATCCCGGAGCAGTGGTCTCGGCGATGCACGACTCCGAGGAAGTCGAGTCGGTCGATCTGCTCAAGCGAACCGACGAGGACGTGCTGTTGCAGTTCGAGACGACGATGCCGCTGTTGCTGTTGCCGGCCAGGGATTCGGGGGTGCCACTCGAGATGCCGTTCGAGGTTGCAGGCGGCACCGCTGTCTGGGAGGTCACCGCGCCCAGCGACCGGCTCTCCGAACTCGGCTCACAGCTGGAGACGTTTGGCATCTCCTTTACCGTCGACTACGTCCAGCAACAACTGGACGAGGAGCAACTGCTGACCGACCGGCAGCGCCGCGTCGTGCTGGCCGCCATCGAGCGGGGCTACTACGACACGCCGCGGGACTGCTCGCTGACCGAACTCGCAGCGCACCTCGAGATCGCCAAGTCGACGGCCAGCGAGACGCTCCACCGCGCCGAAGAGAAGATCGTCAAACGCTTCGCGGAGGAGCTGCAGGGAGTCGGCGAGTAGCGGCGGTCAGAACCCGAACAGGGGGACAAATCGGAACGTGGTGTAGGCCCCGACGGTCGCGATCAGCGGGACGACGTTCTGCATGAGGACCACCCTGGCGGTCGTGGACGGATCGAACAGGTCCGTCGCCTCGGGGATGTCCGCGGGATCTTCCTCGCCGATCTCGGGGAGTTTCTCCCCGGGTTCGTCGCCAGCGAGCGATCCCACAGTGACGGCCGTCTCCTCGCCGCGCACCCCTTCGGCGACGGTCGTGGTCCGGGTTGCCCGGCCCCAGCCCAGGCCGACGATGCTCATGGTGGCGATGATGACGAAACTCGCGGGGATCCCGATCGCCGACAGCAGAGTGACCAGCGTCGCGCTGACGGTGGCGACGACGATGGCCGCCGTCAGCGGGAGGTCCGTCAGGTCGTTGCCCAGGGTATCGAGGGTCCGTCTCGCGATGGTGAACGCACCGACCGCGACGGCGATCCCACCCAGGGCGATGCCGGTGTTCATCTCGAGACTGCCGCTGCCGACCAGCGGCGCGATGGCGTTGGCGATGTTCGAGGTCCCGGAGGCGAAGGCCATGACACACCCGATGACGACCACGATACTCGTCCCGACGAGTTCACGCCTGGTGGTGTTCGGGCCGGATCGGGGTCGGGGAACCGGGCCGGAGCGGTCGATCTCCAGTAGCGGTCCCTCACTGCGGTGGAGTTCGACGCGGCGGTTGATACTCGCGTAGAAGTACCGGCCGATGACCGCCGAGAGCCAGAACGCGACGATCGGCGCGACGATCCACCAGGTCACGATCTGTCCCATGACGTTCCACGCGAGCTGGCCCGCGGCGAGTCCGAGGCCTGCAATCGCTCCGACGGCGGTCATCGACGTCGAGGCCGGCACGCCCGCGTAGTTGCCGATGAAGAGTGCGCCACCGATGAAAAAGAGGACCGCGACGTTCGCCTCCAGCGTGAACACGGCCCCGGCGTCGGTGACCAGATCCTGCCCGAGTGTGTCCACGACCCGCCGGCCGATGGTCCAGGCACCCACGAAGAAGAAAATCGACATGAGCGCCGCTGCGAGGAGTTTCGACAGCACACCCGCGCCGACCGCCGGGCCGAACGCCGGCCCGGTCGTGGATCCGCCGATGTTGTACCCGACGAAAACTGCCATCCCGAGACCGACCAGCAGGAGTATCTCGGTCACGAACGACTCAACGCAGGGCGACTACTTATACTGACGGCTATCCGTCCGCCGGGGACCGGGAACGAGCACCATCACGCCGATGGAGCGGCAGCGTCGGCTGGCTCCGACCGCCGCTGTGTCCGGCCCGTATCGAGCCGCGATACTCCGCGATGGTTTTTGTGTGATTGCCTCCTCCGACGGGACATGACTCGCAGGCGGGCGACGGGACGGGGTTGGGGGACGACGGGGGACGCGCGCGCCGTCGCGCCAGTCATCGGGGTCGTTCTCGCTGTCGCGATTGTGGTTGTGCTGGCGTCAGTCGCGGGAGCGTTCATTGTCGAGACGGCCGGCGAGAACGACAAACCCGCCCCGCAGACCTCCCTCGCTGTCGAGATCGACGCCGACACCGACCGGATCGGCCTCGAACACGAGGCCGGCGATCCACTCTACTCCGACCGGACGCGTCTCGTCTGGGAGATCAACGGCTCGACCTACCGGTCGACCCCGCCCGACGCCGGCACCGGTATGAAAGCCTCGGACACCGTGGTCTTCAGCTTCAACGGGACGACAGACTCGACGGGGGCGTGGACGAACTACTCCTCGCCCGGGAGCCACGACATCAGCCAGGATCACGTCGTCACCATCACCCTCTACGACACGGGGTCGGGCAACCGCGTCTACACGGAGACGGTCGCAGTCAGCGAGGTACAGGCGGACCTGTGAACCAAGCGTTTTGACGCGCCGACCCGTGGGGGTCCACATGGACACGGAGACGGTCGAGCGACTCATCGAGGACGGAGTCCCGGACGCGACCGCCGAGGTAACGACGCCACGCAATCCAGACGACGACGCACACTTCGCTGCTGTCGTGGTCTCGCCGGCCTTCGAGGGCGAATCACTCGTCGACCGCCACCAGCGCGTCTACGACGCCCTGGACGAGCACATGACCGAGGACATCCACGCGATCGAACTGACGACGGACACGCCCGCGGAGGACGAACCCTGACATCCTCCACACGGCTAAAGCCGATGAGCTTTCGCCTCGCTACCGCTGCGACTCGGACCGGCCCACGCTCAAGTCTTTTGCACCCGGAGTCCGAGGTGCCGGTATGGCCTTCGAGCCCGAGACCGACCGCACACCCGACGAAATCGAGGACCACGTCGACGAAACCATCGAAGAGAACGACGTCGTGTTGTTCATGAAGGGGACCGAACTGATGCCCCAGTGTGGGTACTCACGGAAGGCGCTCGGACTGATCAAACAGCACCGCGAGGACGTCGAGACGGTCGACGTGTTGCAGGCACTCGACGCCTACCGGGCGGCGCTGGAACGCCACAGCGGCCGCGAGACCATCCCCCAGACCTTCGTCGACGGCGAGTTCGTCGGCGGGAGCGACATCCTCGAACAGTACCAGCAGCGCGGCGACCTCGGCGAGAAACTGCACGCGTAGTGGGTTACGGTTCCACGGCGACCAGCTCGGAGACGCCGTCCGCGAGGTAGACGGTCCCGTCGAGTCCGAGCGCGTCGAACACTGTCTCTTTCCCGCGCGCAGCCGTGGCGTGGCCGTCACTGTCGAGGACGGAGACGGTGAGGAACGGCCCGCCGCCCTCGTCGATCGCCGAGGCGACCAGCGCGTCCTGGGTCGCCGCCTCCGGCCAGGCGTTGTTCGAGGGCGGGTCGAACACCCACTCTTTCCCCGCCTCGACGTCGTACGCCGTCGCTGCGTCGGCCCGTCCCCCCGAGCGGGTGTAGAGCGTCTCGCGGCCGGGCGCGAGCAGGAGCCACTGTCCGTGCGCGTCGTCGCGCCAGACCGCGGTCCCGTCGGCCTCGAACCCGGCCACGGCGTCCCCGCCCGCGTAGACGCGCTCCCCGCCGACCAGGAGTTCCTCGGCTGGGACGTCCCGGCGCCAGTCCCGGTCGCCGTTCGGAGCGACCCCGTGTAGCGTCGCGGTCTCCTCGGGCCCCGCCAGGTAGAAGACCCGTCCGTTCTCGGCCGCGACCCGGGTTGCCGGGCCGTGGTCGTACGTGAACCGCCGCGACCCGTCGAGGCCGAGGCCGACGAGGCGGTCCCCGGCGGCGACGTAGACGCCCCCGTCGCCGACGGCCACGTCCCGGACGTCGACGAACTCCCGTGTCCAGCGGACCGTCCCGTCGGTCGCGTCGAGGCCGTAGACGACGGTCGAAAGCGGCGACTCCGGCGTCGTGTGGGTGGGTGCTGGCGTCGGCGTCCCGCCGCCGGACCCCGGCGTTCCCCGCGGGGGCGGGAAGAACTCCAGGCCGGTGGCCACGACCAGGCCGTCCGCGACGCCGGCGACCGCGAGTTCCCGCTCCCGTTGCACCGACCAGCGACGCTCCCCGCTGGCCCGGTCGAGGGCGTGGACGGCGCTCCACAGGCGGTCCTCGGCGGGACCGGCGACGGCGTAGACTGTCTCGTCGGTCGGCGTGACGCCCCACTGTCCCCGGGCGATCTGCTGGTCGGCAGCGTGGGATCCGGCCACCGCCTCGCCCTCCGTGCGCGTCTCCCAGAGCACGTCCCGCTGGGCGGGGTCGACGGCCGCGACTGCCGCGGGACCGCCTTCCGTACTCAGGGTCGCGTAGACGAGTCCGTCGACGGCGTCCAGCCCCAGGACGCCCCAGCCATCGAAAGGCAGCGTCCACGCTGGGTCCCACTCGGGAACGTCGCCGGGCGTCCGCCTGGGCACGTCGTCGGCACTGTCTGGCCTCGAACCAGGCGTCTGTGTGTCCGTCCCGTCGTCCCGAGACGTGGCGGTTCCGCCGTCGCCGGATTCGGGGGATGGTGTGCTGAGACAGCCGGCGGCTGCGGCGAGAGCGCCGGCACCGAGATGGAGGAATCGCCTGCGGGAAACCATACGAGAGCTGTACACCGGTGAAAGCAAGGGTCTTGTGGAAGAACAAACGACAGTTTCACCCACCCACAGGTCCGGATCCGTAGTGTTAAGTTCGGTCTGGGACTGGCTTGAATTATCTGATGGAACCGCACCTGTGGGTGGTCCTCGCGGCGGTCGGGCTGCCCTTCCTCGGCGCGGCGCTCGTGCCCCTCGTCTACCGCGTTGCGGGCGAGCGTGTCGGCTACTTCGGCGCGCTCGTCGCCCTCGCGTCGTTTGGCTTGCTCGCGTCCCAGCTCGGGGCCGTCGGGACCGTCTCGATGGCGTGGATCCCGACACTCGGTGTCGCTGTCCGGTTTACCGTCGACGGGCTGGCGCTCCTGTTCGCCCTGCTCGCCTCCGGGATCGGCGTGCTCGTGTTCGCGTACTCGAGGACGTACATGCACGACGAACCCGGCCAGGCCCGCTACTACGCGACGTTGCTCGCGTTCATGGGGTCGATCGTCGGTGTCGCGCTCGCCGCCGACCTCGTCGTGTTGTTCGTCTTCTGGGAACTCACGAGCGTCTGCTCGTTCGTGCTCATCGGCCACCACACCGACGACGAGGAATCCCGGGACTCGGCGCGAATGGCCATGATCGTCACCGTCGGCGCAGGACTCTGCCTGCTGGTCGGACTGATTGTTCTCTCGCTGGCTGCCGAGGTTGCTCTCGGAAGCCCCACGTTCAATCTGGCGGTCATGCTCGAGAACCCGGAGGCGACGCAGGACGCGCTGCGCGAGACCGGGCTGTACGTCCCCGCGCTGGTCCTGGTCGGACTCGCCGCCGGTGCCAAGTCGGCACAGGTTCCGCTCCACTTCTGGCTGCCGAACGCGATGGTGGCACCCACACCAGTCTCCGCGTTTCTCCACTCGGCGACGATGGTCAAGGTCGGAGTCTACGTCGTCGGCCGACTCCGGCCGCTGTTGCTCGGCGAGGAGTGGACGCTCCTGTTTGCCACCGTCGGGATGGTGACGATGACCGTCGGTGCGGTGCTCGCGGTGCTGGCGACCGACATCAAGCGGCTGCTCGCCTACTCGACGGCGAGTCACCTCGGACTGATGATCGCCGGCTTCGGGTTCGCGACCCACTTCGGCGCCGAGGCGGGCACGTTCCACCTGCTCAACCACGCGCTGTTCAAGGCCGCGCTCTTTCTCGTCGCCGGAGTCGTCGCCCACGAGGCCGGTACCCGGAACCTCCGGGAACTGGGTGGACTCGCAGGTGCCCTGCCGGTCACCGCCACAGTCACCGTGGTGACGGCGCTGAGTATGGCCGGCGTGCCGCCGCTCAACGGCTTCTACTCCAAGGAATTGCTCTTCGAGGCGGCGTACGTGACGGCCGCCGACGCCGGCGGGCTCGCGTGGCTGTACCCCGTGGCTGCCGTCCTCGCGAGCGTGTTCACCGTTGTCTACTCGCTTCGCTTTCTCTCGGTGTTTTTCGGCGAGCGCCCGGACGCACTCGGCGACGTCGACGTCCACCGCCCGCCGGTCGCACTGGTGGCCCCGCCGGCGGTGCTCGCTGTTCTCGCTGCCACTGTGAGCGTCTCGCCGGACCTGGCCGCCGGCGCCGTCGTCCAGGGGGCTCTCGACGCGACGGTCGTCGAACCCACGACGTTGCACACCGGCCTCCCGACGGCCGTCTCGCCGCCGGTCGTGATGTCCGCCGTCTCCCTTCTCGTCGGCGTCGTCGCCTACGGGGTCGACGGACGGCTCCGGTCGGCCATCGGGCGGACGACAATGCTCTCGTCGCTGCTGCGTCCGACGAGGTGGTACTGGTCGCTCGTGACCGGGACCGAACGGGCCAGCGCGTGGCTGGCCCCGAGGGTACACGATGGGCGCGTCCGCACGTACGCGACGTGGTCGCTGGCGACGGCGTCGGGCCTGGCGCTGCTGGGGTACGGTGCGGCCGTCGGCGTCCCCGCCTCCGCGGGCTTCGACGTGCCGCTGGCGATGGCGCTGGTCCTGGCGGTGGCCGTCGGCGCTGGTGCCACCGTGACTGTCGCGCCGTCCCACGTCGCGGGCGTGCTCACGCTCTCGATTCTCGGGTTCATGATCGCTCTCTTCTACATCCTCGCGAGCGCTCCGGACCTGGCGCTGACACAGCTGGTCGTCGAGACGCTCCTGTTGCTCTTCTTTTTGCTCGTCCTCGAGGAGTTGCCGGCCTACTACGGGGAACCCGACCGGCTCGTCGCCGTCAGGGACGCCGCGCTCTCGGTCGTCGTCGGAGCGATGGCGTTCGTCTCGGTGCTGCTCACCGCGCGCGCCCCCGAGGAACCGCTGACCGACGTGGCCAGGTTCTACGTCACGGAGGCCGTCCCCGGCGCTGGCGGAACGAACGTCGTCAACGTCATTCTCGTCGATTTCCGGGCCTTCGACACGCTCGGGGAGTTGCTCGTCATCTCGATCGCTGCCCTCTCGGTGTTCGTCCTCGTGACCATGCGCAACAGGGGTGAGACGCGGTGACGTCGATCATCATGCGGACGACCGTCCGTGTGGTCGTGCCCATCGTGCTCGTCGTCGCGATTTCGTTGCTGTTACAGGGGCACAACCTACCCGGTGGTGGTTTCGTCGGCGGCGTCCTCACGGCCGCGGCCTTTGCGCTCATCTACGTGGCCTACGGGCTCGACTACCTGGAGGTAGGCGTCCTGGACCGCGACGTCGATCCCGGGGCCGGGCCGTTCGACCACCGGACCGTCGCCGCATACCGGCAACTCGTCGTGGCCGGTCTCCTCCTGGCTGTCGGGACCGGCGCGGCCGGTCTCCTGTTCGGGGTGCCCTTCCTCACCCAGACGTTCGTCTACGTGGAGGGCGTGCCGCTGTATCACGAGATCGAACTGACCAGCGCGCTGGTGTTCGACGTCGGTGTCTACTGTGTCGTCGTCGGAGCGTTGCTGTCGATTCTCTCGGTGGTGGGCGCGGAGTGACGCTCCTGCTCGCGGCCGTCGTGGGCGGCCTGTTCGCGCTCGGGAGCTTCCTCGTGTTGCGACGGGATGTCGTCAGAGTGGTCTGGGGGCTGGCCATCCTCTCGCAGGCGGCGAACGTCTACCTCATCACGATGGGCGGCATCGCCGAGGGTACCCACGACCTCGTGCCGGTGCTCGCGGCCCACGGCGGCACAGTGCCCGAAACGGCAGACCCGCTCGTGCAGGCGCTGGTCCTGACCGCCATCGTCATCAGTTTCGGGACGACCGCGTTCGCGCTCGCGCTCTCGTACCGTGCCTACCAGGAGAACGAAACCATCGACGTCACGGAGTGGGCGCGATGAACGTGGTGGTCGCGCCGGTCCTGGTCGCGCTCGGGAGCGTCCTGGCGACCCTCCTGACTCGCAGATACCCGCGCCTCCAGCGCTCGATCAGCGCACTCGGCGGGGTCGTCTACGCCGGCGCCGTCGCCTGGGTCGTCCGCGCGGTCGTTCTGGGGGCGGGCGCCCCGGGCGTGGCCACCTATCAGGTCGGCGACTGGCCGGCCCCCTTCGGCGTCACGCTCGTCCTCGACGGGCTGTCGGCGTTCATGCTCGTCGTCGCGGCCGCTGTGGCGCTGCCGGCCGTGGCGCTGTCGGTCCGCGTTATCGACCCCGACAACCAGCAGGTCTTCTACCACCCGCTCTTTCACCTGCTCCTTCTCGGTGTGACCGGCGCGTTCCTCACCGGCGACCTGTTCAACCTCTTCGTCTGGTTCGAGGTGATGTTGCTGGCGAGTTACGTGTTCGTCTCCTTCTACGGGAACGCCCAGCAGACCGCCGCAGCCTTCCGGTATCTCGTGTTGAACGTGGTCGGCAGCGGCACGTTCCTGCTCGCGGTCGGCGGCCTCTACGCCGTCACGGGGACGCTCAACATGGCCGACATGTCCCGCCGGATCGCCGACGCGAGCGCCTACGGCGTCGATCCCCTGCCCGTGGTCGGCCTGGCGGCGCTGTTGCTGGCGACGTTCGCGCTGAAGGCCGGGCTCGTACCCTTCCAGTTCTGGGTGCCCGGCGCCTACAGGGCCGCGCCCCTGCCCATCGCGGCGATGCTCGCCGGCGCGACCAAGAAAGTCGGAATGTACGCCATCGTCAGGCTCTACTTCACTGTCTTCGCCGGCGCCACCATCCCCCTGAACGTGCCCGGCGTCGACGGGTCGTCGCCGCTTGCCTTCCTCGCGCCGGTCCTCGTGACGATGGGTGTCGCGAGCGTCCTGCTGGGCGGCCTCGGGGCGGTCGCCAGCCCCAGTCTCGAACGGCTGCTGGCCTACTCCAGTATCGGCCAGGTCGGGTTCATCGCCGTCCCGGTCGGTATCGCGGCCGCGGCCCAGTCCCCGACAGTCCGCCGGCTCGGACTGGTCGCCGCGCTCGTCTACGCGCTCCACCACGCCCTCGCGAAGGGGATGCTCTTTCTCTCGGCAGCGACTGTCCGCGGGGCGACGGGCACCAACCGCCTCGCACAGCTCAGTGGGCTCGGCCGCCAGTCGCCGCTGCTCTCGAGTGCCGTCTTCGTCGGGATGCTCTCGCTGGTCGGCATTCCGCCACTCACGGGCTTTTTCGGGAAGTTCCTCGTGCTGGACGCGGCCACGTCCCACGCTGTCGCGGGCGACACCGGCGCGGTTCTCGTCGTTGTGGTGCTCCTGCTCGGCGCGCTGTTGACCATCGTCTACACGACCCGCGCCTGGGTCGTGAGTTTCTGGGGCGCCCGCTCGGAGCGGGTCCGCACGGCGTCGGTCGATCCGGTACAGGTGGCCATCCTCGTCGTCGTCGCGGGCGCCATCGTCGGTGTCGGCCTCGGATTCGAACCGGTCGCGGACTTCGCCTCCACGGCCGCGGAAGCCGCCCTGGACCGCGAGGCGTACATCGAGGCAGTCGCGCCGGTCGGAGGTGAGAGCGGGTGACCCGCCGCTGGCCCGTCGCTGGCGTTCTCTTCGGCGTCGTGTGGGTGTTCGTCCGTGGTGTCGAACCCACTCCCGACGCCGTGGCCGCCAGCCTGCTCTCCGGAGTCCTCGTGGGACTCCCCGTCGCGTACGTCTTCCGGCGGATGTACAGCGAGGGCGTCGAGGTCCGGAGCACCGCTGGGTCGGTGCCCTACGCCGTACTGTACGTGAGCGTCTTTCTCCGCGACGTCGTCGTGGCCAACTTCGACGTCGCTTACCGCGTGCTCGCGCCGCGGATGCCCATCGAACCGGAGGTCATGTATCTCCCCCTGCGGGTACAGACTGACGTCGGTGTGACGACCATCGCCAACAGCATCACGCTGACGCCGGGGACCGTGACCCTGGACCACGACCCCGAGGGGAACTCGCTGTACGTCCACATCATCGACGGCCGCAACCCCGAGCAGGTGGTCGAACCCATCCGGCGGTGGGAGGACTACGCCCTGGAGGTGTTCGACGAGGACCTCTCGCCCGACGATCCGGCGCCGCCGGTCCGGATGACTCCCGAGGACGCTCCGCCCGACCCGAAGACGGTGAGCCCCTCGGTCGCCCCACTCGACACGGGAGGTGGACCGCCGGCCTGGAGGACAGAACCCGACAGACCGGACGACGAGTCGGGCGACTCCACAGACAGACAGTGGATGGACGAGGAACGGACGGGGGGTGACGGCGATGGCCAGTGAGACCGCGCTCGTGGCGACGGCCGCGGATTTCGCGGTGGTGCTCGTGGCAGTGCTGTCGCTGCTGTGTGGGTACCGGGTGGTCCGCGGCCCGACGACGCCCGACCGGGTCGTGGCGCTCGACACTATCGCGACCAACGTCGTCGCGATCGCCGTGCTGTTCGCGCTGAAGACCGACCGCGGCCTGTTCGTGACCGTCAGTCTCGTCCTCGCCATCATCGGCTTCCTCTCGACGGTCGCCGTCGCGAAGTACGTCACAGAGGGCGACATCATCGTGAGGCGCGAGTGACCGTGGCCCCGTTACCTTCCACCGCCGGGACGACGGTCCTCGACTACCTGCAACTGGCCGCCGGGGCGACGGTCCTCGGGCAGGCCCGGTCGGTCGTGATCGTCGCGCTGATCGCTGTCGGGTGTTTCTTCCTGACGGTCGGCACGATCGGCCTCCTCCGGTTGCCGAACGTCTACAACCGGATGCACGCCACGAGCAAGCCAACGACCCTGGGGACGGCCGCCATCTTTCTGGCGGGGTTCGTCCACTTCGGTCCCGGCGCAGGCGGCCTTCCGTCGCTCGTGGGCGTCCTCTTCCTGTTCCTGACGGTCCCGACCGGTGCGCACATGATCTCGCGTGCGGCACAGCGCATCGGCGTCCCGTTCCTGGGAACTGTCGTATGGCCTACAGAAACCGGAGACGAGGCGGCCGAAGACGACAGCGGGTAATCGGGGTCCGGACCACTCGCCAGCCTTATCTGTCGAGAGACTGTCTACCAAGGCGGACTACCCCACACGGCTGCCTCCACCAAACCCCTTCGAAGCGACATGACCCCACGACACGACGCCACCGGGCGGATCGACGAGCCACCGGGTCCAGCGGCCGCGCTCGAGGGGTCAGTCGAGAGCACTTCCACGCGGGTCCTCCTCGACGGCAACACCCGCCAGTGTGGCGTCTGTGACGCGTCGATCAGCGCGGGCAGTCGCTACAGGTGTGTGACCGTCCGCACCGACGACGGTGCGGTTTCGGAGGTGTGTTTCTGTGACGACGACTGCGTCGACTCCGTCCCGACACTAGACCGCTGATACTGCCGGCTGTACGCGCGTGAGCAACTGCGACTCCCCGTGGGGTACCGACGCGCGTGAGCAATTTCGACTCCCCGTGGGGCAACGGTCGAATACGACCACGTTCTCGTCGAAGCGTACCCCGATCACGTCCTCCGGTGCCGTCCAGAGCGGCGCCGAGTAGTGCAGTATAAACCGGCTGGCTGCAAACGTATTCGATAGCACCGATCGAGAGCACCCATCATGATGAACGAGCAACTACGGCACGCCCCGATAGGCGTCCTCCAGGTCACGCCCGACGGCACTGTCGACGCAGCAAACGAGGTTGCTGGTGCGGTTATGGACACCGATCGGGGAGCACTCCCGGGAACAGCTCTCGAAGAGTCGTTCCCGGATTCGACCGCCGGGACGTTGCGAGAGGCCTTCAGCGACAGTCAACCGGAGGCACAGTCCTTCGAGGAGTACTATCCGAGACTCGACCGCTGGCTCGGGGTCGATATTGTGCCGGGCGACGAGTTCGTGTACGTGTACCTCCGAAACCGGACACAACACCGGGAGTGTCGACAGCGGCTCGACCGACTGGAACAACGGCTCGATCGGATGCAGACCATCGACTCGCTCGTTGCAACCGTCCTCCGGAAGGTGATCGAGACATCGGCACCCGAGGAGGTATCCCGGACCATGTGTGAACGACTGGGGAAGACGGACCTGTACGAGTTCGCCTGGGCCGGAGACCGCAATCTCACCGACGACAGTCTCCAGATCGTCGCTTCTGCGGGCGACGCACCCGAGATGCTCGAGCGGATACGCGACAGTCTCACCGAGGAAACTGGACTTCCCGAACAGGAGGCTGTCGCGGCCGGGGAGACACAGATGGTACAGAGCCTCGCCGAAGACGATTCGATTCCCCGGGCAGTTCGCCTCGCCGCGTTCGGCCACGGTCTCCAGTCGTGTCTCGCCATCCCGCTGGCGTACCGGGAGACGGTGTACGGTGTACTGTGTGTGTACGCGGCCCGCGAGGACGGCTTCAGCACACAGGAACGTGCGAGCCTCGAGACGCTCGGTGCCATCGCCGGGTTCGCGGTCAACGCCATCCGACAGGAAGGTCTCCTGTTTGCCGATACGGTCACCGAGGTGACCGTCGAAATCCAGGACCCGTCGATTCCATTTCTCGACGCCGTCCGGAACGGTGGCGGCCAGCTGACACTCGCCGGTGCGGTCCCCCGGGAAGACGACATGGTCGTGTGCTATCTCCACCTGGAGAGCGACGTCGGTGCGGTCCGGGACACCCTCACCACGCACGAGGACGTCGTGGACGTCCGTCAGGTGGGGAACGACGACGCTGACGAGGAAGACCTGCTCGAGGTCACGGTGGCCAGCAACATCCCGGTCGCCACGTTCGCCGCCTGGGGGGCGACGATCCTCGTCGCGGAGTACAGCGACGACGTCGCCCGTATCTCGGCCGAAGTTCCGTCCGATACCGACCTCCGTCAGCTGGTCGGTGCCATCGACAGCGACACGGCTCAAACCGACGTCGTAGCCAAACGGGAGAAGGAACGCGAACCCGAGACGGTCGGCGCCTTCCGGAGCGAACTCACGGAGAAACTGACCGACAAACAACGAACGGTGCTCCGGACAGCGTACCTCTCGGATTACTTCTCCTCACCGCGAGGGAGCACGTCGGAGGAGGTGGCCGAGGCGCTAGACATCACTGGTCCGACTGTTCTGTACCACCTCCGGCGCGGCCAGCGGAAACTCCTGGAGACGTTCTTCGAACTGTAGCCGACAGTCTCATACTGATTGCTGTACCGAATTACCGTTTCGACCGCGTTGTGTCCTGCGGTCGACCCGGTAATGGCTTACAGCAATCACTCTCAGTAGCCTTCGCGGTCGATGCCGGAGAACGTCTCCAGGAGAGCGTCGGCCTCGGGGAGGAGACCCCGGACCCGGTCTGCAATCGCGGTCGTTCGGGCCGCTAGCTCCGCGAATTCGTCGTGGTCGCGCAACTGCTCGTCGGGCACCTCGGCTTCGACGATGGCCCGTTTGGATTCGAGCTGGAAGTACTCGCCCAGCAGTTCGTAGGCCAGGACCTGGCACTGGTGGTCGACGGCCGTCCGGAGGTCGTCGCGTTCGACGGGTTTCGAGAGGTAGTCGTCGAAGGGCAACTCGAGGATGGCGAGGTTCGGATCGATGGCGGTGACCATGACCGCCCGCGTCCGGACGCCCATCGCCCTGATATCTTCGAGGACCTCGTCGCCGGATTTCCCGGGCATGTGCCTGTCGATCAGGACGACGTCGGGCGGGGGACCCTCGGCGAGTCTCTCGAGGGCCTGGTCGCCGCTGTAGGCGACGGTCACGTCGGCGACGCCGTCCAGTCGGAGTGCGTACGCGTCGGCGACTTCCTTCTCGTCGTCGACCATCAACACGGACGGATTGTGAACCCGCATCCCCTCTGACATGGAGTGGCTCTCTGCTCGTAGTTCGGCCTGGCACGTATTTATACTGCCGGCTATAAGCGCGTGAGCAATATCGGCACCCCGGGGTGCCGAGTATCTTTACGAAGTTATAGCCGGCAGTATCAGTCGTGGCTACTCGCGGTGTCTGTATAACTAGACTGGTGGTGTCGGGCCGGGTTCGGATTGATAGCGCCGTGTTACAGGGGACGGGAGCAAGAAGGTATGATCGTCAACAATGTCGAAGTCAGCGATCGAGGCCAGTGGGAGAACTGGACCGGTCGGAGCACAGAGGGGACCCGGACTGTCGGCCGAGGAAGACGAGTCGATCGACCCCGAGGAACTGCTGTCGGTGCTGAGCGACGACCACGCCCGGGACATCCTGGTGTTGCTCCACGAGACGGACCTGCCGGCACGGGAAATCGCCGCCCAGCTGGAGGCGTCACGAACCACGGTCTACCGTCGGCTGAACCGGCTCGAAGAAGCCGGCCTGGTGGACACGTCGATGACGTTCCACTCGGAGGGCCACCACCGAAAGCAGTTCAGCGCGACGCTGGACGAGGTACTGCTGTCGCTCGAAGACGGCGGCTTCACCGTCGCGAACGCGGCCTGATCTGGGCTGATACGGACCGCTGTATCTATTTTCGGCACGGCGCTCGAAGCGTGATGGCTTCGGGTCTCGAAGCCACAGATCCGTAGGGATCGACAGCAAACACACTCCAGTCGAGTCGCCCGGAGCCCCGACATCGTATCAGCAGAATTATATAAAAAGGTGTCGCATCTCCGGCCATGGAAAACCAACCCGACCCGCCGACGTGGCTCGCCAGGCAACCCGGACTGACCGCGCTCGCACTGCTGGCTGGTCTGCTCGCGCTGTTGGTCCTCCTGCCGTATCTCCAGTTTGTCCTGTTCGGCGTGGTTCTCGCGTACATCCTGTTTCCCATCCAGCGGCAGGCAGAGCAGTACGTCAGGCCCACGACCGCGGCGATCGCCGTCGTCACGGCTGCGTTCCTCCTCATACTGATCCCGCTCATCTACCTCCTCACGGTCGCGGTCCAGCAGTCACTCAGGGTCGTGAGGTCCGTCAGGACCGGTCAACTCGACGTCGCGTCGATCGAGGAACTACTCGAGGCTGCCGGGTACACCGTCGACGTCGTCGCCCTGTACGAATCGAATCAGGATCGGATCGCGTCGGCCCTCCGGGAGATCACCGCGAGGGCGATCGATCTCGTCGGCAGTTTGCCGGGGCTGTTCATCGGACTGACCATCACACTGTTCGTCCTCTTTGCCCTGTTGCGCGAGGGCGAACAGTTCGTGGCGTGGGGCCAGCGGGTGCTGCCGGTCGACGACGAGATTCTGGACGAACTCCGCGAGGGACTGGATCAGCTCATGTGGGCATCGGTCGTCGGAAACGTCGCCGTTGCGGCCATTCAGGCGGTGTTGCTCGGCGTCGGGCTGGCGATCGCCGGTCTCCCAGCCGTGATCTTTCTCACAGTCGCCACGTTCGTGCTGACGCTGCTTCCGCTGGTCGGCGCCTTCGGCGTCTGGATTCCGGCTGTCGTCTATCTCGTCGCGATCGGGCGGCCGGTTGCCGGCGGGGCGATAGCCGTGTACGGTCTGCTCGTGACCCTCTCGGATACGTACCTCCGACCCGCGTTGATCGGCCGGACTGGCGCGTTCAACTCCGCCATCATCGTCATCGGCATTTTCGGCGGACTCGTCGTGTTCGGCGCCGTCGGCCTGTTCGTCGGCCCTGTCGTCCTCGGTGGCGCGAAACTCGTCTTCGATACCTTCGCTCGGGAACACACCGGAGAGTCGACGACCTGATACTGCTCACGGGCCTACAGCTGACAGCACGACAGGGGCTGTTATCGACTGGACGAACAGTCGTCCAGACGGCAGGCTTTACCGTGTGCTACCCTGTCCTGTATGTATGACTAACAGTAGTCACGTAGTGATCGCTGGCGGCGGACGCGTCGGATTCCGCGTCGCACAGTTTTTCCAGCAACGTGGCCACAGAGTAACGATCATCGAGCGGGACTCGGACCGCGCGCACGCACAGGACTCGGACGACATCGAAATCGTGGTCGACGACGCGACACACCCGTCCGTGCTGTCGAGTGTTCTCACTGACGAGACGACCGTCATCGGCGCGCTGACAGACGACGACAGCACCAATCTTGCGGTCTGCCTGGCTGCGAGGACGTTCCAGCCGGATATCCGAACGGTCGCTCGTATCACCGACGCCGCCGACGACGAGTACGAACAACTGGTCGACGAGGTCGTGTTCCCGGAGCGTGCGAGCGTCAAGACTGCGGTGAACGCACTCAGCGGGAGCGACGTACGGACCTTCGAGGATGTCACCGGCGAGATGGAAGTGTTCGATATCCGTGTCGCCCCCGATTCGCCGGTGGCAGGGCAGCTTCTCGACGACGCTGACCTCCCAGCGGGGAGTCTCGTCATCTCGGGAGCCGGGGGAGAGCGGACAGCCACCTCTGAGACGCGACTGGAGGCCGGCGACCGGTACGTTGTCGCAGCCGACCCCGGGGCCTCGAGTGGCGTTATCTCGGCGTTCCGAGACGAATGATCCTGTCGGCTATCACTTCGTGAGGATGTTCGGCACCAGGGTGCCGGCGTTTTTCAGTGACCAGCAGCCGGCAGTCTCAGCTACCGAAAACGTACAAACCTAAAGTACCCCTGCTGCGGACGTACGGGTATGAGTGACGCTGACGTAGACGACGTGGACAGAGCGATTCTGTACGCACTACAGGAGGACGCCCGAAATACGTCGTCCGGAGAGATCGCAGAGCGAACCGGTACGTCCGACAGTACCGTCCGCAAGCGCATCCAGCACCTCGAATCAGACGGGGTTATCAAGGGATACAGTGCCGAGGTGGACTATCAGAAGTCGGGCTACCCGCTCCGGATGTTGCTGTTTTGCACCGCCTCGATTCCCGAACGCGGCGACCTCGTCCCCGGGATACTCGCGATCGACGGCGTCGTCTCGGTCCAGGAGCTGGTCACCGGTGAGCAGAACCTCCTCGTGACGGCTGTCGGAGAGTCGGACAGCGACATCACGCCGGTCGCGCAGGACCTTCTCGAGATGGGGCTCACGGTTGTCGACGAGGTCCTCGTCCGGAGCCACGAGTCGACACCCTTCGGCAAGTTCGATCCCGAGAAACGCGTCGAGAATGGGACCTAGAAGACCACGCGTTCGACGTCCAGCGCGGTCGCGCGCCGGACGACCGCCCGTACCGGGTCGGTCGAGCCAGCCAGATTGTCCGAGTCACCATCGAGGACCGTGAGTGCTGCCCGTCGCCCCGGAGAGATGGCACCACAGTCGAGGCCGACGACCTCGGCACCGGCCGCCGTCGCCATCCGCAGTACCTCTGGAGCGGTCACGTCGAACTGTTTGGCCGTGTATGCCATCTCTCGAAACATCGAGGGTGGATTCAGCATGACGTTGTCCGTCCCGAGTGCGACGGTCGTGTGATCGAGCAACGCCCGTATCGGCGGCCGTCCGACGTCGAGAACGGTGTTCGCACGCGGACAGACCGCAACCGGAATCGACTCCTCGGCGACTCGTTCGAGGTGCTCCTGTTTGGCGTGTACCATGTGGACGAGCAGGTCCGGCTCCAGGTCGAGTGCGGATTCGATGTCCGTCGCGTCCGGTTCACCGGCGTGGATGGCGAAGGGAACGTCGAGCTCACTGGCCGCGGCACGCTGCCCGGTGAAATCGTCGTCGTTCGCGCCGCTCGCCCCGAACCCGTCGGCGACATCGAGAACGGACCGATCCCCGCTCCCGAAGATGAATGGATCGATGTCCAGTGGCCGGGCGGCCTCCCGGAGCGCGCGGGTCCCGGCTGTCCCGGACTCGCGGAAGTCCAGACACGACACCGTTCCCGTTCTCTGCATGAATCGAAGCGTCCGGCGTATCGCCGTCACGAGCTCAGACCGGTCGGCACCAGCCAGCCGACGGTGTTTCAGGCTGTCCGGCGGTGCGACCGCCTCCCCGAGCGAGAGTCCGACGGCAGCTTCCTTCGCGATGGAGTCACCGAGGTGCGTGTGCGCGTTGACGAACGCTGGCAGTATGATGTCCGTCGACGCCGTCTCCACTTCGTCGACCGTCTCGATACGACCGTTCTCGACGACGACCCGACCGGAAATCGGATCGAGCGATTCTCCGGCGAGAACTGTCCCCTCTAACTCCTCCATACCGACTGCGCGGCCCCTACGACGATAATGGTTTGCCATCGTGTGATCCGAGCAGTTCGACGACACCGTCGAATCCCCCGCAAAACTATAATGTTCTATAATACTCCTTTTTCGAACGTTTTGGTATTATAGAAGAATTTAATAGACGTTACGTTCGTACCTGTGGATGAAGACGACCGACGACCGTGGTCGCGCGACACGACGCGAACCGTCGCTGCAGGGGTCGGTCGGGAACGAACCAAACGATGACAGGACAAAGACAGGCAGCGACTGTGGGACAGCTCCCGACTCCGACGAGTGACCGGTCACGCGTGCCAGCGACGCTGACGCGACTCGTGTGGCTCCTGTGGGTCGTGAGCGTCGGTGCGCTGGTCGCCAAACTCGGGAGTAGCGAAGCCTGGAATCTGGCAGGACTGGTGGTCGTCGACGGGTTGACGGTCGTCATGTGGGTGACAGTCACCTTCTTCAGCGGTATCGTCCACAGCTACTCGCGGCGGTACGTGGCCGGCAGCCGAACCATCGACCGGTTCTTCGGACGCGTGTTCGCCTTCACGCTGATCGTGATGGTGCTGGTCGCGGCGGACAGCTTCGCTGTGTTCTGGACGGCGTGGCTCGCGATGGGACTCGTGATGGCCGGCCTGATCGGTCACGCTGAGGGGTGGCCCCAGGCACAGGCCGCAGCCACGCACGCCCGTCGGTACTTCCTCGCGAGTAGCGGTTCGCTCGCGGTTGCACTCGTGACGCTGTGGTGGCACACCGGGACGACGACGGTCTCCGCGGTCCCGTCGACGGTCGGGGGCCTCTCGTCGACTGTCGTGCTGTTCGTCGCCGGTGGGCTCCTGTTGGCGGCGATGGTTCAGTCAGCACTCGTTCCGTTTCAGTCGTGGCTGCTCTCGTCGATGACGGCACCCACGCCGGCTTCGGCACTGATGCACGCCGGCTTCGTCAACGCAGGCGGCGTCCTCCTGGTGCGCTTCGCGCCGGTCGTCACCGTCGACGCCGGCTTCATGCTCGCGGTCGTGCTCGTCGGTGCGGCGAGCGCGCTTCTGGGGAAACTTCTGAAATCGGTTCAGGTCGACGCCAAGACCCGGTTGGGTTGCTCGACGATCGGGCAGATGGGCTTTATGATCATGCAGGCCGGCCTCGGGTTCTTCGGGGCCGCCATCACGCACCTCGTTTTGCACGGGTTCTACAAGGCATACCTGTTCCTCTCCTCGGGCGAGGAGATCGAACACACGAGCCCGGCCGACACGACGCTGGCGACGACCGGGCCGGGACCGGTCGGACTGATCGTGACCGCGCTGACCGCGCTCGCTGGTGGAGTCCTCTTCGCCGGCCTCACCGGCAAGGGAACCACCCTCGACGGCGGTCTCCTGCTGACTGGTCTGGTCGTGCTGACGACGATGCACGCGACACTGAGCGCCCTGCAAAGCGGCGCGCTCCCGGTGGCCTACCGGTACGGGGCCGTTCCGCTGGTCTTCCTGCCGGCGATTGCCGTGTACGCCGCCGTCTACGTCGCCGCTGTCCGCGTCATGCAGGGACTGCCCGTGGTCACGGCACCGGCCGAGTTGACGGTCCTGCACGGCGTCGTGGCCGCCGCGTTCCTGGTCGCGTACGTCGCAATCGAGACCGATGCCTACCGCTACAGCGACCGCCTCTACGTGGCGCTCGTCAACGCCACACAGGCACCGTCCGGAACCCTGTTGACCTCGACGGAGGAGTACAATGAGTACTGAAACCGCTGTTCGCGACAGCATCGAACGGGCTGCCGACGCCGTCGGGCCTGTCTGGCCGCTCCACTCGTTCGTGACCGCCAACCCGCTCGCCGGGTTCGAGGACCGGCCCTTCCAAGAGGCCGTCCGGGCAGGCGAGCGGCTGTTCTCCGCGAACGGATACCCGAGCGCCGACGTATTCCGCCGGGCGTGGGCCAACGGGCGGATCGACGCCGACGTCCTCGCGGCAAAACTGGCCGACTACGGCGACGGAGCCGACCCCGAGACCCTGCTCGACCGGATGGCAGCGGCGGAACACGACGGAACGACCGGCAGCGGGGTCGCCAGAGAACGCGGCGAGACCGCGACGGACCGGGTCGACCGACTGCTGACGAAGTGGCTGGCGACCTTCCTGGACCAGGGGAAGGCTCACTGGCCGATGCCCGACCGCGAGCGAGGGTTCTACGCTGCCGTCCGGTCGGTTGCCCGGTACGACCGGGAGATACCAGACCGCGAGCAGCTGGCCGAGTTGCCGGCGGATCCCGTCGCGGCCATCGAGGAGTTGCTCGCCGACTGTCCGGAGGAGCAGTGGCCGACGGTTTTCGAGTTCCACCTGGCCGCGCTTCCGGGCTGGACCGGCTTCGTCAAACAGCGGATTGCCGGCGGTGGCGACTGGCAGGCGGCCCACCCCATCACCCTGGCCGGCTACCTGGCGGTCCGGCTGGCCCTGACCGACCGGCTCGACGCGCCGATGGCGCCGCCGGGAGACACAGCGGACGTCGCCCGTACCGGCGACAGCGACGGGAGCGGTGTAGGAGACCGTGACGACCCCGACGCCGGCACCGGCAACGGCCAGCCCCGCCTCCACGAGATCTGGTTGTCCGCCTGGGAGGCGACGTACCGCCAGCAGCTGGTCGAGGCCGTCACGGCAGCGAGTGCCGCTCGCGAGACCGCCGACGGGGACGGCCGGCCGGACGCACAGCTGGTGTTTTGCATCGACACGCGTTCGGAGATCATCCGTCGCCACGTCGAGGCCACCGGGGACTACGAGACCCACGGCTACGCCGGCTTCTTCGGAATCCCGATGCGCTACGAGGGCTACGACTCGGACGTGACCGTCGACGCCTGTCCGCCCATCCTCGACGCACAGCACCGCGTCGCGGACCGCCCGGCGGAGGGAGCCGACAGCGAGCAGAACGAATACGACCGCTGGCACGCCACGCTCGGGGCCGGGAAGGCAGCAATCCGGCGTCTCAAGAACAACGCCGCGACCGCCTTCAGCTTCGTCGAGAGCGCTGGAGCGGGATACGGGGCTGCCCTGACCGCTCGGACCCTGCTCCCGGCACGCGTCTACGACCTTCTCGCCGCCACCGACGAACGCGTTCCGGCCGACCACGAGGTCTGCGAGCCGTCGGTCGATCACGACCCGGACGCTGGCCACGCTCTCCCCGAGGGACTCACGCTCGAGGAGAAAGTTGAGTACGCCGCCGCGGCGTTCGAACTCGTGGGATGGGAGCAGTTCGCCCGGGTCGTCGTCTTTGCCGGCCACGCCAGCCAGACCACGAACAACCCGTTCGATTCCAGTCTCGACTGTGGCGCCTGTGCGGGGAATCCCGGCGGCCCCAACGCCCGCGTCCTCGCGGCGATCTGTAACGAGGAGGCGGTCAGGGAGAAACTCCGGGACCGCGGGATCGACGTTCCCGAGGACACCGTCTTCGTCGCCGGCGAACACAACACGACGACCGACGAGGTAGCGCTGTCCGCCCGCGATGTGCCCGAGACACACGAGGCGGACATCGAACAGCTCCGCGAGGACCTCTCGGCCGCACGCGCCGGCGCAGCTGCCGAACGCGCCCGCGACATGGGCAGTGATACCGGAGCGGGCGTCCGTGAGACTGAACGCCGTGCCGCCGACTGGGCGGAGACGCGCCCGGAGTGGGGACTGGCCGGGAACGCGGGGTTCGTCGTCGGTCCGCGGGCGCTCACCGACGGGCTCGACCTGGACGGCCGGTCGTTTCTCCACTCCTACGACTGGAGGGTCGATTCCGACGGGACTGCTCTCGAATCGATCATGACCGGGCCGATGGTCGTCACGCAGTGGATCAACACCCAGTACTACTTCGCGACGGTCGACAACGCGGTCTACGGAAGCGGTTCGAAAGTGACCCACAACCCAGTCGGGAACGTGGGCGTCTACCAGGGCAACGGTGGCGACCTGATGCCCGGCCTCCCGCTGCAGTCCCTGCTGAGCGCCGACGACGAACTGTACCACCAGCCACTCCGTCTCTCGACGGTCGTCCACGCACCCGTCGGGCGCGTTACCGAGATTCTCTCCGAGCACGACCAGTTGACCGACCTGCTCGACAACAACTGGCTCTCACTGACTGTTGTCGACCCGCAACAGGAACACCGGGCGCTCCACTACGCCGGCGACCTCGAGTGGACGCCGGTCGAACAGCGGCCGGTAGAGACAGACCCGGCGACGAGTCCCACCGCGGCAGACGACTAGTACCGAAACGAGGCCGTCAGGCGGAGCCGAACCGGGACCGGTCACCGGACGGATTCGAACCGGAACCCGTCCCACTCCTGGTCGGCGTCGGCGGGCTTGAGGCCCACGCCAGGCTCGCGGAGTCGGTCGACGTAGCGGGGGACGACCTCGTCACCGATGGCCACGTCGGCTCCGTCGGCGACCTGTCCGAGAGCGCGAACCGGCTCGCCGTCGACCTCGAACTCGACGATGGCAAGCACGTTCGGTTCCCGAACACCCGGCGGCGTGGCGGTGCTCTCGGTCCAGGTGACCACCTCGGCAGTCCGCTCCGAGAGGTCGACGGTCCGTGTCTGCGGTTCGCCACACTCCGGACAGAGCCGGTGGCCCGGGTACGTCACGTGCCCGTTCGGACAGGAGTGTGCGTCCATGTTACCGTGCCTCCATGATGGTGGTGATGACGCAGTTGCCGAAACCGCCGACGTTGCAGGCCAGGCCGACCTCGGCCTCGACCTGGCGCTGGCCGGCCGCACCCACCAGCTGCTCGTAGATCTCGTAGCCCTGTGCGACGCCGCTCGCGCCCAGCGGGTGTCCCTTGGATTTGAGACCGCCCGACGTGTTGATAGGGAGGTCGCCGCCCCTCCTGGTACGGCCCTGCTGGACGTGTTTCCAGGCCTCGCCTGGCTCGGCAAAGCCCAGCCCCTCCATCTGGAGGAACTCCAGGATGGTGAACATGTCGTGAAGTTCGGCCACGTCGATCTCCCCGGGGCCGACCCCGGCCATCTCGTAGGCCTCCCGTCCGGATTCGACGACGCCGCCCATCGTCGTGGGATCACCGCGCTCGTGGACGACGTGGGTGTCGGTCGCGCCGGCGACGCCCGAGACGACGGCGTACTCGTCCGTGTACGACTCCGCGACATCCACGGGACAGAACAGGAGTGCCGCGCTCCCGTCGGTGATCGGACAGAAGTCGTACAGCCGAAGCGGGTCGGCGACGACCGGACTCTCGAGGGCCTCCTGTTCGGTGATCTCCGTCTGGAACTGTGCCTGGGGGTTGTAGAGGCCGTTCCGGTGGTTCTTGACGGCGACTTTCGCGAGACTCTCGCGAGGCGCGCCGTACCGGTCGAGATACAGCCGTGCGGTCATGCCCGCGAACGACGGGAGCGTGACGCCGTGTTTGTACTCGACGGGGTGGGTTATCGAGGCGATGATGTCTGTCGCTGTGCCGGTCCCCGCGTGGGTCATCTTCTCGCCACCCACGAGGAGCGTCATCTCACTGGCGCCGGAAGCGACCGACTGCCAGGCCCCGTAGACGCCCGCGCCGCCGCTGGAACTGGTCTGGTCGATCCGCTGGCTGTACGCGGGCGTCAGTCCGAGGTCGTGAGCGAGCGCGTTCATCACGCCCGTCTGGCCCTCGAACTCGCCACTCGCCATGTTCGAGACGTAGACGTGGTCCACGGTCGTCGGCGCGACGCCTGCGTCCGCCAGACAGGCCTCGCCGGCCTCCGCCAGCAACTCGCGTATCCAGGCCTCTCGCTGCCCGAACTGCGTCATCGATCCGCCGATGATCGCTACCTCCGTGTCCATAGCTTGTCATCCCACGGGTGTACTGTAAAGATGTGTGACGCGCGAACGTACTGTCGTCACCCCGAGGTGCCGACCATCTCGACGAAGCTATAGCCGGCAGTATCAGTAAACATTCTTGGGTCCGACGGTCGTTGTGTCGACAGGTAATATGACGGATTCGCTCCCACCGGTGTACGGCGGCGATCTCCTCCACGTCCACCTCGACACCGGCGAGACCGAGGTCGAAGCGCTCGACGCGAGAGACGCCCGGCGCTTTCTCGGCGGCAACGGCTTCGTCGCCAAACAGGTCGCCGAACACGTCCCCGTCGAGGCCGGTCCGCTGGACCCCGAGAACGTCCTCGCGATGGCCGTCGGGCCGATGAACGCCACCCCGTTTCAGTCGACCTCGCGGGGCGTTCTCGGCTTCGTCAGCCCCATGACGAACGGCTTTTTCGACTCGACGTTCGGCGGCACCCTCCCGCGGGCCCAGAAAACGACCGGGTTCGAGTGTCTCGTGCTCCACGGGCAGGCCGACGACCTCTCGTATGTCCTCGTCGACGGGGCGGGCGCGGAGGTGAAGCCGGCCGGAAACCTCGCCGGACTGGAGACCTACGAGACGTGCGAGGCGATCCGGGAGCGCGAAGGGGTGGGGTACGACACGCACGTCCTCGCCAGCGGGCCGGCCGGAGAGAACGAGGTCCGCTTTGCCTGTCTCCTCCACGACTCGGAGATCCGCGAGGGCGTCGCCGGCCGGGGCGGCAGTGGCGCCGTCCTCGGATCGAAGAACGTCAAGGCGATTGCGGTCCAGGAGGGTGAGTTCGAGCCCGAGCCTGCGGGTGACCTGCGAGCCCGGAGTGTCCGGCAGATGGGACGGCTGATGGAGGACACCGAGATGCTCCAGGAGTACGGCACCGCAGGGCTGGTCAACCCCATCAACGAGATGGGGAAACTCGGCCAGTACAACGCACAGACCGAGCAGGCCGCCCGCGACGAGGCCGAAGCCATCAGCGGCGAGCGACTCCGGGCGGAGTACGTCACCGAGGACACCACCTGCGCCAACTGCGCGGTCAAGTGCGGCAAGCACGTCTCCGTCGAAGCCCAAGGCCTCACCGAGGCCAAGATTCCCGAGTTCGAGTCGCTGTTCGGGACCGCCACCATGCAGGGGGTCTACGACATCGAGCGCGTGATGAAGGCCAACGACCTCTGTGACCGCCTGGGGATGGATACGATCTCCTGGGGCGTGACGGTGGCGTTCGCCCGCGAGTGTTACGACAGAGGGCTGATCGACGGAGACGCCTCTCCGCACCTCGAGTTCGACGACCCCGAGGGACTGGTCGAACTCGCCGGACGGACGGCCCACCGTGACGCGTTCGGGGACGAACTCGCAGAGGGCTCGTTCCGGCTCGCGGCCTCGCTGGCCGACGAGGCCGAGCGGTACCTCTACGGCGCCAAGGGACTGGAGTTCGCTGCCCACTCGGCCCGTGGTCTCAAGGGGATGAGTATCGGCTACGCCACCGCGACCCGCGGCGGTTCGCACCACGACACCCGGCCGACACTGCAGTACGACGGCCACCACGACGAGACGACCGAGGGAACCCCCGAGTTCGCCGCCCGCGTCCAGCACTTTACTGCGCTGGGTGACTCGCTGACCCAGTGTCGGTTCGTCAGCGAGGGCGGCTGGGGAGCCCGCGTGAACGACAACTACACCGAGGCGATCAACCTCGCGACTGGCTGGGACCTCTCGGTCGAGGAGGTCGAACGGATCGGCGAGCGGATCTACAACCTCGAACGGCTCATCAACGTCGCCCGCGGAGTCGCTGACCGCGAGAGCGATACGCTCCCCTACCGCGTGCAACACGAACCCATCCCGGACGGCCCGGCCGAAGGCATGTACTGTCCACCCGAGGAACTCGACGCGATGCTCGAGGAATACTACCAGTTCCGCGGCTGGAACGACAACGGCCACCCGACGTCCGACACGGTGAACCGCCTCGGCCTGGAGGACGTCGCCGCGGCTGTCTCCGGTTGAAATCGACCTGCGAGGGCGGCCCGGACACGCGCGACCGGGGCGGGGTACGAACCGTGCCCGGCCGGATCAGAGCCGCCGGCGGAGTTCCGAGAGCACGTTCGGGGGGAGGTCGAGGTCCGCGAGGAACGCTGCTCGTCTGTCCTCGCCGCCGTGTCCCGCGACGAAACCGTTGAGCCGCGCTGCCACCGTCGAGTCGACGAGTGCGTCCCCGAGCAGGTCGGCGAGTTCGTCGCCGAGCACCGGCGTCGACCGGAGTTCGTACTTCTGGTGGTAGTCTTCGGCGAGGTAGAACCGCTCCAGTTCTTCGACGGCAGTCGCGACGGACACGTCCAGACGGTCCTCGACAGCGGCCAGCGATCGCTCGGCGGTCTCGCGTTGGGCTTCGTTGCCGGCGAGGACCACGCCACGGTACTGGCGTTTGAAGTTCGACGTCGGGCTGTGGTTCGCCCAGAAGACGTCGAGCAGGTCCCCGTACGACACCACGTCGGGGTCGTGCTCGACCTGGACGACCTCCGTGTGGTCGCCGAGGGAGTGGTAGCTCGGGTCCGGTTTCGTCCCGCCGGCGTACCCGACGCGGGTCCTGACGATTCCCTCCATCGCGCCAAAGCGCGCGTCCGGACCCCAAAAACAGCCCATGCCGAACGTCGCCGTCTCGGTCCCGTCGGGCGGCACCGCGTCGGCGTCGCGTGACAGTATCGTCGGTCTCGTGACCTCCCCGGAGTGTGCCATAGTCCTGTTTGGTGGCGGCCCGGTTTGCGTATTACGGATCGCTGTGGTTCTGGACCGGAGCGGTCGCCAGACGAGGGGCGATCGGCCCCGAACACGGCTCCAGCCGTCCGTATCAGCGTGTCTCCACGTGTAAGGTGTCGGTTCCCGAACGCTGCGCCTCGAAGGTCTCGCGTTCCAGGTGTTCGAGCCTGTCCTGGACCGTGGTGACGGAGCCGTCGTCCTCGTGTGGTGTGACGTGAACGACGTCGCCGTTCTCGTACTCGGCCAGCACGATTATCGGGAGGTGGAGCGTCGTGTACTCCTCGCCGGTGATCCGCGAGGTGGTGACCCTGGACTCGAAGAACGGCTCCAGCGAGACGCGGTTCCGGTTTGCCCACTCGCGGAACCTGCCGATCCGATCCAGGACTCGCTGGCCACAGTCGGTCTCGACAGCCGTCGTCGAGAGACCCACCCGCTCGCCCCACACGTGGACGCCGACTGATTCGACGGCACCTGCTCTCTCGAGTCGCTCCAGCAGGTCGAGTGCCCGTTCCTGTATCCCGCCCCCAGTTCGTGACGAAAGCGCGCGCACGCTCAGTTCGACCCGTCGGTCCGCTGTGTCACTCCAGTACTCTGTGGTCGGTCCCATCGGACTCGTCTCGAGGTACCCACACGACGGACTATAAATTTTCTAAGAGAGATATATAGTCGAATCCGGGCTACCTATCGCTATCGAACCCGAGTGGACCGAGCCGTCCCTGTCCATCGAGTTTCCGGAGTGACTCGTGGGCTCCGACGACCATCGCCGGGACGACGAGCATGAAGATGTGTTCCTCGATCGGGACGCCGAGCAGCTCGACGCCGGTTCGCATCGGAATGGCGAACACGCCCACTGTCAGGGTGTACCAGTCCCAGACGTACGCGAACGGATAGAGGATGACGACAGTGCGAGCGGCCGCGCGCCAGACGCCGGCGTACGCGACCAGCGCGAGGGCGACCGATCCCCACAGCAACTCCGTCAGGAGATACGTATACCCGCCGAAGACGGTGATGTCGGGAAGCACGCCCGCTGTTGGGACCCCCCCCTAAAGACTGCTCCGGACGGGAAAAGAGAGTTACAGCCGACAGTATCAGTACGGGATCGACCGCACGAAACAGGCGTTCGACCCGGCAAACGGGTACAACGGTCACTCTATCGGCTCCGACACTGGATCGTCGGGCCGACGTTTATGTCGGTGGTCGCCGTTGAGGTCGGTACGATGGCCGACCGGCGGACCTGGCTCGCGTTCGAAGGCGCGCTGTTCCGGTACGATCCCGTCGAGTGGTTCGTGCTGACGGGCGACCGACTGCTCGTGAGCACTCTCCAGATCGTGATTCTGATCGGCGTCCTCGTCGCAGTATCACTCTCGGGACTGGTTCCGCTGGTCGAGGAGACACCGGTTCTCTTCTTGCTGTTTGCACTCGTCGCCGCCAACTTCACGCTGATCGCCATCGTCACCTCGCTGGGACAGTTCATACTCAGTCAGCGCCTGGAGGCTCCCGGCGAGATACGGAGCAAAATCGACGAAACCATCGTCTATCGCGAGGCGGTCGCCGAGACTGTCGGCGAACCCGTGTTGCCCGTGAAACCCGACATGTTCTTTCTCGTCCTCTTCGAGAGCGTCCACGACGATCTTGAGGCCCTCGGGGACCTGACTGCCGAGGGCCGGACCAGGCGGACCCGGGAGGAACTCGCCGAACTGGTCGACGGATTGCAGTCACACACCGATCACGTCGTCGGGTTGCTCGACCACCCGGCGAGCGAGATGAAACACGCGCTGTTCGTCTCGCTGAACACGAGCTACGAGAACCACGTCCACCGCGCGTGGTACCTGCAACGCGAGTACGCCGACGAGTTCACCGGCCGCGTCACCGACCGGCTCGGCCGGCTCGCCGGAACGCTCGAACACATTGTCGTCGCCGTCCGGATGTTCGAGACGACCTTCATCGAGTCCGAGGTATCCGAACTCGCGCGGTACCTGCTGTACGTCGGCCTTCCGGTGCAGGTCACGGCGGCGGTCGTCATGTTGCTGTACACTGCCCCGGGCGGGACGCCCGTGCTGTCGCCGCGCCTGACGGGTGTGCTCGTGCTGGCGGTCCTCGTCGCCGGCTTCACACCCTTTCTCATCCTGAGTTCCTACATCGTCCGTCTCACCGTGGTGGCCCGGCGGACCGCCGACACCTTCCCGTTCAGTTCACAGCTCACACGGACTGTCGCTCTGCGCGATACGTTCACCGAGGACTATCAGTGACTGATATTCTCGAACAGCGTTCGCATGGTCTCCCACGTGTCGACGTCGCGTGGCGCGATCCCGACGGCACGGACGCGGTCGGAGTCGTGATCGACGGTGGTGACGTAGACGGTGACGTCGGCCGATCCGTCGTCGGTCGTGGCCGTCCCTTCGAACTCCTGGACTGTGGTTTCCGTCTCGAGGACCGTCACCGTCCGGTTCCGGACGTGCTCCAGATCCTCGGGGTTCCGGTAGGTCGTTCCGGCGCCAGCGACGACATCGGCGAGGGACTGATCGCCCAGCGGGTCGATCCGTGCGTCGACGCGCTCCGGTTTGGCCAGCGGAACGGTGTAGATGTTGAACACGCTGGCGCTGTCGGCCGCCCGGTACCGGGCTCGCCATCCGGTCGCGCGCACCTGGTAGCCCAGGTCCATCTCCACGTCACCCGAGATAGAGAGCGTTCCGGACCGGTTCACGCGGACCCGTTCGACGCCCGACTCCGAGAACCCGCTGTCGGACAGGCCGCCCGCCGGGACCGTCGCTTCCGAAGCACTCGCCTCGATCGGCTGTGGGGTCCGGTCGCCGGGACCCGCGTTACAGCCCGCCAAGACGACCAGTAGCACGACGACGACCCAGCCACGTCCCATCGGTAGTGGCTGTCGCGGTCCGACCTGAAAACGGTGTCGCCGCCCCGGGCTCAAAAGCCCGATTCTTCGCGGCCCCGCTGTTCGACCAGCCGGGACCGTGCTGACACTGTTCCCGGGTTCGTGTCCGGGCTGGCCGCGGCCGCGCGAGTACGCGTAACTATATAGTTTAGGTAGGTATATTATAGGTCATACTGGTACTCCCGTACATATAGCCAGGGATACTAATCATAGCAACCATCTTAATACTATATCATCCACGTTCAGATGATGACGCGCGACAAGGGGCGTCTGGAAGGCGTATCGAGACGGA
>CAYYHG010000005.1:0-61020 GCA_964471665.1 uncultured Halobacteriales archaeon | reverse complement strand
CCCCCGCCGACGCCGCCCTGATGATGCACCACGGCTGTGACGGCATCTTCGTCGGATCGGGCATCTTCGGCGCCGAGAATCCCGAAGCGATGGGCACCGCCGTCGTCGAGGCTGTCAACAACTGGGACGACCCCGATGAACTCGCCGCCATCGCCTCGAACACCGGCAAGGGCATGCAGGGCGACGCCAACGTCGACCTGCCCGAAGAGGAGAAAATCCAGGGTCGAGGGGTCTAGGACCCGGCTGTGCTGTCTGCCCTCGCAGCCGGCAGTATTAGGTTCCGTCGGGTCCACGCCCCAACTGGCACTGGACAATGAGCGACGTACCCGACAGCGCCATCGAAGACGGTTCGAGCAAGAGCACTGCCGGGGTCGTCGACGACATCGACCGTCCGGTGTTGCTGTTCGACGGCGTCTGCAACCTCTGTCACGCCAGTATCCGCGCGGTCGTCAGGCTCGACGCCGAGGGACGAATCCTGTTTGCACCCCTCCAGTCCGAGGTCGGGAGTGAACTGCTCGAACGGCAGGGTCTCTCCCCGGACTACTTCGACTCCGTGATCCTGATCGAGGGCGACGACCACTACACGAAATCGACAGCCGTCCTCCGGGTCTGCCGGTACCTCGACGGTCCCGTTCCGCTACTGTACCCGCTCGTGTACCTTCCCCGGGGGCTCCGGGACCGGATCTACGACCTCGTCGCCGAGTACAGATACGAGATTTTCGGCCGGAAAGACGCGTGTTCGGTTCCCGAGGAACACGTCCGGGAGCGGTTTCTCGAGCGGTCACTGGGCTGATGATACCCATCGAGATGCGGTGGGCGACCAGGTGTGGTTCGACAGTCGACGACGCCACCCCGGGGCGCGTCCCGTCGCCTACGCCGCCAGTTACGGTCCCGACGGCGAGCCGTTTCGTGCGCCGACGGACGACCGGAACACGCTGTTGGAGGCAAACGGGTTCGAGACGCCGGCGTGCGAGCCGGTCCGGTCCGGTACTACAGTGAAGACCTGACGGTGTCGGCGTCTGCGAGCAAACGCTGGGCTGGATAGGAAACGGGGGGTATCCGGTATCTGAGAGAACCATCCGTCGACAGCCCGTGGACACCGGCGACCGGGTCGACGGCCGGGTGCTGTTGGAAACGCACAAGTCCTTCCCAGTCGTTCCAGGGGATATGCTGGCTCTCGCGGCCGTGTTGTTGCAAAACGCCACGATTCCGCCGGAGGCGCGTGACCTGCTGGAGCGGCTGACCTCGACCGAGGGACGGCTCGCCGTCACCGCAGGCGTCCTGGTAGTCGCAGTGGTTTTCACGCTCCTGGTTGCGCCGTTCGTCGTTCGGCGGCTCACAGCAGCGCTCAGGCGGCGCGTACCCAGCGGACGGGTGTCTGACGCGCTCGACCGGACGAGCGAGGTCGTACCGACGACACTGGGCGGACTCGTGCTTCGCTCGATCCAGGTCGCCGTTCTCTGCCTGGCTGCGGTCTCGTTGCTGGTCGTCTGGGGGCTGGTCGACCTCGCGATGGAGGTGTTGCGGATCCTCGGGTTGTCGTTGCCGCTGCTGGTACAGACCGCGACGACGCTGGCGCTGGCGCTGGTCGCCTACGTCGCCGGCGACCTCCTCGCCGAGAGCGTCGACCGCTTCGCCGAGGACAGCGACCGCGTCACCGATCACCAACAGGAGATCATCCTCCGGATCGGCAACCTGTCGATCATCGCGGTCGCCGCCGCTACCGCACTCACGATCTGGGGTGTCGACCTCTCGGGTCTGCTGGTCGGGGCGGGCTTTCTGGGCATTGTCGTCGGCCTCGCCGCCCGACAGACGCTGGGATCGCTCATCGCCGGGTTCGTGTTGATGTTCTCCCGCCCCTTCACGATCGGTGACTGGGTCGAGATCGGCGAGGACGAGGGCATCGTCACCGAGATCACCATCGTCAACACGCGCCTGAAGAACTTCGACGGCGAGACAGTCGTCATCCCCAACGACCGCGTCGCAAACCAGCCCATCACGAACCGCAGCCAGCGCGGCCACCTGCGCATCCGCCTGGATGTCGGGATCGACTACGAGACCGACCCGGAGCACGCCGCGTCGGTAGCCCGGGAGACCATGTCGGAGATCACGGTGGTGACCGACTCGCCCCCGCCGCGGGTGGTCCGCAAATCCTTCGGTGACTCCGCCGTGATACTGGAACTGCGCTTCTGGATCGACCGGCCGATGCCCCCACGGAAGTGGAACGCCGTCGACACCGTCGTCCAGTCGGTCAAGGACGCCTTCGAGGAAGAAGACATCAAGATCCCGTTCCCACAGCGGGAACTCTCCGGCCGGACCGAGACCGGCGGGTTCCGTCTCGCCGAGGAGTCAGCACGGCCGGAGCGATCTGTCGAAGAGCGCAGCGCCGAACCCGGCGAGTAGGCCCCGAAACGACAGCCGGCAGTATCAAAAGAGCGTCGCGCCATCACCGATCCCGGTCGGGTACACCCGGGCCTCGATACCGCGGGAGTCGAACGCGTCGAGCATCGCAGTGCCGACCCGCCGGCGGTCGCTGTCCCGACAGGCCGCGATGACGGAGGGCCCGGCGCCGCTTATCGTGACGCCGGTCGCGCCCGCGTCGAGTGCCGCCTCGCGAACCGCGTCGTAGCCGTCGATCAGGTCCGCACGGGCCGGCGTCACCACGGAGTCGTACATCCCGGCGCCGACCAGTTCGGGGTCGTCCCGGAACATCCCCGCGGTCAGTGTCGCGGCGTTGCCGACCGTCTCGACCAGCCGCGGGACCGAGGTGCTCTCGGGTACGACCTGCCGTGCGTCCCGCGTCGAGACCACGATGTCGGGGAGGCAGGCCACCAGCGGAATGTCGGCGTCGACGCTCCGGACGCCGTCGTCGGTCGCGATTGTGAAGCCGCCCACGATCGCCGGTGCGACGTTGTCGTCGTGGGCGTCCCCCGAGACGACGGCCTCACCCTCGGCCGCGATGGGAACGAGTTCCTCACGGGTCTTCCCGCGGTCGTAGAGGGCGTTCAGCGCGACCGCCGCCGCGGCGGCACTGGCAGCCGACGACCCCAGCCCAGAGGCCGGACGGACACCCTTGTCGATCCGGATGTGCGCGGGCGCGTCGAGGGCCTCCGCGACTGCCCCGACCGTGTTCTTGTCGGGATCCTCGGGGATGTACTGGCTGCCGACGCCGGTCACGTCGATCGTCGTCGCCTCGGCTTTCTCGACGCGAACCACGTCTGCCGGGCGCTCCAGGGCGACACCGAAGACGTCGAACCCGCTGCCGAGGTTCGCACTCGTCGCCGGCGCCCGGACTGTCAGCATACGCTCTCGTTCCACGAGTGCGGGCAAAAGGTCTGGGGTATCGGACGTGGCGCCGCTGCGTTACTCAGTTGATCAAAAGCAACTCTCGCGTGGACAGTATCAGGGGCGCGAACGACAGGCTACGGGTACTGTGGGAGTCGTCCGGAGCGATCGGATCCCTCGACGAACGGGAGGTCCACGCGCGCCGCGTCGACCTCGCTACCGTCGACCCGCACGGACAACGACCCCTCGGTGTCGAAGTCGACGAGCGCGAACGCGATCGGTTGCTCCCGGGTCGGACTCGCGGCGGCGCGGGTCACCTCGCCGACCGCCTCGTCGCCGGCGAAGACGGCCGCGCCGCTGTCGGGGACGCGTTCGGCGGTCAGCCCGACGAGTCGCCTGCTGGGCCGGCCACGGTTCTCGACCCGGGAGACGACCTCCTGGCCGACGAAACATCCCTTCTCGAAGTCGACCGCGTTCCGGATCCCGAGGACGTTGGGGATGTCGCCGTCCAGCTCCGTCTCGAACAGCGGCGTGCCCGCCTCCAGCGTGAGTACTTCCCAGGTGCGGTAGCCGAAGAGAGCGGCGTTGACGCCCCTGTACTCCAGGGAGTCGAAGACGCCGGCGGCGGCGTCGGCCCCACAGACGACGACGTAGCCCTCCTCGCCGGTTGGCGCGTCGCTCCGGACGACCGTGACGCCCGCCTCGCCGATCGACCCGCGGACGAACGACAGGCGTGTCTGGGGCGTTCCCTCCGTGAAGACGCTGGCGACCTTCTCGGTCGCGGTGGGCCCGTGGACGCCGAAGACGCCGAAGTCGTCGGTGGCGACACGGATGTCGACGTCCTGGATGAACGTCTTCTCGCGCCACTCCTCGGCCAGGGGGACTGCCTCCCCCGGAGAGGTGAACACGAGCAACCGCTCGCCGGCGTTGTAGACGTACATGTCCGTCTCGACGCGGCCCTGGGGGTCGAGCAAGAGCGCGTACACGCCCTGGCCGTCCGCGGAGGGAACGCGGTTCGAGACGGCGTTGTCGACGTACTCGACGCGGTCCGTGCCGGTCACGACGAGGACGCCAGGGGTGTGTTCGATGAGGCCGACGCCGTTCCGGACGGCCCGGTGGACGCGCTCGGGTTTGCCGTAGTGGGCGACCACCTCCCTGCCGCCACGTTCCTCGAAGGTCGCGTCGTGCCCGGCGTGCACGTCGGCGAGAACCGTCATTGTCCGAGTGTCGGTGTCGGCGGGCATAAGTGATGGGTGTCGACTACCGGTCCCGGGCGAGCAACCCCGCGGCCAGCACCGCGAGGACCGCCACGACGGCGCCGAATCCGGACCCGTCGCCACCCGGCGTCCCGGTCGGTGTCGCCGTCGCGGCCGACGACTGGTTGGTCGGTGCGGGTGTCCCTGTCGGCGCCTCTGTGGCCGACGGATCGACGCCCTCGACCGGTATCGACGCCGTGGTCCCGCTGTCGCTGGCCTCGACAGTGACGTTGCCCTGCGTGTCGATTGGTACCTGGATCTGTCCCTGGGCGTCCGTCGTCCCGACTGTCTCGCCCTCGACGCTGACCGTGACACCCTCGACGCGCTGGTCGTACTCGTCGGTGACCGTCACCACGGTCGACTCCCCGACCACGACCCTGCGGTTGACCGAGACCAGTGAGAGACTCGGCTCGCGCTGGATGGCCACCTCCCGCTCGACCGACTCCTCGTCGACACGGAGTGTCACCCGCTCGGCGTCGTACCCATCCTTGCTGACCCGCACCCGGTGGTCCGCGTTGACCGGGACCGAGACGGACACGGTGCCGTCACTCCCCGTGGTCTGGGTCGTCGGGAGGCTCTCGATCCCGACGCTGGCGTCCTCGATCGGTCGTGGGGGCTCGAAGTGGTCGTCGACGACAGTGATCGTCGCGTCGACGTCCGCACGCCTGACGGTGATCGTCTCCGTTTTCTCGACACTGGTCAGTTCGATCGACACGTCCCGCTGGCTGTGCCGGGGCGCCGTCACCCGGACTGTGTACCGACCCTGTTCCAGCGGACGGGTCCGCGCCACGCCGCTCGCGTTGGTCGTCAGCGAGTCGACCTCGCCCCCGGGGGCGCGAACGCTGAGGGTCGCGTCTGCGACCGGACCGTCCGCGCCTTCGACGACGAAGGTCGCCCGCCCGCTCTCCGAGGCCGGGACCGTCACCTGCCCGCCCTCGACGTCGAATATCCTGAAGGCCCTGTTCCTGACGTACTCGTCGTCCACGACCTCGATTGCGACGTTGGCCCCGTCGGGAACGTCGACCAGCGCGCGACCGTCCGCTGTCGTGGTCCGCTCGACTGGACCGCCCTGGCTGTCGTTCCACGTGACCCGTATGTCGGCGTCACTGGCCGGTCGGCCGTCCCTGTCGACGACGGTTATTTCGAGGGTGACGTCGTCGGCAGCGGCCGTCCCGACCAGACCGTATGTGGCTGCCACGACGACGAACGCCACGAGAACCGCCGGAACCAGCGCACGTACCATGCATCGAATGTCGGCCAGTTGGTTTAAACGTCTATCGGCAGGGTGGTCACTTCATGCCGGCCGCGAGGTTGGAGATTTCCTCGCCGGTGACTGTGAGAAGCGGTCCGGGAACCGTACACGCCAGCGTGGCCGCGGCCACGGCCTCGACCAGCGCTGCCTGGAGCGGTGTTTCGTCGGCGAGTCGGGCGAGAAGGCTGCCCGCGAAGGCGGCCTGTCGACCGGTCCTGTCGACCGCTTCCACCTGGGGGGCGTTCTGCTGGTGGACGACGTTCGTCCCGGGGGAGTCACGCAACGCCACCGCACCGCAGTCGCTACGCGTGACGACGACCGTCTCCAGGTCGAAGGTGGCGGCCAGACCGTGTGCGATCTCCCGGGGCCGTCCGTCCACGTCGAAGACCGTCTCGGCGTGACGCTCCTGTGCGATCAGTACGTCGAGGTGGTCGACCAGTCCGACGAGCGTCTCCTGGTACTCGTCCGGCGACCGGAACCCCTCGCGGTAGTCGACGTCGACGGCTGTGGTGACACCACTGCCCCGGGCCGCACGGAGCATCGCCTCGGTCGTCGTCGCGGCCTGCTCGGAGAGGACCGCCGTGCTCCCGCCGGTGAACACCGACCCGGCGCGCTGGATTCGGTCCATCGGGAGGTCGCCGGGGTTGGCCGACGCGACGGGCGTCCCCTCGCAGTCGTACCGGACAGTCTCCTCGCGGGGTGAGTGCCCGGATTCCCGGAAGAGCAGGCCCTGGCGCGCGTCGTCGCGGTCGATCCAGGTGACCGCCGGCTCGACGCCGTGCTGGCGGAGTTGTCCGACGGCCCGCCGACCCAGCGGCGAGTCGGGGACGTTCGACACCCACGTCCCGTCCGCCCCGACTGCGGTCGCTGCTGTGGCCGCCCCGCTCTCTATCCCGCCCGTCCGGACCTGCAGCTCCCGGGCCGCGGCGAGGCGCTCGCTGCTTCCGGGCGACAACTGCAAAACGGAGTCCCCAAACGTCACCAGAGACATACCGACTTCATCGCCGACCAGCGATTTAACTCCACCGCCAGTATCTGACGGCGACAGACCTGTTAGGTCGAGACCGTCACGTGTGTGCCACCGTCCAGCGACCGCAACGGCGTGACATCCTCCAACCGGGCGACGGCTCCGACCGGCACCTCCTCGCGGACGTTCTCCGCGGGCACGTCCACGGGAACAGAAAAGTACAGTTCGTCACCCCAGCGCGTCGCGGCTCCCTCGACGGGGAGGGCCTCGGCGAGCGCACTGCTTGTCTCCGGGTTCTCGTCCGTCCACGCCGCGGTCAGTCTGTGGTCGGCCACGTCGACTGTGAGGTCGGTCATATACCGGTCGACGTAACTTTTGATACTTCTCATACTGTCGGCTATAACTTCGTGAAGATATTCCCCACCCCGGGGTGCCGATACTGCTCACGGGCTTATAGCCGACAGTATCAGCCGGACGTTCCCGGCTGAAAGTATCAGGCCTTACGTCGACCGGTATACGTTGACGGTCGGATGTCTCGCTGCTCCGGGGCAGTGCCGAGACGGCACGCCCAAGATTTCTTGACCGAGCGTGGCACACGTCCACACGCCATGGAGTACGCGCAGTTCCTCTCGGGTATCGTCCACGAACCCTCCCAGGCCGCCGGCGAGGGGTTCGACCTGACTGTCGCAGCGATCTCCGAGGTGACCGAACCGGGCAGGATCGATTTCGGCGGCGGCGAACTCCAACCGGCCGGTGTCGACCCCCACGAGAGCGAGAAACGGGACCCGGACGACGACTACGAGTGGTGGCACCTGGCGGCCGGCCAGTACCTCGTCGAGTACAACGAGACCATCACGAGCGACGGCGTGCGGTTCACGCTCCAGACGCGCGAGGAACTGCTCGTTCGCGGAGCGTCCCATCCGACGCTACACGTGACGGCGTTGCCACGCGTTCCCCTCTCGGTCGGTGGTGCCGGCGTCTGGATCAAGGAAAACGCTCGCGTCTCGACGCTGGTGGACGCCGACCCGGCGTAGGCCGGTTCACTCCTGGTAGGCGCTCGGGCGACCCAGCCAGAGAAACAGCGAGAGCCCGACGAAGGCGATTCCGGCCCACGAGATCAGTCGCTGTCCCTCGACGTACCCGTACCCGATGGTCCAGCCACCCAGCAACACCATTCCGAGGGTGAGCCACGTCTCGAAGGACCACCCTGCAGGCGAGACCTCCATACGAGCAGTAGGGCCTCCGAAAGGTTATATTATCGGCCACGAGCACGACGCATTCGAAAAGAGTGGGTTTTTACGCCCGAGGAGGTTTCTCACGGACAATGGCAGAGTTCACCGTCGCCGTCTCCGATCCGGGGGACGGCACCACGTACCAGGTAGACGTCTCGGATCAGGACGCAAACCGCTTTGTCGGCAAGGAGATCGGCGAGGAGGTAGCCGGCAGCGCAGTCGGACTCGACGGCTACACCCTCGAGATCACGGGCGGGTCAGACGACGCCGGCCGGCCGATGCGAGAGGACGTTCGCGGGGCCGAGCTGAAGAACGTCCTCCTGGAGGGCGGTACCGGGTTCAATCCCTCCCGTGACGGCGAGCGCGAGCGAGTGACCGTCCGCGGCCGCGAGGTCGGTGACGCCACCCGCCAGATAAACGCGGCCGTCACCGCCCGGGGCGACACCCCGGTCGCGGACCTGCTCGGCGACGAGGCGTGACCGAGCGCGTCTCCTCTGACCACGACGCCGTCGAATCCAACCGGACACACGTCGAACGAGTCGGTCGGACACCCCGCCCGCGGGTGCCACTCCCTCCGGCCGTCGAGGCGGTCGCCGGCGACGACGTCCGCGTGTCTCTCGAAGGCGAGCAGTACCACGCACAGGTCCGAGAGTCCCTGGACTGCGACCGGGATCTGCGTGGCGCATTCGCGAACGCCCGGCTGGCCAGAACGCAGGGCGAAGGGGAAAACCACCTCCGGACGTGGCTCGAAACTGTCGGTGTCGGCGTCGGCGACCCCCTGCTGGTCGACGCCGTGACGCCCGGCTACGAGTACGGCCTGCGGCGCCCGGGCCAGCGGGTCGTCTACGCGGCGACCGACCCGCCGTCCTCGTCGCTCGCCGACATCGCACGCGATATCGACGGGTAGCGGTCGGTTTGCGGTGCTGACGCTGTCGGCTGTGATACTGCCCGAACGGCGAACCGGCGTTCTCCAGAGCCCCGGATCCGACAGCCCGAACCCAGTTTTTGCATTTGATACTCGTACGAAACCCTCAATATCCGTCCCGGACAACTCGACACCAGAGTCATGCCGGAGTCTGTGATCGCCGACTTCGTCGCAAATTTCAACGCCGAGACCACGGCGCACAGCGACCCGGTCAAGGGGCGGGTCCTCCTGAGCCAGAAGCGGCTCGTCCTCGCAGCCTCCGACGCCGACAAGATCACGATTCCGCTGTCGTCTGTCTTCGACGTCTCGGTCGGGCAGGTGTCGTCCGAACTGGACGGCTTTTTCGACTCGACTGTCACCGTCGCGTTCGAGCGGTCCGGGAACCGCTACGTGGCCTCTGTCTCTGCCGACGAGGGGAAAGTCGACAAGTTCTCGACGCTGCTGTTCAGGACGATCCTCGACGGCAACGACGTGACGATCAGACACCCCGCACGCGTCGGCGGGCGCGTGACCGACCGCGGGTTCGTCGCAGCGAAACTCTCGCTCGAATCCGGACGCGTGCAGTTCAACGCGAGGGGAGAGACTGTGGAGGTCGACCCCGGGAACGTCACCGGGTTCGACCGCGGAAACCGCGAGATTGGGGGGACGGACAGGCCCGTCCTCAAGATCCGCCAGATAGAGGACGGGCGAGCGACGATGACGCTGGTCGCGACCGAGTCCTCCCGGAAGATGTCCGTTCTCGGGCGGTACATCCGGGTGGAGTACTCGGAGCTGCTGAGCCAGATCAGGGACATCGACCTCTCGACTGGCGAGAAGGAGATTCTCGTCGCGCTGTACTCGGGGGCCGGCAAGCAGGGGGTCTCACTGCCGACCATCGTCGACGAGAGCCCACAGCAGGTGACGATGACGCTCAACCACCTCCGGGAAGATGGGCTCGTCACCGACACCGACAGCGGGACACAGCTCACGCCGATGGGCCGGGTGGTCGTGAGCAACCACCTGGAGGACGTCAACGTCTGAGGAGCGCGTGCTGGAGGTTCCGCGCGACGCGTTCGCGGAGGCGGTCGGCCGACGTGGCGTCGATGTCGACGGCGACGGCGTCGCCGGCGCCCAGACCGCCACCCCCGGCCGTGTCGACGGTGACCGTCCCGAGGTTCCGGCGGCGCTGGAAGACCGTCTGGCTGCTGAACACAGTCTGGACCCGGTCGGCGGGAACGATCATCGTCCGGCGCCGCCAGAACCCGTTGCGGGTGACGACGTACTCGTCGTCGACGTAGTAGCCCCTGTGAGCCCAGGCGAGGTGTGCGGCGACCGGCACCGCGACCAGTCCGGCGAGGGGCAGGTACCACAGCGCCACCAGCCCAGTGGCAGCCTCGACGGCCCGGAGGACCCCGGTGAGAACGAGGACGGCGAGTCCGTACCTGACGGCGTACCGCGTCCGGGCGCGCTTGGGCGGGCGCTGGAAGGAGACGTCGCCGAACGGTTCGACTTCGCGGGCGAGCGCGAGCGCCCGGTCCCGTTTCGCGATCGGGACCGCGGACTCGACGCTCTCGCCGTCGTCACTGGCCGCCCGGCCGGCGGTCTGGATGACCAGCGATCCGTAGCCGGCCGCCCGCGCGAGCACGTTCTCCCGGAGCGAGACTGCCTGCACCTTCGAGAGCGGGATCGTCCCGGTGTACCGCTGGAGCAACCCCCGTTCGTACCGGAGTTCCTGCTCGCGGCGGGTCAGCGCGAACCCGTAGTACCGGAGGACCTGCAGGAGGCCGCTGAGTACCCAGAACCCGGCGATCCCGACGAGGGCGACCGCCGGCCCGAACAGCGAGACGAGGTCGTACTGCGGAGCGACGCCGCTGGCCAGCCGTGGGGCGAACACGGAGAGACCGACCGTGAGCACGCCGACCAGCCGGAGGTCGGCCGAGACGACACCCAGCACGAGGTGCTCGCGCCCGGAGAGCGTAAAGAGGCGCTCGCCGGTCAGATCGGCGTCCCCCGTGTCCGCGGCGGTCGTGGACCGCTTGCGCCGGCTGATCTCGTTCTGGAGGCGGTCGGCCTCGGCCCGGTCGACGTACCGGAGGTGGGCCTCGCTGCCGCTCCCGCCGGCCGTCTCGATGCGAACCGCCGCGATGCCAAGCGTCCGCTGGAGGACGTTCTGTGCGACGTCGACGTTCTGGACGCGCTCGTAGGGGATCTCGCGCTCGCGCCGCGAGAGAACGCCCGACCGGATGTCCAGCGTCTCGGAGGTGAGTTCGTAGCCGTAGCGGCGGTACCGCGCGAGTTCCCACCCGAAGACGACCACGACCGCCAGCCCGACGAAGGCGGCTCCGGCCCCGAGCGCGAACGAATCCGGGCTGGCCGACGAGGAGGTCACGAGGCCGAAGACGACGATCCCGCCCAGCCGGACACCGTTCTCCAGGACGCGGTAGGGGATCGACCGGGAGTCGAGTTTCACAGCGCGTCACCGCCCTCGGTCTCGATTGCGAGTTCCTTCAGCCGGCGCTGGAGGTCGCTCGCCTCCCCCGGTGTCAGGCCGGGTATCGAGACGTCGGCACCGCGCGATCCGGCGGTGTAGACCACCAGCGTCGACAGCCCCAGGGTCCGTTCCAGTGGGCTCCGTCTCGTATCGACGTGCTGGACGCGGACGTGCGGTGCGACGGTCGTGACCTGGGTGAAAACGCCGCGTTCGAGCGTGAGCGCGTCGGCTCGCAGCTCGTACGACCAGGCACGGTACCGCAGGTGGACCCAGACCAGCCCGAGGACGGCGAGGGCCCCGGCGGCGGCCATCACCACCTGCGGATCGACTGCGGGAGCCGCGCGGACGAGTGCGAACCGGGCGACGGCCGCGAGGACGGCCAGCCCCACGAGGAACCGCATCGCCCAGTGGACCTGGATGCGGGACGAGACCGTCCGCACGTCGGTCGTGTACTCGGTGATCTCGTCGGTCGCGGGTACGGCCTCGTTTTCCCCACCCTCGTCGGTCGTGGGTACGGTCTCGTTTTCCCCACCCTCGTCGGTCGCGGTCGCGGTTTCGCCTGACGCGGCCAGTTCGTCCTCGGGGGTGGTCGGGGACGCGGCCGCGTCGTCTTCGGGCATAGATCGATAGACGGGAGCAGCGCCGAAGAAAGCTCTGGTCTTTTGTGGTTCGACCGGGAACCGGCACACGTGGACTTCGAGGTGGTCCAGATCACAGTGGTTTACTGGCGGCGAGCCAAAGACCGTCCAGTGCGCGACGCTCACCCGTTCGAACGCGCGGTCGGAATCGATTACTACGCGAGCGACGCGGCGGGTGTCGGTGGCCGTCTCCGCGAGACGCCCGGGGACTTTCGCGTGCGCGAACGCGAGTGGTTCGACGCCGAGCCGGTCGGGGCCGACCCCGGGGCCTATCCACACCTGCTCGTCCGTGTCACGCTGCGCGACTGGGACACCAACGACTTCGCCGGGGCGCTCTCGGATCGACTGGGTATCTCCCGCGAGCGGGTCTCCTGGGCGGGAACGAAAGACAAGCGCGCGGTGACGACACAGCTGTTCTCCGTCGACGGCGTCGCGCCGTCGGACCTCCCCGGGTTGCCCGACGCGGAGGTCGAAATCGTGGGCCGCGCCGGGCGTCCGATCCTCTTTGGCGACCTCGCGGGCAACGCATTCGAGGTCACGGTTCGCGCGCCCGACAGTCCGGAGGCCGTCGGCGCGGTCACAGCCGACCTGCGGGCGTTCGCCCGCGCGGACGGGACGACGGAGCACGACTCGACGGCGCGGACAGTCGCCGTCCCCAACTACTTCGGCCAGCAGCGCTTCGGGAGTCGTCGACCGGTCACACACGAGGTCGGCCTCGCCATCGTCCGTGGCGACTGGCGCGAGGCAGTGCGGGCGTACGTCGGCAATCCGGGCGAGCGCGAACCGGAGCGGTCCCGGCAGGCCCGCGCGTTCGTCGAGAGAGAGCTGCGGTCCGGCGCCCCGGACTGGCAGGCCACACTGGAGCGGTACCCCGCTCACCTCGGGTACGAACGGGCGATGTGCCACCGGTTGGCCGAGAGCGACGACGACCCCGCCGACTTCCGGGCCGCAGTCGAGACGGCACCGACCAACCTCCAGCAACTGTTCGTCAACGCCGCCCAGTCGTACGTCTTCAACCGCGTCCTCTCGGAACGGCTGGCACGGGAACTTCCGTTTGCCGAGCCAGTCGCCGGCGACGTGGTCTGTTTCGTCGAGTCGGAGGCACCCGAGGGGCTCGTCGTGCCCGACACGGACCGCACCCAGCGGGTGACCGAGAGCAGGCTGGAGACGGTCCGGCGTCACTGCGAGCGCGGCCGCGCGTTCGTGACGGCTCCCCTGGTCGGAACCGAAACCGCGCTCGCGGACGGCGAACCCGGCGCAATCGAGCGGTCGGTGCTCGAGGAGGTCGGAGTCGCGCCGGACGAGTTCGACCTGCCGGGAGAGTTCCACTCCGAGGGAACCCGGCGCGCGGTTCTCGTGCGGACGGACCTGACGGTGTCGCGGGATCCGCTGACCTTCGAATTCGGATTGCCGCGCGGGTCGTACGCGACGGTCCTCCTCCGGGAGTATCTCAAGTGCGATCCGGCGGAGCTGTGACGGAAACGCGCCGCTTATGCCCGTCTCGTGGGTAGGGTAGGTATGGATTGTCGGCAGTGTGCGTCGTCGCTGGACAGACCCGGCGACTACTGTCTGGTCTGCCGGACGGCGAACGCCGACACGGCCGTCCTCGAACTCGGACGCGAGCGCGCGACCGTGACGACACTCGACGGCGAGACCGTCAGGGGTCGACGCGTCGTCACGACCACACCCGAGACCGACAGCGAACAGGCGGTCACGGAGTTGCGGGCGTTCGCCGGCCAGGTCGCCGACGAGGTGCGCCGCAAGCGCCCCGAGGAAGTGTACGCCACCGGCGACCGCGAGGTCCTCCGCGCGGTGCGTGCGCAACTCCACTACGAGTTCTACCGGGTCGGGCCCGACGATCCCGTCGGGACAGTCATCGACAGACGCGGCGAGCCACCCCTGGAGGTCGTCGAGGCGTCCGTCGGAGAGAAACTCGGCGGAGCACACTCGACGCTGATCGGCGGCCGGGAGGGCCGGGAGGCGCTGGAAGCCGTCGCGGACCACCCCCACGTGAAGAAGATCATCCCCGGTCCGATCGACGCCGGGGGATCCGGGTCGCGGACGAGTCTGCGCGCGAAGGCCACCCGCGCCGACGACAACGGGAACGTCCGCCTGCTGGTACGGGACGGCTCCAGCGTCCAGGAGAACCGCGTCGTCACCACCGCCCGGGACGGCGACCTGGGCGAGCGCGTCCGGGCCGACCTGAACGACGCCCTCCGAGAGGATGGCTTCCGGGACTGATCGACGGCTGTCGAGCGAGAACCGAATCGTAGGCGTTATTGGGACGGTCGGCAGAGACGGAGTATGGCCAAGAAGAAGGGACGAACCGGCAGTGCCGGACGGTTCGGGGCACGATACGGGCGGGTTGCCAGGCGTCGCGTCGCCAGTATCGAGGAGACGATGCGCGAAGACCACGAGTGTCCCGACTGCGGTGCGGACCGCGTCGACCGACAGGGCACCGGCGTCTGGGAGTGTGGCGCCTGCGGGTACACCTTCACCGGCGGTGCCTACAAGCCGGAGACGCCCGCCGGCGAGACGGTCTCGCGTTCGATCCGTGCGGCACTCGCGGAGGACGAGGAATGAGCTACAAGTGTTCTCGGTGCAAGCGCGACGTCACGCTCGACGAGTACGGCGGGGTCCGGTGTCCGTACTGCGGACATCGGGTCCTCCTGAAAGAGCGCAGCCGTGACATCAAAGAAGTCGACGTCGAGTAGTCTCCACGACGCCCGGTACAGGGTCGAGTACGACGACGAGGAGCGGGCCCGCCGTGTCGAGCGCTCGCTCCGTCCGGAACTCGGCGACATCGACGGCGACCGCACACAGGTCTCGCTCGCCCGCGACGGCCCAACCCTGGCACTGACCGTCGAGGCGACGGACCTGGTCGCGCTCCGGGCGGGGACGAACTCGTGGCTCGCGCTGGTGTCTGTCGCCGAAAGCGCGGGTTTTACTGACAGCTGATCTGTGTCGCGGCTGCCCGGAGCCGGGACCGATCGGCCCGACAGGACGCGGCGTCGAACATGTTCGCGTCAATCCTTTTCGAGAGAACAGATAAACAGTCGGGTATGCAACAGACAGAGCCGTCGACACGAGAATCCGGAGACACAGCGGCGACGACGGTCAGCGTACGGTGTACGGGCCACGTCCGGACCGAGGTGGGGGAGGGGCGATTCGAGTATTCCTTCGAGGGCGACACCCTCCGGGAGTTCCTCGCGGCCTTCTTCGAGGACTACGACGTGCGCGAGATGCTGATTGCCGACTCCGAGAGCGAGGCGACAACCGAGGGCTGGGCCCCCGAACTGGAGGAACTGCCGGGAGAGAACTACGCGAAAAATCCCGAGGGCGAGCAGACCCGCCAGTACGCCCGCGTGACCGTGCGGGGAACGTTCAACGAACACCTCGACGGGCTGGACACCGGACTGGCGGACGGCGATCCGGTCGCGCTGATGTACCCGTTCATATACTGCTGTTGATCCGGTCGGCGCTCGTACTGCCGGCCACAAGCCCGTGATACTGTCGGCTATAAGCCCGTGAGCAGTATTAGACAGGCGAGGACCCACCGGCGACAGGTGGGAAGAGGCTGACTGTGTCACCGTCTTCCAGTTCCGTCGCCATGCCGTCCATGTGGGTGATGTCGCGCCCGTCTTTCAGGATGGAAACGAACTCGCGTGGCTGGCCGTCGCCGTCGAACATGTCCATTCCGGGGTATTCCTCCGAGAGGGCCCGGAGGACGTCCCCGACCGTCTCGGCGTCGTCGTACTCGCGGACGAACGTCTTCTGGCCGACAGTCTCCCGGAACGTCGCGAACGCGCGAAACTCGATTTCCATACCGGTCCTTTCGGGTCGAACTGTATAAGACGGACGGATGTCTTCCGGGGTCGTGGGTGTTTTTGTGTCCGTCCCCGTACGGGTCGGTATGGACACGGAAGACCGCCGGAGCGCGGGATTCAAAGACAGAACCCGGATCGAGGCCGCCCGGTCGCAACTCCTGGGAGCCGTCGACCCACACGACCGCAGCGAGTCGGTGCCCCTCGGGGACGCAGACGGGAGAATCGTCGCCGAACCAGTCAGGAGTCCCCGGCCGGTGCCCCACTACCCCCGGGCCGCGATGGACGGCTACGCGGTCCGCGCGGCGGACACGTTCGGGTCGAGCGACCGGTCGCCGGTCGCGGTCCGTCTCCTCGATGAAGCCGCCGACACGGTGGCTCCGGGGACTGCCCGGCGCGTCCACACGGGCAGTGAACTCCCGGAGGGGGCCGACGCGGTGGTGATGGTCGAGGACACCGAGACTGTCGGCGGCGAGGTGGAAGTGTACGGCGCCGTCGCCGAGGGAGAGAACGTCGCGCCCGTGGGCGAGGACGTTACCGGGGATCAGCGCCTCTACGACCCGGGCCACCGCCTCCGCCCGTCTGATCTGGGGCTGTTGAAATCCGTCGGCGCGTCGGAGGTCGAGGTGTACGACCGGCCGACAGCGAGCGTGATCCCGACCGGCGAGGAACTCGTCCAGGCCGATCCCGACCCCGGGGAGGTCATCGAGACGAACGGACAGACCGTCAGCCAGTTCGTCCAGCGGTGGGGCGGGACAGCCACCTACCGCGACGTCGTGACCGACGACCCGGAGTCACTCCGCGAGGCAATCGAACGCGACCTCGACCACGACGTCGTCGTCACGACGGGCGGCTCCTCGGTCGGCGAGCGGGACTACCTCCCGGAAGTGCTCACCGAGATCGGCGAGATACTCGTCCACGGCGTCGCGCTCAAGCCGGGCCACCCCGTCGCGCTCGCTGTCGTCGACGGGACGCCCGTGCTGGCGCTGCCGGGTTACCCGGTCGCCTGCATCGTCAACGCCGTCCAGTTCCTGCGGCCGACGCTGAAACACCTCGGCCGGATGCCCAGTCCGCCGTTCCCGACACAGACGGCACAGTTAGACCGGAAAGTGTCGAGCGATCCGGGGACCCGTACGTTCGTCCGTGTGCAGGTCCGGTCGCCCGACGAGGACGACCCAATCGAGGAGTCGACGGACACGCCGGTCGCGGTCCCGACGCGGGCCAGCGGCGCGGGCGTGCTCTCGAGTGTCGCCCTGGCGGACGGCTGGGTCGTCGTCCCCGAGGGGCGGGAGGGATACGACGCCGGAGCGACCGTCGCGGTTCACCGCTGGGAGTGGTCGGCGTGAGCGGGCGCAAGGAGTTCCACGACCTCGTCCCGCCAGACCGTGCCCGCGGGGTCATCGCGGGACTCGAGTTCGGTGGCGGCACCGAGCGGGTGTCACTCGAGGCGGCGCGGGGGCGCGTCCTCGCACGGCGGATCGACACCGACATCGACGTCCCGGGGTTCGACCGGGCGAGCATGGACGGCTACGCGGTCCGGGCCAGGGATACGTTCGGTGCCGACGAGGCAGACCCCGCGCGGTTGGGTGTCGTCGGGAACGTCCACACCGGCGAGAAGCCGACCGACACGGTCGAACCCGGGACGGCCGTCGAGGTGTCGACGGGTGCGGTCATGCCGGCGGGCGCGGACGCGGTGGTGAAAGTCGAGCGGACCACCCGTAGTGACGACGGACTGGCGGTGCGGACGGCCATCGCGCCCGGGGAGAGCGTGATGGCCGCGGGTGCCGACGTCGCTGCCGGCGAGCGGGCGCTCGGCCCCGGAACCCGGATCACCCCCCGCGAGATCGGTCTGCTGTCCGCGCTCGGCGTCGACGAGGTGCCCGTCCGGGGGCGTCCGCGGGTCGGAATCCTCTCGACCGGCGACGAACTCGTCCGGCCGGGCGACCAGCTGGACCACCGCCGCGGACAGATCTACGACGTCAACAGCTACACCATCGCCGCGAGCGTCGAGGAGGCCGGCGGCGAGGCCGTTCTCTATCCCCACGCCGGCGACGACTACGAGGAGATGGAACGACTCCTCCGGGAGGCGGCCACGGAGTGTGACCTGGTGTTGACCTCGGGATCGACCAGCGCCAGCGCAGTCGACGTCGTCTACCGGGTCGTCGAGGAACGCGGCGAGTTGCTGTTGCACGGGGTGGCGGTCAAGCCCGGCAAGCCGATGCTGGTCGGGACAATCGACGAGGCGGCGTACGTCGGCCTCCCGGGCTATCCGGTCTCCGCGCTGACCATCTTCCGGACGTTCGTCGCCCCCGCCATCCGTGACGCCGCGGGACTGGCGGAGCCAGCCACCGGAACGGTGCGTGGCGAGATGGCAGTCCGCGAGCGCTACGCAGAGGGCCGGCTCCGGCTGATGCCCGTCGGACTCGTCGAGGACGGCGACGGCGGGACGCTCGTCTATCCCGTCGACAAGGGCAGCGGCGCGACGACGAGCCTGGTCGAGGCCGACGGCATCGTCGAGGTGCCGGCCAACACCGACTACGTCGGCGAGGGCGAGGCGGTGACGGTCGAACTGTTCTCGCCGGACGTGCGCCCGCCGTCGCTGCTGGCGGTCGGGGAGGACGACCCTGCGCTCTCGCGACTCCTCGACAGACTCTCCCGGCCGCGGTTTCTCCCTGTCGGATCCAGGGAGGGCCTGCGACGGCTGCGGGACGGCGTCCCCGACGTCGCGGTCACTGCCGGCCCGGTCGAGCGCGATGTCGAGACCGTCGAGCTCGGCGGGTGGTCCCGGGAGTGGGGGCTCGTCGTTCCGTCCGGGAACCCGGCGGAAATCGACGGACTCGCAGACCTCCCCGACCGCGAGATCCGCTTTGTCAACCGGAACCGCGAGTCCGGCCTCCGTGCCAGCCTCGACGCGGCGGTTTCGGAGCTGGCCGACCGGCGTGGGACGCCCGTCGGCGACGTGACCGACGCTATCGACGGGTTCGAACTGACGCGACGGGCCCACGAGAGTCCGGCCCGGATGGTCCGGGCCGGCGACGCCGACGTCGCCCTGGGGTTGCGCGCGACGGGCGACGCACTCGGCCTCGGGTTCGTCCCGCTGGGGACCCAGCGCGTCCGTGCCCTCGCGAACCCGGACCGCACCGGAAAAGACGGGGTCCGGGAACTGGAGACGACGATCGCAGAGTCCGACGTCTTCGGGACACTCGCCGGCTTCGGTCGGTGAGACTGTCGCGGAACGGTCACTCGCAGAGGTCGAGGAAGTTCTCGAAGACGGCCTCTCCCTCGGCGGTGTGGGCGACTTCGGGGTGCCACTGGACGCCGTAGAGGTCGCGGTCGTCGTCGCCCATCGCCTCGACGGCACAGACGTCGCTTCTGCCGGTGCGTTCGAACCCCCCGGGGACGTTCTTGACCTCGTCGGCGTGGCTGGCCCACACGCGCGTCTCGGGCGCGAGCGAGCCCACGAGCGGGTCGTCGTCGTCGGTAATCTCGACAGTCACGTCCGCGTACCCCCCGTACTCGCCGGGCCCGACCTCGCCGCCGAGTTCCTCTGCGATGACCTGCATCCCGAGACAGATACCCAGCACGGGGACGTCCAGGTCGAGGTAGTCCGGGCAGTTGCCGATCCGGTCGATGTCCGGTCCCCCAGAGAGGACGAGCCCGTCGGCGTCGATCTCCTCGGGCGGCGTCTCGTTGTCCACGATGTCGACGTCGACACCCATCTCCCTGAGCGCCCGTTGTTCCAGGTGGGTGAACTGTCCGTGGTTGTCGATGACGTCGATACGAGTCATTGGGAACTCGTAGATCCAGGATGGGTATATATCCACGGAAACGCGTGTTGCTGGGGCTGACTACAGATCCCAGAGACTCTCGCGTGGGACCTGTCAGTCGCATATTTAATATACTCGGAGCAATTGGCACCCTGGTAGAGTGTCCTTAGACATTTGTCGCCCGCTTGACGCCCCGCCCCACCGAACACGACAGCAGACCGTCCGGGGGATCGATCCGCAGACAGACCGACCACAGCCCCAATTATGAAGCTAGCAACAATCGGCGTCGGCAACGCCGGGAGTAAGATCCTAGACCACATGCTCGAGTTCGAACAGCAAACTGGCCGCAGCCTCTGCCGGCACGCCATGGCGATCAACACTGCGCGAACGGACCTCGCGAAGCCGGACCACGTCCCCGAGGACCGGCGGTTCCTGATCGGCGAGACCCACCAGCAGGCAAAGGGACACGGCGTCGGCGGCGACGTCGAGGTCGGTGCGGAGGTGGCCCGGACGGACATCGAGGAGATCCGCCGGGCGTTCGACGACGTGGAGATCCACGACGTGGACGCCATTTTCGTGTCCGCCGGGCTCGGCGGCGGGACTGGCAGCGGCGCAGGCCCGGTCGTAATCGACGAACTGAACGCCATGTACGACGAACCAGTCTACGGGCTGGCGGTCCTTCCCGGCGAGTACGAGGGCGGCCGGCCGGCGCTCAACGCGGCACGCTCCCTCCAGTCGTTCGTCGACAAGGTGGACAACCTCATGGTGTTCGACAACGACGCCTGGCGTGCCCGCGACCAGACTATCGAGGAGGGCTACGACGAGATGAATCGCGAACTGGCGACCCGGATCGTGACGCTGCTCGCCGCGGGGGAGCGAGACATCTCCTCGGTCGCGGAGAACGCGATGGACTCGAGTGACATCATGCGCACGCTCGATACCGGCGGTGTCTCCTCGATCGGCTACGCCAAGACCGACGTCGACGAACAGGGCGGGTTCCTGTCGCGGCTCCGCGGCGACGAGGAGTTCGACGACGAGGCCAGCGACGCAGCGAAGATCAAGGGAATCGTGCGCCGGGCGGTCAACTCCAGGCTGACGCTGCCCTGCGAGGTGTCGAGTGCCGACCGCGCGCTGGTCGTGCTCTCCGGCGCGCCCGAGGCGTTCTCCCGGAAGGGACTGGAGAGCGCACGCCGGTGGCTCGAACAGGAAGCGGACACAGTCGAGGTCCTCGCCGGCGACGACCCGCGGGACGGGTCGACGGCAATCGCGGCCGTCGTCCTGCTCTCGAACGTCACCGAGACGCCACGAGTCGACGAGATCCAGAACCAGGCCGTCGACGCACAGGACAAGATCAGGGCACAGGAGGCCGTCCGGGACGAAGAGATAACCGAACTGATCACCGACGAGGACGACGAACTCGACCCGGTCATCTGATGTCCCGACGTCGGGATTCTGGAGGGAACTCGTGAAGATAGCGCTGATCGGGATCGGCGCGGCCGGCGTCAGGGTTGTCGACCGGATGCTCGAACGCCAGGCCGCCACCGAGCGGAGCTTCTGTCGGAACAACGCGTTCGTCCTCGACGCCGCCTCGGAGACGCTCGGTGAGTGCAGTCACGTTCCAGAGACCCGTCGGCTGCTGATCGGCGACACGCACCGCGGGGTCAGGGGCGAGGGCACGGACGGCGACGTCGACCTCGGAGTGTCCGTCGCGCGGGCCGACGGCGACGAGATCCGCCGGGCGTTCGACAGGGCCGAGATCGGCATGGTCGACGCGATCCTCCTCGTCGCGGGTCTGGGCGGCGGAACCGGCGGGGGGGCGGGCGCAGTCGTGCTCGAGTCGCTGAAGGCGATGTACGAGATTCCGGTGTACGTGCTCGGCGCTCTCCCCCACGGGGGCGAGCCGGACAGGCGGATCCACAACGCGGCCCGGTCGGTGCGGACCGTCGTTCCAATCGCAGACAACACAATCTTGTTCGATAACGACGCGTGGATTCCGGGCGAGGACCCCGACGGCGGCTACGAAGAACTGAACCGGGAACTGGCGACCCGGGCCGTGGCGGTGTTCGGGGCGGGGGAACTCGACTCGTCGTCGGTCGCCGAGACCAGACTGGATTCGAGCGACATCATCCGCACGCTCGCGACTGGCGGCGTCTCCACGATCGGGTACGCCTCGACCGCGGTCGAGACGAACTCGGGGGGCGTGCTGTCCTGGCTCCAGTCGCTGCTGGGCACCGCCGCAGACGAGCACCCGACGGACGCGGCGAGTGTCTCGGCGCTCGTCCGCCGGGCGCTCAACTCCCGGCTGACACTCCCTTGCGATGTGTCGAGTGCCGACCGCGCGCTGGTGGGCCTGTCGGGCCCGCCGTCGGTCTGTTCGCGGAAAGGCTTCGAGAGCGCCAGACACTGGCTCGCCGAGGAAACCGACACAGTCGAGATTCCCGCTGGCGACGAGCCGGACGCGAGCGCGTCCGAACTGACCGCTGTCGTGTTGCTCTCGACGGTCACCGATGTCCCGCGGATCGACGACCTGCAACGGCGGGCTATCGCCACCGACGGGTGATACCGTCGGGCGTCTCGTGGAAGAGACGGTCCTCGTCTCGGGGCAGCAACGCACCCTGTCCCATCCCCTCCGGACGGGACGGCCACGCGACGCTGAGATTTCAGCCTTGATAATCGAAGGGGGAACGTATTTCTTCCCCGCGCCGTACAGGTACTGACGATGCCGGACTCGTTGCAGGTGTTGCACGTCGACGACAATCCTGCTCACGGGAAACTCACGGCGGAGTATCTCGAACGCACGGACGGCCAGTTCGAGGTCGCCGTCGCGACGGAGGCGGGCGAGGGACTGGAGCGACTGGACGCGGGTGCGTTCGACTGTATCGTCAGCGACTACGCAATGCACCGGATGAACGGGCTGGAATTCCTCGACGCTGTCCGGGAGGAACACCCCCAGCTCCCGTTCATCTTTTTCACCGGCAAGGGCAGCGAAGCGGTCGCAAGCGAGGCGATCGCCGCGGGAGCGACGGACTACCTCCAGAAGCGGGACAGGACCGACCAGTACGAGCTTCTCGCGAACCGGATCCGGAACGCCGTCGAGCAGTACCGCACGGCCCGCGAACGCGAGCGGACCATCGAGCGGGTCACCGACGCCGTCACGAAACTCGATTCGGAGTGGCGGGTCAGTTTCGTCGACGACCGGGCCCAGGAGCTGTTCGGGATAGACGAGAAGGGGCTGGTCGGCCGGAACGTCTGGGAGGTGTTCCCGGATTCGCGGGGGACCCGCTTCGAGGAGGAGTACCGCCGGGTGATGGAGACGCGCGAACCGACCGCCTTCGAGGCGGAGTCGGCAGTCTTCGACACCTGGTTCTACGTCGAGGCGTACCCCGACGACGACGGCGGGCTGACGATCTACTTCCAGGACGTCACCGAGCGCAAGCAGCGCGAGCGCCAACTGTCCCGGCTCCACGAGACGACACGGGAGCTGATCCAGGCGAAGACGTCCCGGGAGGTGGCCGAGATAGCCAGCGACACGGCGGACGACCTCCTCGACCTGTCGAGAAACGGCGTCCTCCTCTACGACGAGAACAGGGGCGGGCTCGTTCCGGTCGCCGTCTCGGAGGCGGCCCGGGAACTGTTCGACGAGGTGCCGGTTCTCGACACCGGCCTCGCCTGGGAATCCTTCCAGACGGGCGAGTCCCGCGTCTGCGAGGACGTCCGCGAACGCGAGAAGCTGTACGACCCGGAGACGCCGGTCCGGAGCGAGATGTTCCTGCCCATCGGCGACCACGGTCTCTTCCTGGCCACCTCGACCGAAGTCGCCAGGTTCGGGGGAACAGACGTCACGCTGGCGAAGACGCTGGCCGCCAACGTCGAGAGCGCCCTCGATCGCATGGAACGCGAGCGGGAACTGGAGCGAAAGACCGAACGGCTCGACGAGTTCGCGTCGGTCGTCTCCCACGACCTCCAGAACCCGCTGAACACGCTGTCGATGTCGCTGAATCTCGCCGAGGAAACCGGAGAGTCCGACCACTTCGAGCGCTCCCGCCGGGCCGTCGATCGCATGGAACGGCTCATCGCGGACCTGCTGGCGCTCGCCCGGCACGGCGAGACTGTCACGGAGGTGGAAACAATCGACGTCGAACGCGTCGCCACGAGGTGCTGGAACACGGTCGAAACCGCCGCGGCCGACCTCGCGGTCGAAACCGAGGGCACTGTCCGGGCAGACCGGAGTCGACTCAAACAGCTCTTCGAGAACCTCATCCACAACGCGGTCGAACACGGCGGGAACGCGGTGACCGTGACAATCGGTGACGTCGACGCCGAGTCCGGGTTCTACGTCGCCGACGACGGCCCCGGCGTCCCCAAAGACGAACGCGAGAATATCTTCCAGAGCGGGTACTCCACCAGTGACGGCGGAACGGGGTTCGGGCTCTCGATTGTACAGGAGGTCGCCGAGACACACGGCTGGGACGTGACGGTGACCGACAGCGTGGACGGCGGCGCACGCTTCGAAATAACGGGCGTGGAGACGGTCTAGTACGGCGCGACGTGGCCGTCCTTGCGGGGTTCGGTCGCTCCAGAGAGCGTTCCGTCGTCCCAGCGGGCGACCTGTGCGCCGCCGAACTCCGTCGCCGGCTGGATCCGGACGTCGTGGCCGCGCCGGGCCAGTTCCGGAGTGACGCCGTCCGCGAACCGCTCTTCGACGGCCAGCGTCCCGTCGGCCCGGTACCGCCACCGGGGTTCGTCGAGCGCCCGCTGGAGCGGCATGTCGTAGTCGACGAGATTGGCGAGGACCTGGACGTGACCCTGGGGCTGCATGTAGCCGCCCATCACGCCGAAGGCCGCCCAGTCCGCCTCGCCGAAGTGCGCGAGTGCGGGCACGAGCGTGTGGAAGGGCCGCTTGCCGGGTTCGAGGCGGTTGGGGTCCCCGGGATCCAGCGAGAACGACGCACCGCGGTTCTGGAGCGCGACGCCGGTGTCGCCGGCGACCAGTCCGCTGCCGAAACCCCTGTACCGGGAGTTGATGAACGAGACGACGTTGCCCTCGCCGTCTGCCACACAGAGGAGGACGGTGTCGGCGTCTTCGCCTGGCGCGCCGGGCGGGCCGAGGTCAACATCTCCCTGCGCGCGGTCGCCGACCGCGGTTGCCCGTTCGCGGGCGTACGCGGGGTCGTGCAGCGGTGGGACGTCCTCGTAGTCGGGATCGGTCACGTAGTGGTGGCCGTCGTGGAAGGCCAGTTTCGTCGCCTCGGCGAAGGCGTGGACGCGCTCCGGGGAGTCGTAGGCGTAACCACCGGCGCCGGTCTCACTGGCGACGTTGAGCGCCTCGAGCGCGATCTGTCCCTGGTTGTTCGGGCCGAGTTCGAACACCTCCACGCCGCCGTAGGTCGTCGAGAGCGGGTCGGGCCACTCGACCTCGAAGCCGGCGAGGTCCTCGCGGGTCAGGAACCCGCCGGCGTCCTGGACTGTGTCGGCGATGGCCTCGCCGATTTCGCCCCGGTAGACGACGTCGGCACCCTCGGAAGCGATCCGTTCGAGCGTCCCGGCGAGTTCGGGGAGGCGGACCGTCTGCCCGACAGACGGAGCCCGCCCGTCGAAGAGGTAGGCTGTCCGTGCGCCGTCGTCGGTAAACAGCCCCTCGGCGTGGCGCCACTGTGCAGCGACGACCTCCGAGACGGGATAGCCCTCGGTGGCGTACCTGATCGCGGGCTGGAGGGCGTCGGCCAGCGAGCGGCGCCCGAGACGGCCGACGGTCGCCTCCCAGCCACGAGCAGTCCCGGGAACGGTCACAGTGTGGGGGCCACGCTCGGGCATCGACACCTCGGCGGGATCGATATCCCGTTCGTCGGCGACGGCGGTCCGCACGCGCTCGCGCGTCGCGTCGGGTGCGCTCCCGCAGGCACGCATCGCACCGACGTCGCCGTCAGCGGTCCGGTAGCAGGCGAAGACGTCTCCGCCAAGCCCCGTACTGGTGGGTTCGACGACGTTCAGCGCCGCTGCGGTCGCGACTGCTGTGTCGAAGGCGTTGCCGCCGTCGCGGAGCAGTTCCCGCCCCGCCTCGGCGGCCAGGGGCTGGCTCGTGGCGACGACCCCGTCGCTGGCATACACCGTCGACCGGCGGGAGGTGAAGCGGTCGAGATCCGGGTCCATACCCGCGGTTGGACCCCCGTCCCGAAACCTCTTGTCCGGGACGGGGACGGCCAGGCCCCGCCGACAGTATCAGCTCTCGTCGAACCGTTCGGCGGCGGACTCGAACCCGAGTTCGGACTGCTCGCGGGCGCGCCTGGACTCCCGTTGGGCGATCGCTTCGGTGTCGGGAGCCACGTCGTCGTCGATCCGCGCCCACGAGTCGTGGACCTTGGCGTGACACCACCGGCACAGGTAGACGGTTATCTCGTGGGCCGGCAACGCCCCGTCGGACGTGTCGCGGTCGTCCCCGTCCGGGCCCGGATCGGATCCGCCGTCCGCGTAGGAGAGGTGGTGTTCCTCGAGCAGCGGCCGTTCGTCGTCGTGTGCCAGCCGGACTTCCGCCAGGCCACACCGGGCACACTCCCGGTCGTGGTCCCGGCACCGGAAGTGCGGACAGTCGGGCCACTCCCAGGGACCGGTGGGGCCAACCTCGGTGGGGTCGCCGGCGACCGGACAGCGGTAGTCCTCGCTGCGGCGCTCGCGGGCGAACTGTGGGTCCCGATCACCGTGTTCGACCGCGAACCGGCACCGACCGTCGTCGGTCAGGTGATCACAGCGGCCGACGTGTTCGTACGGGTCGTCGACGCCGACGGTGGTGCCTGCGTCGGTTTTCTCCATGGAGGGACGTGGGGAGCCAGCGGGCTAACGTTTTTCACCGAACCCCGCAACCTCGGGCGTATGCGCGTCGTCCACGAGCCCGCGGGCACCGGCGGAACCGAGCAGGTCAGCGAACCGCGGGCACTCGCCACCAACGTCGAGGTTGCCGACTCGGTTCTCTCGCAGGCCAGGGGACTGATGTTCCGCAAGCCAGTCCCCGAGGGGTTCGCGCTGGTGATGGAACTCGGCGGTGGCAGCCTCCTCACGTCGGGACCGTCCCGACAGTTCGTCCACATGCTGTTCGTGCGCGTGCCCCTCGACGTTGTCTGGCTCGTCGACGAAGAGGTGGTACAGGTCGCCAGCCTCTCCCCGTGGACCGGGTTCGGCCTCGCCAGGGCCGACCACATCATCGAGTTCCCGGCCGGCGGTGCCGACGGCGTCGCGGTCGGCGATACAGTCCGCCTCGAGGAATAAAAATACAAATTGCGAGCGTCAAGAGTGGGCGGTTATCGGACAATTGACAGAAACGAGACCAGAACGATGTCACGGGATTTGATCCGACCGGCAAGTTAGAACAGCAACCCACGTCGTTTAAATGCTCCGAGAGGATACACCATTGACATGGAATTTTGCGACGACTGCGGTTCGCTAATGAAAACCGAGGGCGACGTCTGGGTCTGCGGGAGCTGTGGGCACGAGCAGGCGCGCGACAGTGCAAGCGAGAAAGAACGGGCTGTGACGACACAGGACCAGCAGGACACCGACATCGTCGACATGAGCGAAGCCAAAGAGCAGGCCCGCCCGACGACCCGCGCCCAGTGCCCGAACTGTGACAACGACCAGGCCTACTACTACATGCAACAGATCCGCGCGGCCGACGAGAGCGAGACGCGGTTTTTCGTCTGCACCGAGTGCGACCACAAGTGGCGCGAAGACGACCACTAGCGGTTCCGGTGGACGGATGGATCCTGCGTTCCCGGACGTGGCGGCGGACTTCGACGGCTGGCAACTGGCCGAGGAGTCCGTCGAGACGCTGTTCGAGGCACCCGGCGCGCGGGTCCGGGGCGCGACACGACGCTACGAGGACGAACGAACCCGCGAGGCTGTCGCCGACGCGACCGGCCTGGACCACGAGTGGCGGTTCGTCGCCGCCACCAGGCTGGGATTCGAGCCGCAACTGTCCGACAGAGTTGCCTCGCTGGTCCTGCCGATGGTGCGTCGCGGGGTCCGCGAGGCGTTCGCCGAGCGTCTGGACGGACGAGACCTGGAAACCGTCACGCCTCGGGGCACTGAGACGATCTCCGTTCGTGACGGCACGCGTGCGCGACTGACACGGTTCGGGGCCCGCGATCCGGTCGCCGGGGGGGTTCCTGTCGCGGGATGGGTCTGTGTCTGGACGGACCGCGACGACTTTTTTGTCGTCACCGGCGGTCACCCGGCGGGACGGCTTGCGGACCTGCTGTCCCTCGCCGACCCACCCGACCGGCTGACCCTGACCGCTACCGAGTACCGCCAGGAGTTCCTCGACGTCGTGCGGAGTGTCAGCTAGTCCTCGTCCGGGAGCTGGATGACGTTCTCGCGCCCGAGCTGGATTTTCTCGACCGCCTCTTCCTCGGCCATCGAGGAGAGGACGCGCGAGGTCTTCGATTTCGACCACTCGACGGCCTCGACGATGTCGGCCTGCCGCATCTGGCCGTCGTTGGTTTCGAGCAACTCCAGGATCCGCTGGTCTTCGGTCATCGGTTCGGGCGACACTGACGAGTTCGGGGAATGCTGTCGCCCGCGGACGCGCTGACGGACGAACGCGCCGAGGCCGATCAGCACCGAGGCGACGACCAGTGCCGCCAGCGCCACGACACCACTGACGTCGAGCGGACCGCCGCCGGAACTTCCATCCTCGGAGCCTCCAGCGGTCGTCGCAGTGGTTGTGGAGTCTGCGGTTCCAGCCGACCCGTCACTCGCGTCGGGGACGATCACGACGCGTGGCCGGTTGTCGAGAAAGTCGCGCTGGTCCTGCCAGCGGACGCTCCCGTTCTCGATCGCTGCGGGGTCTGGGCTGACGCTCCCGACGGTCCACCCCTGCGGTGCAGACACGACGAGGCTGTCGTTCTCGGCGATGAAAAATCCCCCCTGGAAGACGTCGCCGACCACGAGACGGTCCTCCTGTGTCCGGGCGAAGCCAGTCCACGTGAACCGGTAGGTGACGACGCCCCATCGTCTGGGGAGGGTCTGGACGCTGGTCGACGCGGAGAAGTCCCGCGCCGTCATCTCGCGCCCGGTGGCGTCGGCGGCCTCCGCGACGGTTCCACGGATGCGACTCCCGAAGGGGTCGAGATAGCGGGACGTGTTCCGGCGGAACCGCTCCTGGAACCGCTCGAAGTCGTCGACATCGTCCTGGGTCGTCAGCCGCGTCCGGATCCGCACGGTCCACGTGGCCGACCCGTTGGAGTGGACCTCGACGCGGGTGACGGTGTGGTCCGTCTCGGGCGTGGTCTGTGCCAGACCCGTTCCCAGGAGGGGAGCCACGAGCAGGAGCACGACGACGAACACACCGACCGCGGTGACTCGCGTTCCGTCCATCCGCTTGCTCCCAGGCGTCAGGAGGGAATAAAGGTGTTCGACAGTTTGTGGCCGTTGCGAGTTCCCGACGCGGAGTTGTGTGTATGTCCCGCTGGGACCGGTCTAAAGGTCCCGTGCCGGCTATTTCGCAGTGAAACAGTCTGCAACAGCCGGGACGATCGACCCCGTTTATGAGGTCCGTCGGTGTAAGACAGACCATGGAATCGAAACGGCACGCCGCGCTCGCTCTCCTGTTGATCGCGGCAACAGGACTGGCAGCGGTGGCCGCGACGGACGTCGTCGGCGCGGACAGCCACGCGACGAACAGCGACGGAGCGGTGTCGGTCGGGACTGGAGCGCAACTCTCCACGATCATCGCCACCACAGAAGACGATGTCCGGACGGAGGTCGAAAACACCGCGGTCGAGGCCCGACTCGACCGGGACGACGAGACCCGCGAAGCCCTCGACGACAGGGCCGAGGTACTCCGCGAACGCGCCACCGAGATCCGGGAGGAGTACCAGAAGGTGACCGACGAGTACGCCAGCGGCGAGATTTCCCGGTCGGCGTACGCACAGCGTCTGGCCCTCCTGAACGCGCGCGCCGAGAACGTCCTGGGGAGCCTCGACAGACTCGAGGCGCGGAGCGCGAACGTCTCCGGTGGCAGCGAAACGGCGGGTCTGAACGAGTCGACTGTCGAGGACGTCTCGGATCGACTCGACGAGGTATCGAGCGCCGGGCCCGACGCGATCCTCGAACAGTTCACCGGACAGCGGACCGGCGAACTCGAACTCCGGGTCGACGACGGCGTCAGGATCGAGGCCGAGAGCGAGGACGGCGAGCGGTCCCGCGAACTCCGGCGTCCCGACGACGGGGACGACTCAGTTACCGTCAGCCAGTCGGACGCGCTCTCGGCTGCCCGCGGCGAGCTGTCGGCACAGAACGGAACCTGGCGGCTCACCCGAGCGAGCGTCCACGAGGACGATGGTTACTACAGGTTCGAGTTCGTCCTCTCGGCGGCCAACGAAACTGGTGAAGCCGAGATCCGCGTCGACGGATCGAACAGTGACGTGATCCGGCTCGAGGAGGAGATCGAACGCCTGGCAGAAGAAGAGCGAGAAGACGAGCAAGAAGACGAGCAAGAAGACAGGGGCGAGCCGACACTGCTGGTTGCGGACGGCACGCCGGCGCCAAACGAGACAGTGACGCTGCGCGTACTGGTGGACGGCGAACCGGTCGAGGGCGCGACCGTGACCCGCGACGACGCCGCGGTCGGTCAGACGGGCCCCGACGGAACGCTCGAGGTAACACTCCCGCCGGGCGAGTCCGAGTTCGAGACGCAGGTCGGTGACGAGGACGCCGAACTCGAATTCGAGTTCGAAGAACGAGAAGAGGAAGACGAAGAGCGAGAAGACGACGAGGAAGACGAAGAACAGGACGAAGAGGAAGAGGACGAAGAACAGGACGAAGAGGAAGACGAAAAAGAAGAAGACGACGACAGCTAAGCGGTGATCCGGCCGAAGGTCAGGTAGCCAGTGTGACCCACGCCGGCGGTAGAGGGTCGGGAACCCCGGTCGTCGAAGTCCATCTCCCGCTGGATCGTCTCGAGAGCCGTCACGTCAGCCAGTCCCGCCTCGCGGGCCGTCTCGACCACCTCCCGCGTCGCCTCGACGAACGGCGAGTAGACGGCGACGAACCCGCCGGCAACGACCAGGTCTGGCGCGCGCTCGACGACCGCGGGTGCGTCCTCCGTGTCGAGCGTGAGGACGTCGAACCCACCTGCACTGTCCTCGGTGGCCGCAAGGTCGTCGACGTCGGTGAGGACGTCGCCGGTCCGGACCTCGACCCGGTCGGCAACACCGGCGGTTTGCATGTTCTCGCGGGCCACCTCGGCGAAGTCGGCGTCGCGCTCGTAGGTGGTGACCGAGGCGCCGATCCGGCCGAGATACGCCGCGAGCACGCCCGTTCCGGTGCCCGTGTCGAGGACGCTGTCGTCGCTGCCGACGCCGGCGTGGCCGACGATCAGTCCCACGTCGCGGGGCATCATCGGCGCCCCGGTACGCTCCAGGTGGTGAAACAGATCCGGCCCGCGCAGTTCCCGCACACGAAACGCAGTGCCGAGGTGGGTCTCGACCGTCTCGCCGGGGCTTGTGCCGTCGGGCACGTCGAGAATACCGAGATCGGTTTCGAGGCGCTCACCGGGTTCGAGCAGGTACTCGCGGTCGTCGTGGACGAACAGGTATGCCACTATTCCAGCCGGTCGACGGCCGCCGCGAGGTCGCCGTCGGTGGCTTCGAGCGCCTCCCGGGCGCGGCCCTCGCCCACGCCGGTCCGCCCCGCCACGAGTTCGACGTCCTCCTGTGGAATCCCGCTTTCGTCCGCGTCGTCGCCGTCCTGGAGTTCCGGATCGGCCGTGTCGGCCGTGGTGTCGGCACCGCGTTCGCGGCTCTCCGGCGAGCCGACGATCTGGTAGGTCTGCTGTCCCTGCGCGTTCATCAACTGGACCTCGGCGTCGGAAAAGACCAGGTCCTCGTCTGGCGTCCGGATGACGACCTCCTCGGCGTCGATCTCCTCGATGTCGATGCCCATCTGCTCCATCATCTGTTTCATCTTGCTCGGGTTCAGTCCGCCGCCGCCTCCTCCAAACATACCTACCGGTTCTCGCCAAACGATAAAAAGCCCTCTGCTGTCACTCCACGGTCTCGCGGACTTTGACGGCCATTCCCGTCTCGAAGTCGTCCATACCGGTGCCGGACAGTTCCGCACGCCCGACTGCGAGCAGATGGCTCTCGTGGTGTTCGACGAGCACCTCGTCGCGGGGCCGGATGGCGTCGTCGGCGGCCGAGACGAACTTCGCGAAGACGTTCCGACCTTCTCGAACGTAGGGTTCGCTCTCCGATCCCACGACGACCCGGTAGGCTGGCCGATCCAGTCCCGTCTGCAGTCGCCGCCCGCCGGCGATCCCGAGAGTGAACCGGCCGTCGGTTCCGTACGTGACGAGCCGCCCGTGCCCGATTCTGACCTGTCGCGGCCGGCCTGAACTCGTGTGGGTGATCGACAGATCCGATTCGGGTGGGAACAGCACCTCGCCGGCGCCGGCGCCGAACTGGTAGTCCGCGACGCGCCGGAGTCTGTCCCCCTCGTCGCCTGTCATAACAGGTAGCGGTCGGTATCCTGGCTCATGTCGGTGAACTCGCGGGCCGCCTCTATCAGCGAGTCGGCTGTCGATTCCCCGAAGCAGATGACCTCAGCGCGGACACCCTCGTGTTCGAGATAGCGACACAGCCGCGCGAAGTCGCCGTCGCCCGTACACAGGACGACGGTGTCCACGTGTGGGGCGAGCGAGACGGCGTCGAGACTCATCCCAACGTCCCAGTCGGCTTTCTTCGAGCCGTCCTGGAAGGTCCGGATCTCCTTGATGCGCGTCTCGAAGCCGATGTCGAGCAGCGCGTCGAAGAAAGACTCCTCCTCCGGGGCGTCGGCCTTGATGACGTACGCGAGCGCCCGCGTGAGTGTCCGGCCGTCGACTGCCTCCTCCAGGAGGGTGGCGTAGTCGATGTTTTGCGAGTAGAGACTCTGGGCGGTGTGATAGAGGTTCTGCGAGTCGGCCAGCACTGCGACCCGCTGTCCTGCGTGGGCCGTGTTCATCGTCAGAGTGTGGCCGGGCCAGCCTGAAAGACCTGTTCACTGTTTCGCAGGATCGTGGCTCTGCGTGGACTCGAGCTGACAGCTTTTGTATCGTATCGTCGTTTCGAACCGGAACGCCGTCGAGTTCCACCTAATTCAATACCGCGCGCTCGTCCGCGAGCGCAGGCGTTCGATGCGCTTCTCGACGGGCGGGTGGGTCGCGAAGATGGTCTGGAGGACGCCCCGCTCGCCGCCGGAGATACAGAGGGCGGCCACCTCGTCGGGAGTTCCCTGCTCGGAGCGGCCACGTCCGCGTCCGCGACCGCGCCCGCTCGAGGACGACCGTGCCTGCTGGCTCTGTGTTGCGCCCTGCTGGATTTTCTCCAGTGCCCGGGCCATCGCGTCGGGTTTGTTCGTGTACTCGGCGGCGTCGCCGTCGGCGACGTACTCGCGGTACCGGGAGATGGCCATCACGAAGATCATCACGAGCATCTGGGCGATCGACCCGGCGACCATCGCGATCAGGTACGTCCCGATGTTGCGCTCGCCGCCGAAGATGACCGCGAACTGGACGGCGATCCCGACCAGCGACGCGATGGACTGGCCCAGGACCATCACCACGACGTCGCGGTTCTTGATGTGGGCGAGTTCGTGGGCCAGCACCCCCTCGAGTTCGTCCCGGTCGAGCAACTGGATGAGTTCCGTCGAGACGACGACTGTCCCGTCGGCTTTCCGCCCGACAGCAAAGGCGTTTGGCACGCCCATATCGGCGACCATCAGCCGGGGTTTCTCGATGTCCATGTCCCGGCTGAGTTGCTCGACCGCGCGGTGTATGTCGCGGTACTGTCCCTCCTCGGGCATGTCCTCGGCACCCACGCTCCGGAGCGCAGCCCACTTGCCGAACTTGTACTGGAATCCCACGAACGCGAGACTCCCCAGCGCCACCAGCACCAGCGTCGTGGTGCTCGTGCCGAACGTGAACAGCACGAATCCGGCCAGGGCCGCGTAGAAAGCAAACAGGATGCTCCCAGCGATGACCATCCGCAGTTTGAGGCCTGTGTGTCCTACCATCACTCCACAGTAGGGGATCGATCTTAAAAAAGCGCTCGTTCTGTGGGATGGATCCACACGTGTTCGGGAATATCACAACCACTAAGACCGTGCCGAACAGTCGGTCACGTATGCGAGACGCCACGCAGACCGCGCGCCGCGACGACGGGCGAGAGCGTGGCGTTCGTTTTTCTGTCAAACGCAAGCGGTGAGCGGGGCTCGTGGCAGGCGTGGCGCCCCTGTCCCGGGCCGTGCTGGTGGTCGACCCAGCGAAAGGTACTGTCCTCGACACCCCTGCGATACGACACCCAGGTAGAAAACTCAACAACGCCGAACCACGCGTGACAACCCGACAATGACACACTTCGACACCTTCGGCGGCGTGTACCCCGCGATGTGCACGCCGTTCCACGACGACGGCAGCATCGACTTCGAAACGCTTCGCGCAGACGCCCGACGCCTCGAAGAGGCTGGCGTCGACGGCCTGGTTCCGATGGGTTCGACCGGCGAGTCGGCGACGGTCAGCCACGACGAACACGTCGAGGTCATCGAGGCGGTCGTCGACGCGGTCGGCGTGCCCGTCATCGGCGGCAGCGGGTCGAACAACACCCGCGAGGCACTCTCGCTGTCCCAGCGAGCGGCGGACGTCGGCGCCGACGCACTCCTGCTGATCTCGCCGTACTACAACAAGCCAGAACAGGAGGGACTGGTCGACCACTACACCGCCATCGCCGACGCGGTCGACGTTCCACAGGTCGTCTACAACGTTCCCTCGCGGACGGGCCGGAACATCGAACCCGAGACGGTCGCCCGCCTCGCAGAACACGAGAACATCCAGGGGTACAAGGCCGCCGGCGGCGACCTCAACCAGGTCGGCGAGATTGTCGAGCGCACGCGCGACGAGACGTTCGACGTCCTCTCGGGCAACGACGGCGAGACGCTTCCGATCCTCTCGGTGGGCGCCACCGGCTGCATCAGCGTCGCCGCGAACGTCGAGCCCGAGCGGATGAGTGCGCTGGTCCGGGCGGCTCTGGAGGGCGACTACGAGAGTGCCCGCGAGCGCCACCACGAACTCGGACCGCTGTTCCGTGGGTTGTTCTGGGAGACCAACCCCATCCCCGTCAAGGCCGCCATGGAGATCCGCGGGCACATGTCCGCGACGACGCGGCCGCCGTTGACCGACCTGACCGAGGACAACCGCGAGGCACTCCGAGCAGTCCTCGCGGACCTCGAGGGAACTGCCCCGGAGGTACGATGACAGTCCTCGGAGTCAACGGCGCGACGGGCCGGATGGGCCGGGAAGTCGTCGAGACAGCAGCCGACCGCGAGGACGCCACGGTCGCGTTCGGCGTGACACCCGATACCGGCAACGACCCGGGTGTCCCGCTGTACGAGCCGTCGGCGCTGGAAACGGCACTCGCGGACCACGACCCGGACGCAGTTGTCGATTTCTCGGTTCCCGAAGCGACCGTCGACCTGGCGGGCGCGTGCGCCGAGGCGGGTGTGGCCCTGGTCTCCGGAACCACGGGGTTCGAAGACGATCAGCTGGCAGTGTTTCAGGAGACGGGGCAGGCAGTCCCGGTGTTGCTGGCGTCGAACTTTTCCCGCGGGGTTCAGGCGCTGCTGGGCGCGCTCGGCCCCGCGCTCGCGGCGCTGCCGGGCTACGACGTGGAACTGCTCGAGACCCACCACAACGGCAAACGGGACGCGCCCAGCGGCACCGCGAACACGATTCTCGAGGCGATTGCCACACAGCGGGATTTCGAACCGGTGTACGGCCGCGAGGGTGTCCAGCCACGGGCCGACGACGAAATCGGCGTGCTCGTGCGGCGTGCGGGGGACGTCCGCGGCGAACACGAGGTTACGTTCGCGGCCAACGACGAGGTGCTGACGATCGGTCACCGCGCCGAGGACCGCGCGGTCTTCGCGGCAGGGGCCATCGACGCCGCCGTCTGGCTGGCCGACCGCGAGTCCGGCCTGTACGACTTCGGCGACGTCGTCGACGAGTCCGAACCGACGGACCGATAACGCCCCGCCGTTTGCGGGGAGGTATGAGTCTGCAATCCGACATCGAGGACCTGTGGCACCGCTACGAGGACGGACTGACGGCTGCCGAGGCCGGTGTCGAGGAGCGATCGGTACTGGCCGACTTCCTCGGAGCCCTCGAAGGCGGCGAGGTCCGTGCTGCCGAGAGCCGGAGCGGCGAGTGGCACGCAAACGAGTGGGTCAAGCAGGGCATCCTGCTGAACTTCGGCCTCAGAGACATCTCGGGGTACGAGTACGGCGGCGTGACCTACAACGACGTCCTCCCGCTCATGGACACTGACGGCCTCGGCGACCGGGGCTCGCGCAACACCCCCGACGGAACGACCGTCCGCCGGGGAGCCTACCTGGGGTCGGACGTCATCATGATGAGCCCCTCTTTCGTCAATATCGGCGCTCACGTCGGTGACGGGACGCTCGTCGACTCCTGTGATACGGTGGGGTCGTGCGCCCAGATCGGCGGGAACGTGAAACTCGGCGCGAACACGCTGCTCGGTGGCGTGCTCGAACCGGTCGAGTCCGCCCCTGTGATCGTCGAGGACGGCGTCTCGCTGGGTGCGGGCTGTCGCGTGACGTCGGGGTTCGTCGTCGGAGAGAACAGTGTCGTCGGCGAGAACACGCTCCTCACGCCGCGGATCCCCGTCTACGATCTGGTCGAAGACGAAATCGTCTACGGCCATCTCCCCCCCGAGCGGCGTGCCTTCACCCGCTACGTGGACTCCTCGGTCGCCGATCACGAACTCTTCGAGGGTGGCGCCTACAAGCCTGCCGTCGTCGCGACTGCTCTCGAGGAGGAGACCCTCGAGGCAACCGAACGCGAGACAGCGTTGCGCGAATAACTGGCACCCGTGTTCTTTTGCGCGTCCGGGACGTAGTTCGGGTATGGTACCGTGGGTACCGTTCCTCTCGTACGGGCTCTTGCTCGTGCTGGCAGCGCTCCTCGGATGGCTCCCGTTCCGGATCATCGAGCACTATTCGCTCGTCGGCGAGGTCCAGGAGACACGGTCGAAGATGGCCCGGCACGCGCACAGCTCCGGAGTCACCTGCGTCGACTGCGGGACGCACAACGCGACCACCTACAGTTACTGCGGCCAGTGTGGTCACCAGTTGCCACCCTCGGAGTGAGGAGAGATTTGGTCTCTCTACGGGGGATGCCAGACGCGCTCGTCAGCGAGCGCGCCCGGCGCCGGTGAACTCGAACCGGGTGCCGCCTTCCAAACTCGAGGTCAGATCCACGCTCCAGTCGTGGGCCTTCGCGATCTGCTGGACGATACGCAGTCCGAACCCCGTCCCGTTCTGGGACGTCGTGTAGCCCGATTCGAAGACGCGTTCGCGCTCGTCCGGCGGGATCCCACAGCCGTCGTCCGCGACGAAGAACCCGTCCGTCACGTCCCCGACAGTGATCGTCACGTCCGTGTCGTCTCTGTCCTCCTGTAGTGTGTCGGCGTCGGAATCCGTGGCGGCGTGCTCGACGGCGTTTCGAAAGAGGTTCTCGAACAGTTGCCTGAGCCGCTGTGGATCCGCCTTGATCCGCCTGTCGGACTCGACGACCAGAGTCGCGCCGTCGGTCTGGACAGTCTCCCAGGAGTCCTCTGCGATCGCTCGCAGGGACACGGTGGTTGGGTTCTCGACAGCGTCACCTTCGCGGGCGAGCGTCAGGAGGTCGTCGATGAGTGTCTCCATGCGGTCGTGGGCAGCGGCGACGGCCTCGAGGTGGTCGCTGTCGACCTCGCACATCGCGTGTTGCAGGCGCCCTTCGGCCACGTGGAGCGGGTTCCGGAGGTCGTGTGAGACGACGCCGGCAAACTCCTGGAGTCGCTCGTTTTGCCGCTGGAGTTCCAGTTCGCGCTCGCGCTGTTCCGAGACGTCCCGTGCGGCGGCGAAGAACTCGACCTCGCCGTGGGTGTCGATCCGTCCGACGCGCACCTCGACGTGGAACTCAGATCCGTCGGCACGCCTGTGGACGCCCTCGACGTGTCGCACCTCCTCGGAACTCATCTCGTTCCACAGCGAGCGGAGTTCCTCCCGCGAGGGCTCCCGTCCGATGTCCCAGAGTGACATTCCCACGAGTTCCTCGCGGTCGTATCCGAGCAACTCGCAGGCGCGTGCGTTGACCTCGACGATCTCGCCGTCGGCCGTGTGGAGGAAGATGGCGTCGACGGACTGTTCGAACAGCGTCCGGAACCGTCGCTCGCTGCGGGTGCGCGCCTCCTCGCGGGCGGCCCTGTCGAGTGCTGCCTCGACGTTCGCCGCGAGCAAATCCGCCAGCGACCGGTCGATGTCGTCCATCTCCCGTTGCTGGGTCGACCCGACGTTCATGACGCCGTGCTCGCCGAGCGGGGCCACGAGTTCCGACTCGACCGGCGTGTCGGGATCGTACGCCCCGGGTTGCCCGTGGATATCCTGGTAGAAGACGGTCTCGCCCGACTCGAACGCCTGCCAGGAGAGGCTGTTCCCCGGCGTGTAGGCCGGTATCTCCTCGAACCGCTCGCGGGCGCCGTCGCTGGCCGCGACCGGACGGAGGACCGGCTCGTCCTGGTCGTACAACCAGATCGCACTCAGCGGAAAATCGAGTATTCCCTCGACGGCGTGGATTGCGCTCTCACAGACTTCCTCGACGCCCTGTGCGCGCATGAATGTCCGCGAGGCTTCGTGGAGCCGTTCGACGCGGTTGCGCGCCCGGTACTGTTCGACTGCGCCCTCGACGCGGTTTTTCAGCAGGGCGTACTGCTCGGCCTCGGCTCGCTTCTCCAGATAGCCATCCACGCCCCTGGCGATGGCCTCGCTCGCGATTTCCTCGCTGCGCTCGCCTGTGAACAGGATGAACGGAAGGTCCGGGTCCGTCTCCCGAACACGTTCGAGGAGCTCCAGACCGTCTGCGTCCGCGACGTCGTACCCGCTGACGACACAGTCGACCGGTGCACTGTCTGTTCGCCCTTCGAGTCGTTTCACCGCGTCGCTCGCTGTCCGTGCTGTGTCGACTTCGAACCCGTCTTCGCGACTGTGCAAAAACTCGGCGGCCGGCTCTGTCGCCGCCGGCTCGTCGACGTGGAGGACGCGGATGCCGGCACCCATCGTTGTAATGTTCGGGTCGTTGAACATAAGGTCTGCGTCGGATTGCGTCAGAGTGATTGCTGTAAGCCATTCCCGGATCGACCGCAGGACGCGACGCGGTCGAACCGGTACTTCGTTACAGCAATCACTATCAGGCGATCGAACATCCAGTGGTTATATTCCTCGGTGTCCCGGTTCCCCCGGATTCATGCCGCGACAGTGCCAATCTCGTGTATGGTAACCGTCGAGACAGGTGCCCGCCTCCACTTCGGGTTCCAGAACCTGGCGCTGGCACACGACCGCCTCTACGGTGGCGTGGGTGTCGCCCTGGCCGAACCCAGGATCGTCGTCGAGGCCGACCGGGCGTCGTCGGTCCAGTGTCCGGATCCGGACGCCGAGGCGTTCGTCCGGGACGTGGTCGAACTGCTCGGCGTCGACGGGGCCGCGGTGACGGTTCACGAACGGTTCCAGCGCCACGCCGGACTGGGCAGCGGGACACAGCTCGCGCTGTCCTGTCTGGTCGCAGTCGCTCGCGCGTACGACCGCGCGGTCGACCCCCGGGAGCTGGCGCCGGAGCTTGGACGAGGTGGGCGCAGCGGCGTCGGCGTCGCGGCCTTCGAAGCCGGCGGATTCGTCGTCGACGCCGGCCACCCGACCGAGCAGTTCACGTCCGCGCCGCCCGCCCGCGGTGACTGGTCGGTCCCGCAACCGGTCTCGCGTCACGACGTGCCGGCGGACTGGCGGTTCGTGCTGATCACACCCGACGTCCCGGCGGGCAGGAGTGGCACACCAGAGGAAGAGAGCATGCGGGCGGTCGTCGAGCGAGCCGACCCGTCGATCGCCGACGAGATGGCGACGCTGCTCGTCCGGCGTGTCCTCCCCGCCCTGGCGGAAGGGGACATTCGGGAGTCCGGCCGGGCCATCGCCCGCCTGGGCCGACTCAACGGTGCCTGGTACGCCGACGAACAGGGCGGCGTCTACCGCCCGCCGGCCGGTGCGATCGTCGATTCCCTCTCGGACAGTCCCGTCGTCCACGGTGCCGGCCAGTCCTCCTGGGGGCCGACCGTCTACGCCCTGACCCGCGCGGACGATGCCGACGCGGCAGTCGCTGCCGCCCGGACCGCGCTCGACACCATCGAACCCGACGGCTCTGTCCGGATCTCGGCCCCGCACAACGCCGGCGCGTCACTCACGATGGAGTAGCCGACGGTGCGAGGCGCAGTCCCGGATTAGGAACGCCCGCTCGCGTAGTCGCTCTCCCGGAGCATCTCCTGGTGGGAGGCGCTGTCGACGTTCCGCCCGGAGACGGGGATCACGACGGTCTTTCCGCTCAGTGCCTGGCCGGCCTCGATGGCGGCCGCGACGGCCGTGCCACAGGCACCCTCCATCACGATGTGCTCGTCGACGTACATGCGCGCGACGGCGTCCCTGATCGCGTCGTCGGAGACCAGTCGGAAGTCCGCGAGGCGGTCGCGCAGGATCCGCGTCGTCAGCGCGAAGGGCACGCGCGTGGCGACGCCCTCGGCGAACGTCTCCATCCGGTCGCTGGCGGCGAGTGTGTCTTCGGCCCAGGCGCGGTAGACGGCCGGCGCTCCCTCGGCCTGGACGCCGATCACGTCGGCGTCGACCACCGCACCGGTCGAGAGACAGTACCCCGAGGCCGACGTGCCGCCCCCGACCGGACAGAAGACGATGTCGACGTCTGGGCAGGTTTCGACCACCTCGATCCCGGCAGTCCCGACCCCGGCTACCAGCGCGGGCTCGTTCGCCGAGTGGACGTACCGGTAGCCCTCCTCTGCGGCGAGTTTCTCGACGTACTCCCGGGCCTCGTCGAAATCCGCGCCGTGGTGTCGGACCTCGGCGCCGAGCTGTCGCATCGCCGCCACCTTGTCGGGGTTGGCGTCTTCGGGGACGCCGACGCGTACGGGAACGCCGAACTGCCGGCCGGCCCAGGCGACCGACTGGCCGTGGTTGCCGGTACTCGCCGCGATCAGTCCCCGCTCGCGAAACCGCCTGTCCAGCCCCGAGACGAGGGTGATCCCACCCCTGATCTTGAATGCGCCAGTGGGGAGCGTGTCCTCGCGTTTGAGGTAGACGTCGGCGTCGAGTTCGGCCGAGAGCGACTCGCTGCGGACCAGCGGCGTCTCCGGGAGGTGCTCGCGGAGCGTCCGGCGGGCCCGGTAGAGATCCGCCGTCGTCGGGGGCGTCAGGTCGTGGTAGGGAAACACTGTCGAATCGTCGGGGGACTCGACCGGATCGTACTCGCCCATACCGGCCTCACGGAAACCACCGTGAAAACGTGCCCGAAAGCAGGCCACTTTTGCGGGCCCGGGCCGTCGGTCGGGCCATGTACGAGGTGGAACTGAAAGTCCGCGCCACTCACGATGGCGTCACGGACCGCCTCGAGGCGCTCGGCGCCGACCCGCTCGGAACTGCCCGCCAGGAAGACACCTACTACGACCCGCCACACCGCGACTTCGCGGAGTCGGACGAAGCACTCCGGGTCCGGCGCGAGACCCGTGGAGACGGTGACCAGCAGGCGTTTCTCACCTACAAGGGCTCACTCGTCGACGACGTCTCGAAGACCCGGCCGGAGGCCGAGACCGCTGTGGCCGACGAGTCCGCCATCGCCGCCATCCTGGAGAACCTGGCGTTCGAACCCGCGGCGATTGTCAGAAAACACCGCGAGCGATACTCGCTCGATGGGTTCACCGTGACTCTCGACACCGTGGATGGCCTCGGCGAGTTCGTCGAAATCGAGGCCGAGACCACAGTCGAGACCGAAGCCGACATCGAATCGGCCAGACAGAGCGCGACGGCAGTCCTCGAACGGCTCGGTCTCGACGACCGGGAGAGTATCCGCACGTCCTACCTGGAGATGATTCTCGGGGACGGCGGAGATGACCCAGAGTAATCACAAACGGAATAAAGGTTTCCGAAAGTTATAGACACGGGCCTGCCGAACCTCGGGCAATGACCGACCGGAACATCCACGTAGAGCCCGCGACCGGGCGGGCCGTAGAGGACCAGGCAGTCGAGGTCGTCGAGCGGAAGGGACTGGGCCACCCCGACTCGATCTGTGATGGCGTCGCCGAGGCGGTCTCGCGGGCGCTGGCACAGACCTACCTCGACCGGTTTGGCACGGTGTTGCACTTCAACACCGACGAGACGCAACTGGCCGCCGGGACCGCCGCGCCGGCCTTCGGCGGCGGCGAGGTGCTCGAGCCGATCTATCTGCTGATCGTCGGACGTGCGACCAAGGCGTACGACGGCGAACGGATCCCGACCGAGACGGTCGCGCTGGCGACTGCCCGCGAGTACCTCGAGGAACACTTCCCCGAACTCGACGTCGGATCGGACGTGGTCGTCGACGTCCGCCTCGGAGAGGGCAGCGGCGACCTCCAGGAAGTGTTCGGCGAGGGTGGCGCCGTTCCGATGGCCAACGACACCAGTTACGGGGTCGGCCACGCGCCGCTCACCGAGACCGAGCGGATCGTCTACAACACCGAACGCCGCCTGAACGGCGAGTACGCCGCCGACCACCCCGAACTCGGACAGGACATCAAGGTGATGGGCAAACGCGAGGGCGACCACATCGACGTGACGGTCGCAGCCGCCACGATCGACCGCTACGTCGCTGACATGGACGAGTACCGGGACGCCGTGGGGAGTATCGAGGAGTTCGTGACGGATCTGGCCCGCGAGTACACCGACCGCGAGGTCGCGGTCCACGTCAACACGGCTGACGTCTACGAGGACGGCGCCATCTACCTGACGACGACCGGAACGAGCGCGGAACAGGGCGACGACGGTTCCGTCGGGCGGGGGAACCGCGCGAATGGCCTCATCACTCCCAACCGTCCGATGAGCATGGAGGCCACCAGCGGGAAGAACCCCGTCAACCACATCGGCAAGATCTACAACCTCCTGAGCACCGAGATCGCCCAGTCGGTGGCCGCGGAGGTCGACGGCATCCGCCAGTTGCAGGTCAGACTGCTCAGCCAGATCGGCCAGCCGATCGACAACCCACACGTCGCCGACGCCGAAGTCATCACCGAAGAGGGCGTCGCTGTCTCCGACATCGAGGCGGACGTCGCGGCCGCTATCGACGAGGAACTCGCGAACGTGACCGACCTCACCCAGCGGGTCATCGACGGCGAACTCTCGACGTTCTGATTGCTGGCCGTCGGACGGTGCTCTCCGGCCGCCCCGGTCGTCCTCTCGGTGTGACTGTCGAAGGAGAGACGAACGGTTCGGGCGGGCCGCCCGCCACGCTGTCGTTTTCGAACGGCTGGCAGACCGGACACCACAGCAGACAGCGGCAGTCGAACCCGGAGCGACGTCGGACTAGTATCAAAAGTTACGTCCGTCGGTGGAACCTGGCCCGGTTTCGACGCCGTCCCCGTCGCTGTCCCCCGGGGTGACGACGTACCGGACGTCCCCGTCACGGCCAGGCCTGATCGTCGCACCGACCGACAGCGGCGCGACGACGCCCGCAGCGACGGCGCGAGCGCTCGTGAGTGGGGCCGCCAGTCCGACGCTGTCGCCGGCCGCCAGGTCGTAGTCCCGGACGACCGACTCCGCCGTTGCCAGCAGCTGTCGGTGCGTCTTTCGGTCCGTTCCGGCCGCGAGAACGACGTCGTCGGACGCCACCGAGTCGGGCGGTTCTGTGGGGTTCTCGCTCCAGAGCTCCCGCTCGAAGTTCGCCACGTCCGGTTCCTCGGGAGGGCCTCCGTAGGCCAGTCTCGAACACCCCGGCGCCACGTCGTACCGGTCCAGCCAGGCGTCGGGCGCCACGAGCGCGCGCGTCTCGACCGGTGACTCTGGCGTCACGTCGACGGTCGCGCCGACGGCTGCGCCGCCAAACAGCGCCACGAGCGGGTCGGCGCTGGTCCCGAGGGTCCCCGGTTCGTCCGCCGAGGTCGGCTCCTTCGGGCCGACGACGACCGCGACCCGCGCGTCCGGCCGGACACCGTAGTGGCGCAACAGATTCCCGGCTTTCCACGCGTTCGTACAGAACTCCCGGTACGTATAGGGCGCCGTCCGTCCCGGCGCGTCGATGGCTGGCCCCTCCCGCTCGCGCCCGCCGGCGAGGAGGTCCGCGAGGGTATCCATATCCGGGGCTACGGGCCAGCCCGCAAAGACTCCCCCGGACCGCAAGTGATTTGAGTGTGACCATTCGACCCGCGGGCATGGTCTCGGACGCACAGGAACGCGTCGCGGCTTTCGTCGCGACCCACGACATCGCCGCACCGCCGGCCTACCGCCTGCTCGACGCTGCGAGCGAACTCGGCGAACTCGCGAAGGAGGTCAACTCGTCGACGGACTACGGCTCCGATCCCGCCGACGTCGACGTCGCCGCCGACGAGCTCGGGGACGTGCTGTTCGCGGTGCTGGCCTTCGCCGAGCGCACGAGTACCGACGCCGAATCCGCGCTCGATACGGCACTCGAGAAGTACGAACGGCGACTCGACGAGCGCGGTTCGGCCGGGAGTGGAGAGGCGGTAGATTGAGGACGTCTCGCCGACGGAACTGGGGCCCACACCGCTACTCCCGGACGCCAGCGCCTCCGCGAGCGGGATGGGCAGCCGTCTTCTCGCTTCTCTCGGCCGGCGACCACGTTGTCGCGGGGCAGCCCCTACGCCGAGACTCACGACCACCTCCCATCTTATAATTCCTCCAGCACATAGAGAAGCGGAATGAAACGACACAGCGAGGCGGACCTCGCAGAGCAGTTCACGGGACTGGTCGTCGAGAGCCTGGCGGTCAAGCAGGATTTCGGGACGGCGACGGTCGGCTGTCGCGCCTGCGAGGGAACGACGCTGTCGTCCGGCCACCGCGTGACGGTCACGCTGTCGTGCTACGAGGACCACAGCTGGGAAATCGAGGGCGTCTACTGTGCCGACCACGGTGTCGATTCCGTCGTGGAGACGATGGGCGTCCGGGCCGAACGCCAGGCTGTCGTCGACGCGGTGCTGGAAGCGACCGGCTATCACCCGCCCAGCGGGAACTTCCAGCCCGAGGCGCTCACGCTCGGTGATGTCGAAATCGTGGATTTCAGTCCGACCGCGGATGGGTACCAGTAGACGGCGCCGGGAACCTCGATCTATCTCTCAATCTGGTCCGATCGCTGATGCGTCCACGTCACACTGCTGTAGGTCGCCCCCCGAGTCCGACTCTAGTGAGGTAGTACCCGGTCGTGAAGCGCTTGCAGTTCGGTGCGTATCGCCAGCAAGGAGCGCGATGCACTACACCACTGGAGAACTCGAGATGAGAGCCACCAAATTTTTACCCGACAGCACTGAATTGGCCGTATGTTTCAGCCACCCGACAAGGTGATCGATCTCAGCAATCCAGTCGACGAGAGTATGCCCGTCTGGCCGACGCTACCGTCGGTGACGCTGGAACAGTCCGCGTGGGCCGCCCGGGAAGGCTTCACGATGGAGATGGCCGAAATGTCTACACACACCGGCACACACGTCGACTCGCCGCTGCATTTCATCCCCGAGGGAAAAACGCTCGACGACTTTTCGATAGCGAAGTTCATGGGCGAGGGCGTGGTCATCGACCTGGCACCCAAGGAACCTGAAGCCGCGATTACAGTCTCGGAACTCGAGGCCTTCGAGGACGACATCGAGACCGGCGACGTGGTGATGCTCCATACGGGGTGGGACCAGTACCACGGACGGACGCCAGAGTACCTCTTCGAGTTCCCCTACCTGACAGCCGACGCCGCCGAGTACCTGGCGAGCCTGGAGCTGAAGGCGGTCGGCACCGACGGCGCCTCTGTCGGGGGATGGGCCGGCGAAGTCGGCGCCCACGGCCCGGCGGTCGACGAGACGATGCCTGACGAGTCGCACCTGCCTTTGCTGGAGAACGACATCATCCCGATCGAGGAACTCCGTAATCTCGGGGACGTGCTGGACGGCGCCGAGTCACGACGGGCGTACTTCCTGTACCCACCCATCAACTACCAGGCCACCAGCGGCGCTTCGGTCCGCGCGGTCGCGTTTTTGTGACTGTTTGGGGTGATGGGTATGTGTTATACTGCCGGTCATAACTACGTGGAGATATTCGACCCCACGGAGGACGAAATTACTCACGGGCTCATGACCGGCAGTATTACTTTGTCTTTTTGCCTTCACGTTGTTCCGACGGCTGCTTGTCGGTAGATTGGATTGTTTGATCCGTTCGGACAGTCTGTTCCGGGACAGATTGACTCGTTTTTTCCGAGGACGGTTCTGAGGCGAACTCTTCGATGAAAGACAGTATATCCTTGACTGTGTAGGCGTTTGATTGCCTGGTATGCGGAGCAATATTCACGAGTTCCCCATCGACATACACAGCAACACAGAGGGTGGGAACACAGAGAACCGTCTCAGAAGAGCCGTTGATCAGCGACGACCGTTCCTTGTGGGTGAACGCTGGCTGTAACGACACGCCATTCCTCTCGCTCCACTCCTGGAACTCCGAGTAACAGTTCCGAACAGGAGTGTTCTCCGTACACTCGACCAGTCGGATGTCAGACGGCCAGACAGTGATAGTCAGGTTGTCGATCGTGCCTTCCTGTGCGTACTCTTGCAATGAGTCGAGTATATGATCAATCGATTCGTTGTGTGCTCCCGCTCTGACGTAGCATTCGACATTTACCGGCGCTGTCTCAGGAAGTGATATTCTCGTTTTTCCTCCATCACGGACTCTTGGAGTATGATCATTCTCTGACTCAGGACGTAGTGACTCATTCATGGGTATCTTCTGCAGTATCCGGAACTCGGTGAATCATTCTGTCCCAAATTAATAATTATCTTCGATGCAGAAATAACGTGGTCTTCGCGCGGAAAATCAAAAATATCGACCGTGCTGGGCGGCGAGGGCAGCTTCGAGACGCCGGAGAGCGCGGGACCGTCGGCGTCACTCCGACCTCGGGGGCTGGTTGCCGACAGGGACCGGTGATCGGGGGATTTTTGCTCGCACACGACCGTCCACGCACATGGACCACCAGACGGCCGGCGACGTCTGTCGGCGCGTCCTCGACGAGATTGGGGCGGCCGTCATCGCCGAGGAGTCGTTTCTGGAGACGATCATGACTGGTGTGCTCGCGCGGGGACACGTCCTGCTCGAGGACGTCCCGGGGACGGGAAAGACGCTCACGGCACGCAGTTTCGCGGGTGCGCTGAACCTCCGTTTTCAGCGCGTCCAGTTCACTCCGGATCTCCTCCCCGCCGACATCACGGGATCGAACGTCTACAACGAGGCGACGGGCACATTCGAGTTCGCCGAGGGGCCGGTGTTCGCGAACGTGGTCCTGGCCGACGAAATCAACCGTGCCCCGCCGAAAACGCAGGCCGCCCTGCTGGAGGCGATGGGCGAACGGCAGGTCACCGTCGACGGGACGACCCACGAACTGCCCGATCCGTTTTTCGTCATCGCCACGCAGAACCCGGTCGAACAGGAGGGGACCTTCGGTCTCCCGGAGGCCCAGCGCGACCGGTTCATCGTCAAGTCGGCAATCGGCTATCCCGACGCCGACGGCGAGCGGCGGTTGCTCGACCGGCGGGCCGACCGGACGGCGCTGGCCCCGAGCGTCGATCCGGTAGTCGACGCCGAGCGGGTCCTGGCCCTCCAGCGGGTGCCCGAGGACGTCTCCGTCGAGGAGCGCCTGCGGGACTACATCGTCGAACTGGGCCGCCAGACCCGGGAGGACCGCCGCGTCGAGGTGGGGGTCTCGCCGCGTGGCGTCCAGCGCCTCTTCGAGGCTGCCCGTGCGGGTGCTGCCCTCCGGGGGCGGGACTACGTCGTTCCCGACGATATCAAGCGCGTCGTCGAGGCCGTCTTCACCCACCGGCTCGTCCTCACTGCCGACGCGGAGGTCCGCGGGACCGACCGCCGGACGGTCGTCTCGGACGTCGTCGACAGCGTCGAGGTGCCCGCAGTCGACCCGAGGTGAATCGACCCGTACTGAAGCTCGTCACTGTATCACCGGAGTGCCGCGACGAGGAACACGAGTCCGGCCAGCGCGCCGACGAGTACCAGGGCCGCCGGGACCGCTGATCCACCGGCGCCGGGTTCGACGCGTACCAGCCCGAGCGCGATCAGCGCGCCTCCGAGGCCGACGGCGAGAGTGCCGCCAGCGTGGACCAGTTCCGCCTCCCGCGTGGGCGCGTGGCGGCCGACCTCGCGACCGAGGAGGGTTCCGTACCGCCCGACGTCCCAGACGAACAGCGCTGCCACCAGCCCGGCGAAAGCAAGCACCGGCTCGAACCCGGCCGCGCCGGTGAAGGCTGCTGCCGCGAAGAGCCCGCCGCTCGCGAGCGAGTAGCCCGCCGTCTCCTCGGTGAGATACCCCGACAGGAGCAACAGGCGCAAGAACAGAATGGCGCTGGCAGTCGCCGCGACGAGGACGGTCACGAGGGCGACAGCCACGGTTGCGGGACCGTAGAACCGCACGACAGATCCGGTTGTCTCCCGGAACAGGGTCGCAGGCGGGCCCGGCAGCCTGGCTGCGATCCGGACGACGAGCGCGTCGACAAGCGGTTCCCCGGCGACGACGCCGGCGGCGGTGAGCGTGCTGCCGCCGACGAACGGCCCGACCCAGCGGGAGGAGCTGCCGACCGACAACTGGGCGAGACGGCGCAACAGCGCCACCGCGACGACGACACTCCCCGACAGCACGACGGCGCCGAGCAGCCCCAGTCTGAGCGCACTCGCCGTCGAGACGCCAATCAGCACCCGGTAGAGGCCGGATCCGATCACCTGCTGGAGACGCCCGCCAAGCGCGGTTTCGACGGCGAGCGCGAACAGTGTCCCCATCGTGGCAGCCGCCGTCAGCACACCGAGGGCCGACAGGACGCTGTCGAGTTGCGTCGTGTCGGTTCTCGCGCTTCCGCGGTCCGAGAGGAACTCGGCGATGGGGAGCGCGTCGAGCGCAGCCCGGACGCCGAAGGCTGCGACCGTCAGCAGTCCCAAAAGCGTCGCGAGGTGTGTGCCTCCGGTCCCGGGCGAGAGCAGCCAGGGCACGACTCCCCGGACGGGTCCCAGCGGGTCGCCAGTGGCTCTCGTGAAGACGGTCCCGACGACCAGGGCGCCCCCGACGACGAGGGGGACGACACTCGTCCGGAGCGCGAGGCCGAGGTACGCCTCCACCGAATCGGTGTCGACGACGTTGCGCACGCCCAGGGCCACGCCCAGCACCGCGAGCAGACACCCGACAGCGACGCCGACGCGGGCGAGGAGGTGTAGCGACCGACCCGGGATCTGTGCGGTAGCCGCGACCGGGAAGAAATCCCGGAGGATCGTCAGGGTCACACCGAGGGTTCCGACGAGGATCCCGGCGGCTACGGGGACGAGCAACAGGCTCGCGAGCACGGCCGGGAGGGGTCGCTGGTCCGGCCCGACGAGGCCGAGACCGACCGCGAGACAGACCACGCCGGCGACGCCGATTGCAGTCGGCACGGCGACCGAGCGGACCTGCCAGAGCAGGAGGACGGCTGTCGCAGTCGCGACGGTCGTTGCGAGGGCCGTACTCGTTCGCGTCGGCCGCAGTCCGGCGGTCGCGTCGGTCATGGCTGTGCCAGGAGGTGTGGCAGCGAGTACCGCAGGGCGTAGTCGATGGGCTGTTCGAGGGGCCAGTCGACGATTGTCGCGCCGGCCCGGCGGACCGTCCGCAGGCGCAACTCGCGGTGGCTGGCGGCCAGGCGCTGGCCCGGCGTGTCGGCGCCGGTCACGTCCGGACTGACGAGCACCTGCGGCGTCGACCGGACGGCCAGTGACCGGACGAACTGGACCGGCCAGTTGTCCACGAGCGGGCTACACACCACGACCTGCGCGTTCGGCGGCAGCCGCGCGAGCAACCGGTCGGTCGTCTCGTCCGGCCCGCCGTCGGGGGCTGCCGTCGCCGGTGCCGTCGTCTGGACGCGCCCCGCGTTCCTGTCGGCGACGCCCCGGATCGACCCGAAGAGGGTCTCGGCCCGCCCGACCGCGCCGTCGGCGTCCGCGTCGACCCACGCCAGGCCGTCGGGGCCGACCAGTTCCGCGGGGAGGTCCGGACCGACGCCCACTGCAGCGACGCTCGTGACGACGCCGGCCCGGTCGAGCGCGTCGTAGAGCCGTTCGGCGGCGTAGACCGACAGCTCCGCCCCGGTGGGGTAGCCCTGCCGGGGAGTCACGCGGCCGGCCTGCCGGCCGTCGACGAGCAGGACCGTCCTGATCGCCTGTTCCTGGCGGTACTGGACGGTGACGAACTCCCCCGTCTTGGCGTAGTGTCGCCAGTCGACGCGGTTCATGGGGTCTCCGTGCTGGTACTGGCGGGTGGCGTAGAACTCCAGGCCGGTCCCGCCGGCGTCCGTCGGGAGCGTCCCCGCCCGCGGCAGCGTCGCCTCCCCGAGGGGTGGCTCGGACACCGCGTTCGAACACGTGAGCGTGACGTCACCCGTCGCTTCGACCCCGGCCGTGACCCGTTCGGAGGCGGCCAGCGACCGCAGACGGACCGCGGGGTCCCCGAAGCGGAACTCGCCGCGTTTCGCGAGGACAGTGTAGGTCAGGTCCGTCGACTCGCCGGGCGCCAGCGCGACGCAGGCCCGCGGGGAGCCGTCCGTGACCGCGAGTTCCTCGGGCACGCCGTCGATGGCGCGGACGTCCGGCAGGACCGTCTCGCCCGTGTTCTCGACTGTCACCCGCACGTCGACCGTCTCCCCGGGGCCAGGATCGGGCCGGTCGAACGATCGCCGGACGGCTATCTCAGCGGGCGGCACGCCCGAGACGGCCCCGTAAAGGACGTACGACAGCGGGATGGCCGCCCCGGTCAGCAACGCCGGGCTCGCAAAGAGGACTCCGAGGGCCGCCAGCGCGAGCGTCCCAGCGAGGCCGACGCCCCACCGGTCGACCCGGCGGCGGGTCACGGTCGCTCACCGCCGTCGTCCCCGAGCCGCCGTATCGCCGCCACGGTCCGGTCGACGCGCCGCCGCCGTTCGCGCTCGGGTGCCAGCCACAGCCGGATCCGCGCGGAGACGGCCGGTGTCGGTCCCTCGTCCGCGAGAAACGCCGCCGCCGTGCGGTCGTCGGTCCACGCTCCCGCCGCGACCGCTGCCCGCGCGCTCTCCCTGTCTGTCTGTTCGTACTCGGCACGCGCGCTGGCCGCGGTCCGCGACAGCGTCGTGCGAACCTCCGCGAACCGGTCGCCGCCGCCCGCGACGGCGCTCTCCAGGTCGGCGTCCAGGGACGCAGCCGTGCGCTTCCGGCGGTTGGCCGTGACCGCCTCCGGCGGGTTCTCGGCCGCCCGTTCGAAGCCCCGTTCGGCGTCCGACTCGGGCGAGAGCCGCGACTCGCCACCCGGCGTACGGGCGACGACCGCCAGGTACAGCGCGACGACGAACGTCGCCAGCAACACGACGTCCGTCTGGTCCATGGTCGCGACGGCTCCGAGGACCGTCCCGACTGGCTCCGTGCCCAGCAACAGGTCCGGAGCGAAGACCAGGGCGGCCACCAGCGCCGTCAGCCCGACACCGAGCGTCCCGAACAGGCCGACGCGTCGGTCCATCACTCCCGTTCCTCCTCGATGGCCGCGAGCGCGCGCTCGACGCGGTCGAGCCGGTCGGCGGCCGGCTGGCTGCCGTACTCGACGTCCCGGAAGGCGTCGCGCAGTTCCCGGACTGGTTCGGCTGGCAGGCCGTCGTGTCGGACGGCGTGTCTCGCGATCTCGCCGGGCGACTTCGTCGCCGCCCGTCGCACGCTCACCCTGGAGAGGAACTGTCTCCACGCTGTCCGGACGTCGCGGTACGCGGTCGCACGCTCGCCGCTGTCGTGCCCGTCGGCGGCGTTCGCCGATCCGGGCGCCACCGACACTGCGTCCCGGTCACTTCGGGCGATCGACTGCCGTCTCTCCCGGAGCCACGCGAGCGCCAGGTGCCAGAGGTCTGCGAGGCTCCGCCGGCGCCGGACCGCGTCGAGCAGATACGCCCACGTCTTCCGGAGACGCGCGACGGCCCGGGCGGCCAGTTCGTCGCCCCACCCCACGAGCGCCACGAGGAGCCGCTGTGCGTACTGTCCCGTGACCCGTGGAAGCCGGCGGAGTCCCGCGAGGACGTCCCGCGGTGTGTGCCCGCGGCGGTAGGCGACGACGAGGCCGCCCGCGATCAGGAGCGCGACGCCGGCGAGGAGGAGACCCAGATTCACGAAGAGGCCGGTCACGGCCGTCTCCCGGGTCAGTCCCCGGGCAGTGACAGTCACGGTTGCACCCGACGCGAACGGGAGCGACACGGCCGCGGTGCCGTTGAAGCCGGTCTCCGCGACCAGTTCGCCGTCGATCCGAACCGGCGCGTCACGGACCGGCTGGCCGTCCGACCGCACCTCGACGGCCGCGTCCGCGAGCGGGAGTACGAGCGGGAGCGACGGCTCGACTGTCACGTCCAGGTCCGGAACCGACACCGTCGTCTCCCCCGAAACCGGGTCCCGCTGGACCGCCACGGTGACGTTTCCCGGCGTTCCCGGGAGGGTAATCGTCGCCCGGCCCTCGGCGTCCGTCGTGGCAACGCGTTCCCCGTCGACGAGAACTGCGCCGTCCTGGACCGGCACGTCCTCGACTGCGGCGGTCACTGTCACCGCCGCGCCGGCGACGCGCTCGCCAGTGACCGCGACCGTGGCGTTCGTCTCGACTGGTACCGTCACGTCCGTCGATACGTCCGGAGTCGTGACGCTGTAGAGCCGGCCGTCCCCGGGGCGGGCCCCCGGCGGTGCGAGGGACGCGGTGGATCCGTCCTCGACCGTCACGCGGAGCTGTTCGGCGTAGGGAATCCGTGCAGTGACGGTGCCGTCCGCGCCGGTCGTCCCGACGGGTTCGCCGTCGAACAGGACCGTCCGGTCGGAGACCGGATCGCCGCCCCGGGTCACGGACACCGTCACCGCCACACCGGGGACGGCACTCCGGTTCAGCGAAATCTCGTAGCCGTCCCCGGTCTCGAACTCGGTGTCGCCGGACGTGCCGCCAGGTTCTGTCGCGTTCCCGTCGTCCGGCGTCCCGGTAGCGTTCTCGCCCACCTCCTCGTCCGGTGTCGACCCGGCTCCCGGCGGGGAACCGGGCGTCGATTCGGTCTCGGGTGTGAACGCCTCGCCCGGGCTCCCGCGTTCGCGGGGCGCGTACTCCTCGTCGGGGACCTGTTCCTGCATCGACTGGCGCTCGCGCTGGAGGCGGTCACTCCCGGGGGTCGGATCGAACCTCACCCAGCCGACCTCCTCGAAGTACACCTCGACCCAGGCGTGGGCGTTCATTCCCCGGACCCGGTAGGTGTCCGGGGCGACCTGCTGGCCCGTCGAGTACCCCACGACGTAGCGTGCCGGGACGCCCTGCGAGCGCAGCATCACGACCATCGACGTGGCGAAGTACTCGCAGTAGCCCCGTTCCATCTCGAAGACGAACGTCTCGGCCATGTCGTCGCTGGTCCGGGAGACGTTCAGCGAGTAGTCCTTGTTCGACTCCAGCCACGCCTCGATCGAACGGGCTTTGTCGTACGGATTGTCGGCCCCCGCGGTGACATCGTCGGTCAGCCCTTCGAGGCGTTCTGACCCCCCGTCCGACGTCGCGTACCTGTCCGCGATGTCCGTGGGATAGTCCCGGCCGGTCGAGCGCAACACCGCGGGGTCCCGCGGTGCCAGGTGGCTCGTGGCCCCGTAGGTCGTTCCTGCGTCGAGAACAGCCGGCGAACGGACCGCGCGCCCATCAGTGACCTGTAGCCCGTCCAGCCCGTCGACGCGGCGCGGCCGCCAGACCGTCGGGACCGCCCGTGCAGACCGGTTGAGTGTCACCCGGTACTCGACGCGCTGTCCCTGGACCCCGCTGGTTTCGATGGCGCCATCGTAGGGCCGGCTCCCGCCGGTCCGTTCCCAGCCGGAGCCGGTGTACCTGTCGTAGGAGCCGGTCCGCCAGTAGGCTGGCTCCGGGCTCCGGACCGTCAGGTGGACGCCAGTGTCCTGTGACCGGTAGGCGCTGTCGTCGACGGACACCGCGCCGCCGACGTCGGTGGTGTCGCTCGGGTTCAGCGCGCCGAGTCCGCCCGTCCCGCGTCCGCCGGACCCGGCACCCGGGTCGCTCCCGGAACTTTGCGCGTCCGCGGCCTCGCCTCCGGGCCCGGAACTCATCGCACCGGCCGGAACGAGCGAACTCGCGGGGCTGTCTCCGAGCCCCCCGCCAGCCAGTGTCGGGACGACCACCCCTGCCAGGACGGCCGCGACCACACAGCAGAGCACGAGCGCGACCCGGGCGTAGTCGCGCGACGCTGGCGTCTGGAGGGACTGATCCGACATTCCTGGCTCTCCCGCGCCGGTTGCTGACGCGTGTCGGGTCATACCACCGAACGATCATAAACGCTCGCCTCGGCGGTCTGCCCGGCCGCCGGTCCGGTCGGCCACCGCGGTTCCAGTGAGGTTTTGGGCCGTCGCGGCCAACCGGGGAGTATGGAACCGCACCTCAGGGCCGGCGTCGCCATCTACAACGCCGGCAACCACCACGCGGCCCACGACGCCTGGGAGGACCACTGGCTCGGCCTCGAGTCGGGCACCGACGACGAACGGTTCCTGCACGGCCTCATCCAGTTCACTGCCGCCGTCTACCACGCCCGGGACCGCAACTGGTCTGGCGCGACCGGCCTGGCCGAGAGCGCCGGCGAGTACCTCGCTTTCCTCTCCCCCACGTACCGCGGTGTCAACGTCGGTGACGTCCGGCGGTACCTCGCGGCACTCGCGGGGGATCCGGAACTGATCGAGCGGCGCGACACGCTCGTGCTCACCCACGCGGGCGAGGTACTGACGCCTGCGGATCTGGGATTCGAGGCCACCTGCGTCGCCGCAGACGTTCTCGCCGAGGAAGACGGCTACGAGGACGAGCCCGTCGAACGGGCCGCCGCGTACGCCCGGGCAGACCTCGACGCCGGGCAGACCGAGAGCCCCTTCGTGACGTTGCTCTTCGATTTCGTGCGCCAGCCCGCCGACCGCGACATCGTCTTCCAGCGCCTCTCCGAGCACGCCGCCCGGCGCGCCGACCGCGAGGCCGACGTCGAGGGCCTGTTCGACTGATAGTGATTGCTGTAAGCCATCCCCGGATCGACCGCAGGACGCGACGCGGTCGAAACGGTACTTCGCTACAGCAATCACTATGATACTGCCGGCGACGAGCGCGTGAGCACGTCCGACACGGCAAGTATATTCCCGTCGAGAGACTACCAGATATATGAGCGACCAGCCAGTCACGGCGGACCTGCCCGACAGCCCGTTTCACACCACAGGCACCGACCACGTCACGGTCTGGGGGAGCAACGCCGAGGACACGATCGCCTTCTACCGGGACCTGCTGGGGATGCCCCTCGTCTTGCGCCAGCCGAACCTCGACGACCCCGACCAGACCCACCTCTTTTTCGACACCGGCGACGGCCGCGTCCTCACGGTCTTCGTCAGCGACGACCGCCAGTCCGCCCGCGGAGTGCGTCCGGGCGTCGGCGGCGTCCACCACCTCTGTTTCAGCGTCGACCCCGACGAGTACGATGACGTGATGGCCGCACTGGACGAGGCCGGCAAGGACTACAGCGTCTTCGACCGGGGAATCTTCCACTCGCTGTACACCCGGGACAACAACGGTCTCGTCATCGAACTCTCCGCCGACAAGTACGCGATTCCGGACGACCGCCGCGGCGAGGTGCTGGCGACGGCCCAGCGGATCCGAGAGGCGGACGGCGCCGGGTACGCCGAGGACGAACACGTGCAGGCCGCACTCGAAGAACTCGGACTCGATCCCGAACCCTACGACCTGCCCGAGGCCGACAGCGGCGTCGGCGGGGTCGAGTGATAGCGAGGGTCGTGTCACGGGCGGTCTCGTCGCTTATCAGGCTCGGCGTCGAAGGTCGCGTATGTTCGAGAGAGCGGACGACGTCTCGGGAATCGACCTGGAGATGTTCGACACCGACGTGCTCGCAGCCTACGTCGGTGTACATCCACGAGGCGACGGCCGACCACCTCGTCGATCCCGCGGGACTGACCGCGAGCAGCAAGGACGCGATGGGCGAACACTTCGCGGAGATGGGGGAACCAGATCCTGTCCCGGACGGGAACGTCGAACGCGTGGGCGGGGAGTACGCCCTCGACGCCGGCGACCGGAGGCTCGACCTCGTCTCGACGCCGGGACACTCGCCGGACCACATCTCCGTCTGGGATCCCGCCGAGCCGGACGCTCTTCGCGAACGAGGCTGTCGGGTCTTACTACCCCAGGGCAGACCGGTGGCTCCCGCCGGCGACCCTGCCGCGGTTCGATCCCGGGGCTGTCAGGGAGAGTGCCGACCGCCTCCGGCGGTACGACGCCGACAGGTTCGCGATGTCCCACTTCGGCGTCCGGCCCGACCCGTCGGCCGCGCTGGTGAACGCTCTCGACGCTCTCGCGACTGTCGAGGAGCGCGTCCCCGAACTGTACGACGAACACGGCGACCTGGCGGCGACCGAACGGGCGGTCCGGGAGGAACTGATCGCCCTCTCGGGCTACGCCGACGCCATCGAGTCCTTCGAGGCGCGCTTCCAGACGCGGGGCTTTCTCCACTCCCGGGGCCTGCTCGAGTGACGGAGTTGTAGCCGACGGTACGACCCCGTGGCTGTGCGGGGAGCGTTTCGATTCCGGTATCTGGGACCTGCCAGTTTCCGGCCGAAACTGATTTGTGAGACAGTCCTGAACTCCCCGGGAGAATGGTTCTGTTCATCGTCGGGGGATTCGTCGCACTCGTCGTGCTCGTGCTCCTCGTGGCGTACACCATCAGCGTCTACAACCAGCTAGTGAGTCTGCGCGAGCGCGTCGACCAGGCCAAACAGAACATCGACGTTCTGTTGAAACAGCGCCAGGACGAACTGACGAAACTCATCGACGCCGCCAGCGAGTTCATGGAACAGGAACAGCAGGTGTTGACCGGTCTCACGGAGGCGCGCGAGGCGGCCGCACGCGCAGAGACGCCCGGCGAGCAGGCCGAGGCCGACCAGCAGGTCCGGCAGGCGCTGATGGACTTCGAAGCCCGGGCGGAGGCCTACCCCGAGTTGCGCTCCCAGGAGAACATGATGCAGTTCCAGAAACGCGTCAGCGAGGTCGAGTCACAGATCGCCGACCGCCGGGAGTTCTACAACGAGGCGGTCACACAGCACAACACCCGCATCGCGCAGTTCCCCTACGTCATCTTCGCCCGCCAGTTCGGCTTCCAGGAGCGCGAACTCTTCCGTGCCAGCCCCGAAGAGACTGAAGACGTCGACGTCGGCGCGGCGTTCGACCAGTCGAGAGCATGAGCGCCACACTGGCGGCGTCACTGGACACGACGGGGCCCGTCTTCGGGGTCCTCCCTGGAACCGTCGACGGACTCGCGGTGCTGGCCAGTTCCAGCGACGGCGACTCGTTTCTGGCCCTCGTCGCGGGCTTTTTTGTCGGACTCTACCTCGTCTACGACGGCTTCGGGAAGTGGCAGACCAAGCGGCTCGTGGAGGACACGCCGACCGAGAAAGTCCGCTCGATGGCGGTCGGGCGCACGGAACTGGAAGGAGTCGCACACGACGACGGCGAGACCGTCGAGGCACCCTTCACCGACGAGGCGTGTCTCCACATCGACTGGGAAATCGAGGAGTGGCGGAAGGACCACGACGACAACGATCACAAGTGGGTGACCATCGCGCAGGGAGCGCGGTCGGTGCCCTTCTCTCTCGACGACGGCACGGGGCGCGTCGTGGTCAGGGCCGACACAGGAAATCCGACATTCGAGATCTCGGACTCGAACACGAGACGTGTCACTGTCGGGCGGGGGAACGCCCCACCCGCGGAGGTCAAGGAGTTCGTCGAACGCCACGACAGACAGTACGACGACACGAGTGTCTTCGAGGATCCGATCGACGGGCTGACAGACCTCGTGAACAGCGACCGGATCGGCACAGCCAACAGGCGCCGCCGCTACACCCAGCGGGTACTCCCCGACGAAAGCGACGTCTACGTCCTCGGGAGCGCCCTCCAGCGGGACGTCGACGAGACGATGGGTGGACAGGAAGACCTGCTGGAGATCACCCGCGACGAGGACCTCGACACGTTCCTCGTCTCGGACCGCAGCGAGGAGGAACTCGAGAGCTACTACGAGACGCGCGCCCCCCTGCAGATCGGCGGCGGCCTGGCGCTCAGTGCCGTCTGTCTCGCGGTGTTGCTCGGCGCGTTCTGACGGCGACACGTTTAGTTGGCGCCACAGCGAACACTCCGGCGTGACAGAGGAGACCGAGGAGGCCGAGGCCGAGGCCGCGTCCACACACGCCGACGGCGATGTGGTCACGGACGCCGCGGGCGACGCCCAGGCCGGATCCCGCGAGGATCTCGACAGCGCGGCGGAGTCGTTTCTCACCCTCGAAGACGACCTGGACGCGGGAGAGGTCTCGGGAACTGCGTGGGGACACGCGGTCGACGTCGAACGCGTTCCCGCCGGGTCGGTCCCAGACACCTACCCCGTCGAGATCCGGTCGGAGGAGGCGCTCGCGCTCGCGCTGGACGTCGACGGCGACCGCGTCAGGGCGTACTTCGGGTGGGACGACGCCCCCGAGGACCGCCTGGGGCGACTGCTCGAACTCAAGAACATCCCCGCTGACCGCTTTGCCGACCTCCACGGCGAGTCGCTGTTTCTGGCGGTCGAGGACGGCCACTACGTGCCTGTCGTCCCCGAGGAGTCGCCCCGCGGGTCGCCGCTGGGCGTCTACGGCGTCGGGGCGGGGTTCGGTCTGAACCTCCTCGTGGCGCTGCTTGGACTTCTCGGACTGGGCAGTGTCGTGGCCTCCGCGCCGGTCGTCGCCGTCTGGCTGCTCGCCAATCTCGTCGGCCTGCCGGCTGCCACCTACGCCGACGCCTGGCACCACCGGACCCACACCGACTGGAACGGTGGGCCGCTGTTCTGGACGACACTGGCGGCCATCCCCGGGGTGAACGTCCTCTCCTCGGCCGCCTATCTCCTGGGGCGTGCCCGCTCGACGCCGCTCGGGTGAAGGACGGGGTCGTTCAGGCCCGGCGCAGCGCCAGCACGTACCGCGTGAGCGACCTGTGGACCGGCCGGTCGAACGCCGCCTCGGTCGTCCACCCCGCCTCGTGGGCGGGCTGTGCCCACGGGCGGTCCCCGACAACGACACAGCGGGGCGCGACGCGGCGTGCCTCCTCGAGCGCCTCGAGGACCAGACGGTCGAGACGACCCTCGATTTTCGACTGCCGGCCGTACGGGGCGTCGAAGACGACTGCGTCGACTGCGTTGTCGGCGACCGGTAGCGAGCGTGCGTCACCGCGGACGATCCCCCACTCGCCGTCGAGGAAGTGCGCGAGGTTCTCGTGGCTCCCGCGTACCATCTTGGTCTGCGTGTCGACGCCGACGGCGCGGGCACCGACCAGCCCCGCCTCGAGGAGGATCCCTCCGGTCCCGCACATCGGGTCGAGGACGGTCGCGCCCGGGCGGGCACCGGCAGCGTTCGCGAGCGCACGCGCGAGCAGTGGGTCCATGCTCCCGGGCTGGAAGAACGGGCGATCCGTGGGTTTGCGCTCGCCGTAGTCCCGGACGCTCTCGACCAGCAGCCACCCGAGGGCGCAGGTTCCCTCCGCGAAGAACGCACGGAGTTCGTGGTCTGGGTCCTCCAGGTCCACGCCGAAACCGCGCTCGACGAGAACGTCCCCGAGTTCCCGCTCGGCGCGCTGTGTGTCGACGCCGGTCCGCCCGCGGACGTCGACTGCCCGGACGGCAGCGGTCCCCGAGCGGTCGAGGGCCGTGGCTTCGAGAACCGACCGCGCGCTCGCGACGTCGGCGTCGCCCCGCCCGACGAGTTCGCTGGCACTGCGCGTGTACGCGAGGTGACGGATCCGGTCGGTGAGAGCGCTGGCCGTCGCCAGTCCGGGCGCGATGGGGTCGACGTCCGAGGCGGCACTTTCGGCCTCGAAGACCGCGAAGTCGTCGTCCTGGCCCCCCAGTTCGAGGACGTACACACCGCAACTGACCGCGGACGGCGTATCAGCGTGTCGGTACTCCGACCCCGCTACCGGAACCCACTCACGAAGATCGCGACCCACTCCGAGCGGTCCCGGTGGCGCCGCACCTCGACGCGTTCGACCCACTTGACCCACTGGAAGCCGCGCCTGCCGGGCGCGACCAGCCGGAGCGGCGCGCCGTGGCCGTGCGAGAGCGGGTCGCCGTCGACGTGTGTCGCCAGCAGCGCGTCGCGGGCCTCCTCGAGGGGGAGACTGAAACGGTAGCCGGTCACCGACCGGAAACTCACCCACTGCGCGTCGTCGGCCGGCCGGGCTGTCTCCAGCAGGTCGCCGACACGGACGCCCTCCCAGTCGCGCTCCGCGTACCACCCGCTCGTGCAGTCCAGCACTGCCCGCTGGTCGGTCCGGTCCCCGACGCCGGCGTCTCCCGGTGTGAGCTCCGCGTGCGCGAAGCTCCGCTCGGTCGCCACCTCGCCACGGACGTCCAGGCGCCACTCGGCGGCGTCGACGGGGTCGGGGTCGTCGGCGACCCAGCTGGTCACGGGGAAGTCGTTTCCGTCCCGTCCCGCCGCGTCGGTCGAACCGGTAAAGCGGCGGTCTGCGCCGGCCAGGCCGAGGACGGTGGCGCCGGCTTCGGCCACCCGCCAGGCCACCGCGCCGACGCCGACCAGCGCGGTGAGCCGGAGCGCCTCGCGCCGCCCCTCGATGTTGCGCGCCCGCGGGAGCCTGAAGCGATACCGGAGGTGCCACACCAGGACGGGCACCACGAGCAGTCCCAGGAGCATGTGGCCGGTCAGGAGCGTCCACGGGCCGACGCGGACGACCCCGGTCGCGGTCCAGACCAGCCCGGTGACCAGCGCCGCCACGGCGAGTGTCGCGAGGGCCAGTGAGACGGGCGTCCCGCCGTCCCACAGCGACCGGTTCGTGACCCGCGGTCGGACACGGCGGAACTTCCAGAACAGCAGGGCGACGAGCGTGACGCCCCCGACCGAGTGGACGACGAACAGCCACCCCCACGCCGGCGTGCCGACGGTGAGACTGACTAGTCCGGAGCAGACCTCCAGCCCGACCAGCGCGAGGATGGCCCAGTCGACCAGTGCCGGGGACGGCGCCAGTCGGTCGAGACGCGGAGCTGTCACTGTCCCCGCTTGGGGACCCGAGTGGCTTGATTCGTACGGTCACACCCCGTCACTGAAACGTCCTGCGCAGAGTTCGCGGTCGAAAATCACAGCCCGTTCCGAGCGGTATCATGCGGAACAATTATTATGAAGCGACCTCCCCCGGGTG